>SLCK01000030.1 GCA_007125845.1 Gemmatimonadota bacterium
CCTATCAGAACGCTCATTTCTTCCTCCGGTCCGAGAGGGATCTAGAGGGCCACGGCTCCATTCAGGCCATACCCCCCGAGCCCCCCGGGCGACGATGGAGATGACCAGGAGCACCGAGAATATAATGACCACGTCCAACATGACGGCCGCTTGAGCTTGAACTTGGTCCATGGGAGAAGCGATGTGCCGCCGTGCCCATCGGGACGGTAGGCTCACACCAGATCGGGCTGGTCCCGGAAGTCGGATGCCGAAGAATGAGCAGCCGAATCCTGATCCGATATCGGATAGGTGTAGAGCGAGCTGCGAAGGATCAGTCGTGCCGTCCAGGAGCTTGCGAAAGTAGCTGCCAGAAGATGGGGGGCAAGCCCCCAGGAACCGGATAGCGCGGCTGCTGTCGCCGCTGCCGTGAGGGGCGCATGGACCATTCCGGCGAGCGCGGCGGCGGTGCCCATGAGTGCGAGGGTTCCTGGTCCCACTCCCGGCGCGAGCCATCCGCCGGCAGACGCGGCGAGCAAAGCACCCAGCGTGGTCCCGATGAAGAACGCCGGAGCGAAGAACCCCCCCAGCAATCCGCTGCCAAAGCTCACGGCCGTCAACAGCATCTTTCCGACGAGCAGCGCAGCGAGCAGCGCCGGAGCGGGCATTTCTCCGCCAACCAGAGACTCGGTGGTCCCATAGCCAGTACCCAGAAGCTGGGGGAGCACCAGCCCAACCGCGCCGAGCAGGAGACCGCCGATGGCGGGTTTCAGCCATCCGGGTACGGGTACGCCGCGCACGAATCCGCGACGGATCCCGTAGGTGAGCAGGATCTGTCCGACGGACACGAGTCCGGCCAGGATCCCCAGCCCGAGACAGAAGAGGAGCCCGCGCATCGGGAGCAGTTCAAGCGCGCCGACGGGAACGCGGAGATCGAGCTGGGCCCTCGGAAGCAGTATGCGCATCCCCAACCATGCCACCAGGGCGGAGGCCGTCACGAGGACGATGGCGCGACTCCGGACGCGAACTGCGAACACCTCGATGGAGAAGAGCACTCCGGCCAGTGGCGTGTAGAGGAGAGCACTGATCCCACCCGCAGCTCCGGAGGCGACCAGGGTCCGGACCGAGTCGTGTTCGAGTTGTTGCCGGCGACCGAGCCATTCCCCCGCCGCCCCTCCGATTTCCACCGCCGGATCCTCAGGCCCGAGCGAGGCCCCGGTGCCTAGAGACACCGCCGCGAGCGACACCTTCAGCGGGACCTCGCGGTGCGGAAACTCCTCGAGGTCCATCGTGGCCGCCCTGATGACCTCCGTAACCCCGTGGTCCGGTTCCTCTTCCCGAACTCCTCCGGCCATGAGCGCGATGCCCACGAGAAGCCCGCCCGCGGCGGGCACGAGCAAGACCATGAGGGGGGGAAGATCGCCCCAGCCGTCCCCGACCCATCCGACGGCAAGCCACTCGGTACCGAGAATCAGCAGCTTGAACGCGGCAACCGCGATCGCCGCCACAACGCCCGACCCGAGAGCCAGTAAAAGAAGCCGGAGCAGGGACGTGTCCTTCCGAGGGGCGGCGGACCGCGGTGCTCCGGCCATGTTGAGTCACCGTCGACGGGTGGGATAAAAAGGTAGGGAAGGAAGGCGCGCGGTTCCCTTCCAGGGATCGCGGACGTGGTTCCCAACGCTCCAGTCCACGCCCCAGCCGGAGGTCGTGATACACGGCGTCGCGGCCTCGCCGGTGCTGGCCGGAAGCGACCCGGGATTGTCGAGCTCGCTGGCTCACGGTTCCAGCGCGCGAATCGCCATGCCCGTGTAATGGTTGATGAAATGGCCTCTGCTGGACTTCAAGATCTCTGCCACCTGTTCTGCTTCCTCATCACTCTCAGCAGGCGCGGCGATGAGAAACTTTCCCTCCCGCAACTCCGTGGCCTGTCGCTGGACGTGGGTAACCTCCTGGTCGCCGTAGTGCTGGACGATTCGATGCATCCTTCCCAGCAGACCATGGCCTCTTCCGGAGGGATCCAGGCGCCGGGCTCCCGACTCACCGCACAGCACATGGATGTCATCCTCTGAAATCCCGGTCGCCATCAACTCTTCCACGGCTGACGTCGCGTCGTCCGGCTCGTCGACGATGCCAACCACCGTATCGTCAGGGAAGGACAGGGACTCGGAGTCCGGGACGAACTGGTGATCGTCCTTCTTCACCATGAGCACCTCCGGCTGGGGGAGTTCATGCAGCAGGATTTCGGCGACACCGGACCTCTCGGGAGGTCGCAGGCTGGGAACCATGGCGGGTCGCGCAGCCATTCCATCCTAACTCCCAATTCCCTTTCTTGCCCAGGAGTTTCGGTGGACGAGCCGGGGCACGCTGCGTGTGGCCTAGGTTTCCAACGGAAAGTGCGGCCCGAGGTGAACCGTGGGGTTAGGTTCCGCACAGGCCGGGTTGGAGGACGGGGCTCGGATCGGCGCGGCCTCCTTCCTCCACCGCTTCGGATCGAGCCTCGCCGCTCATCCAAATCTCCACCCTGGACAGCGTGGGGCAGATCACGCCACTATGGGCGAAGTTGGTCCGAGGGGGAGTCGATTCCGCCCCCTCCACCTGCGTTCGGGTTCAGACGAGTTTCCGCAGTTGCCCCGCAAAGGAGGCCCACATGCTCTGGACGATCCTCGTCGTGCTCCTCATCCTCTGGCTCCTGGGGTTCACCACTGCGGCCGTGGGGAACCTCATCCACCTCCTCCTGGTCATCGCCCTGGTTGTGCTCGTCCTCCAGCTCCTCAGCGGTCGAAGGGGCGTGTAGAGTCGAGGGGCGGCCCACCCCCGGACCTCACCCCTCCGCCTGGAGCCGCTTCTCCGGGTTCAGCATCGACGCCTCGGTCCGGACGGACGGTTCGGACCGCTACGGCCTCGAGCGGCTCCAGGCCTTAGGCGACCTCCACATCGCAGGGTCCGCCGGCACGAACGTCATGGACGTGCACCTCCTCCTAACCCATCGGTGGTGACCCGGGCCATCGGCTCCACGTTGGTCGCCACCTTCCGCGGCTACGGAGGCGGTGGGGACGAACCGGGGATATCGGACGTTCCTGACAGCCTACTTCCTGGCTGGCCGGGACGACTCCAGTGCCGCGGTGATCTCCGACCCAACCCAGGAGTTCGGTTCGGCTTCGACTCGCCTCGAAAGCAGCTCGACGACAGCAGACGTGGCAACCTCACCGAGCGCCCAGGCCGCATGCCCTCGAACCAGTGGGTCCGGGTCGGAGAGCGCCCGAGCCAGCACCGTAACGGCCTCCTCTGATGGCTCGTCCGAACCGGAAAGCCAGTTTCCCAGGGCCACACAGACGTTCCGGGCAAATCCCGCCCGCCCCGCCCGGCGGATCGCTGAGCCCCGGGAGAACGCTTCCCAGGATTCTTCCGACAACGCAACGGCGAGGAGTTCCGTCAGCGGGGGCGCATCGGTACCCGGATGCCAGGCGTCGGAATACAAGGGATCCGGGTGCACCCCCACCGGCCGCTCCCCCGGCCCCCGGGCCGCGTACCCTGGCTGGGTCGCCTCCTGGGCGAACTTCACGTTGAATGGACAAACCTCTTGGCAGATGTCGCACCCGTAGACCCGGTTTCCGATGAGGGGTCTGAGCTCCCTTGGAATCGGGCCCGGCTCCTCGATGGTCAGGTAGGAGATGCAGCGGGTCGCGTCCATCACCGGCGCTCCGGACGCATCCCGCCCGAGAAGCGCTCCCGTGGGGCAGGCGTCGAGGCAGGCCCGGCAGCTTCCGCAGTGGTCCCGGACCTCGGCTTCATCGGGCTCGAGCTCGACGTCGAGGAGGAGGAACCCGAGGAAGAAGTACGAGCCTCTCCTGGGATGGATGAGCATCGTGTTGCGGCCGAACCACCCGAGTCCGGCCCGTTGGGCCAGCTCCCGCTCCAGGATCGGTCCGGTGTCCACGTAGGGACGCGCCCTCACGGGCTCCCCCAGGGCCTCCTGGAAGCGGCGGCCGACCCGGCGCAACCCCCCGTGCACGACCCGGTGGTAGTCGCGCCCCCGGGCATACCTGGCGATCACCCCTCGTGACCGGTCGGCGGGCACCCCGGCGGGGTCCTTTGCGAAGTACTCGTGAGCGACCACGAGCACGCTCCGGACCTCCGGAAAGGTGAGCCTGAGATCCTCGCGCCGCGCAAGCGCGTCCGGGCGGGCGAGGTACGCCATCCGGCCGTGCCGATCGGCTGCGAGCCAGTCCCTCAGGAACTCGACGTGCTCTGAGGGCTCCGGGCGGCAGATGCCCGCCATCTCGAACCCCTCTTCCCGAGCGATCCGCTTCAGCAGCCGTGCCCTCTCGACGTCTGCCGTGGACTTCTTCGACATCGTCACTGCTCTCCGGCCGCGCTCCCTGCCGCCGCAGGCCCACCCCCATCTTCCCCGTACCGGCGACCCTTCCACTCGATCCGCCGTCGTCCCCGCCACCGACTCCGCAGGGCAATCCAGGCGGCCAGTCCCGCGCCGAGGGGGTAGAGGAGGGCGTAGCCGGGAAAGACGGAGAATCGGACGAGGATCGCTCCCCAGATGAGGGTGCTCACGCCGACGGTGAGGCTCGACCAGAGGAGGAGGGGCGCGGAGCCCGTCTCCCCGGCCATCCGAAGCCCGACCTCGAGAGCGAGGAGGAGGGGCGGGGCCACCCAGAACGCCACCAGGTACCCTATGATGCCGGGGAGGGCCCACCGGCCCCAGCGGCCGCCCGCCTGGAGCGCGCCGACCGCCATGTTCTTCGTCCAGCCGTCGATGACCTCACGCAGCGATCGGTACATTCTCGTGGAAAAGTCCTCCTCGGCATTCCGGAGGGTGAGGGTGTGCCCCGCTCCCGTCAGAACCTGGGCGAGTCGGAGGTCCTCGACCACCTCCCCCTTCACGGCCTCGTGGCCTCCGACCCCTTCGTAGGCCTCCCGCTCCACGAGAATGTACTGACCGTTCGCGATCGCGTCTCCCGATTCGCCCGAACCGATCGGACGGGACGCATCCCGGTAGCGCATGGCGAGGAGAGTGAAGAGGTGCGGCTGGACCAGGCGCTCGCCGAACCCCCCGAGTTCCTGAAAGCCCATGAGGGAGAGCACCCGGGCGCCGTCCTCGCGCATGGCCGCGACGGCCCGGCGAAGGAGAGGGGAAGCATGGTGGGTGTCGGCGTCCGTGAAGAGGAGGAGCCTCCCGCCGGCCGCCATCGCCCCCTGGTGGCAGGCCCACGGCTTCCCGAACCACCCGTCGGGAAGCGGAGCCCCTTCGATCACTACGAGGCGCCCGGCGTTCCCCCGCGGCACGCCCCGCGCCAGCTCCCCGGTCCCATCGAACGACCCGTCGTCCACCACGATCACCTCGAAGTCGGGGTAGTCCTGCAGGGTGAGCGAAGTCAGGCAGCGCTCGATGTTTCGGGCTTCGTTGCGGGCCGGCACGACG
>SLCK01000033.1 GCA_007125845.1 Gemmatimonadota bacterium
ATGGTGATTCCCGAGCGCGAGGCCTTGAGAGCCTGCGCGTCGGTGTTGGCGGAGATGAACTCCACACCTTCGAGATCCTCGTCCACCATACGGTTCACGGCGTTTCCGCCCGCCCCGCCAACTCCGATCACCTTCATTCGGGCGTTCTGTGCCGCCGTATCCTCGAACTCGAAGATCATCATCTCATCCTCCTCCTGATTGCTGGGGAAAAGTCCAACCGATCGTCCCTGTGCGGGGAACGCCTCATCCCCCGTGCTCGCGTGCACACTCAGAAAAACTCCCGAATCCAGGCTCCGACCCGGGCAAGCGCGCCTGAAGAGAGGGTGGACGCCCCCTCTCCGGTCTCGTGGTAGCGATCCGCTCCGTGAAGACAGAGGCCGGTGACTGCCGCGAATCGCGGCCTCCGGACCGACTCCGCGAGTCCCGAGAGCCCCTCGCCAGGCAACCCGATGCGGACCGGCGAGGAAAAGACCTGGCCGCCCATCTCCACGATGCCCTGCAGGGCGGCCGTGCCCCCGGTGAGCACGACTCCGGCGCCGAGTCGGTCCAGGAGGTCCTGACGCTCGAGCTCCTCCTGGACCAGGCCGAACAGCTCGTCGAGCCGCTGCTCTACGATGTGCGCGATGAGCTCGCGCGCCACGTGTCGTTTCTGGCCTGGGCTTGGACCAGGCAGCTCCACCGTCTCCTGGGGATCGACGAGTTGGGCAAAGGCAACGGCGTGCTGCTCCTTCGCCCGCAGCGCCTCGCTGAAGGGAATGGACAGGCCCCGTACGAGGTCGTTGGTCACCGTGTCACCTCCAAAGGGAAGCAGGCCGACATGGCGGATCTTGCCTTCGTAGAAAGCGGCCATCTGCGTGGTGGATGCGCCGATCTCGACCAGGGCGACCCCCACCTCTTTCTCGTCCTCGGTCAGGACCGCACGGGCCGTAGCCAGGGGTGTGAGCACGAGGGACTGGACCCTGTATCCGGCCCGGGACACCGCGCGGCGGATGTTGTTCGCAGCCGGCGACGAGCAGGAGACCAGGTAGACCTCCGCTTCCAGTCGGGTCCCGGACATCCCGATCGGATCCTTGATGCCCCGCCGCTGATCTACGAGGTACTCCTGAGGGATGGCATGCAGGAACTCCCGATCGGGAGGCAGAGCGACGGCGCGCGCTACCTCGTGCACCCGCTCGAGGTCCCCTTTTCGGATCTCGTCGCCTCCGACTGCGACCACCCCGAGCGAGGAGTGCGCCTCGATGTGGTCGCCGCTGATCCCCGCCCAGACGCGATCCACGGAGACGCCGCCCATCAGCTCCGCCTCCTTCAATGCCTTCTGGATGGTCTCGGTCGTCTCTTCGATGTGGGTGACCACCTCGCGCCGGACGCCTGAGGTGCGCGCCTGCCCAACGCCCAGGATCTTCAGCTCGGGCCGGCGGCGCCCCTCTCCGATCAGCTCCGCGATCACGGCGCACGTCTTTGTGGTGCCGATGTCCAATCCGGCGATGAGGGTCGAACGCATCGTCATCTCCTTCGCAGGCCCGTCACGGTTCTCGAGACTCGAAAAACTGCACGACCACCTGGTCGGCGAATCGGAGGTCGACCGACGTCGGAATCAGGTCGGGTTCACGTTCCAGGGCATCGCCGAGCACCCGCAAGCCTTCCTGGAGCCTCCGGGGGGCGAGCGGAGGCCGGTAGCGCAAGGTGACGGAGGGCTCTGCCAGTCGCAGCAGGACGTCCCCTCCTCGATCCAGGGCGAGGTCCGAGACAGAAGCGAGCAGATCAGGATCGATCTCCGCGAGCCGTTCGACCTCGGCGGCAAGGGTGCGCAGCTCCGCCGGCGTCAACGCCGCGATCTCGTCGACCCGATCCCAGCCCGCGCCCTGCCGGTGACGAGCGACAAGTGGAAGGTCCAACCGGTGCCCCGCCGGATCGATCGGCAGGAAACGCCCCTCGCGATCGATCGGCACCAGGACCGGAGTCGAGACGAGCGCGACCGGGCTGCGCTCGACGACCTCCACCGAAAGCCCGTTGGGAAAGTTCCGGTACACACGAGCCGACAGCACGAGCGGGTGGCCCTCCAGTCGCGTCTCCATTGGCTTGGGATCGTCCCATATGCTCCCGTCCGGGCTCAGTCGCAGGACGTCCAGCACCTCCTCGCGCGTGAGGTAGGCATTGCCCTCCACCCGAACGTCGCCGATCCGGAACAGCTCGGCGTGGGCCAGCGCCTCGGGGGCCCGAGGAGCGAGCAAGGTCAAGACCATCGCCACGCTCACGAGGATGAGCAGCCGGGTGCCTCTATACATCTCCCCTCTCCCCCTTCCGGCCTGCGAGCGCAGCCGCGAGCTCCGGGCCCACACGCTCGATCGACCCCGCGCCCAGAGTGAGGCACACGTCGCCGCTACGTAGCCTCGACTTCAGCTCGTCGGCCAGTCCATCCAGCTCCGCATGGAGCCGGACGTCGGGCCCTTTTCTCCCCGTCCCGGTGCCGCCTCTGGTCTCCTCGAGGTGCCTGGCCACGAGTGCCGCGTCCACTCCGGGGATGGGCGCCTCCCGGGCGGGATAGATCTCGGTGATCCACACGACGTCCGCGCCCGCGAGCGCGTGAGCGAATTCCGCTGCGAAATCCCGGGTCCGCGTGTACAGGTGGGGTTGGAACACCACCACGAGGCGAGACTCCGGGTAGCGTGAGCGGGCGGCCTGGATCGCTGCAGCCACCTCCGTCGGGTGGTGGGCGTAGTCGTCGACGATCTCGATCCCCCCGGCCCCTCCCAGATGCTGGAAGCGGCGATCGACCCCCCGGAAGCCGCGGAGCGCCGAAGCGATGGGAGCCCAGTCGACATCGAGGGCCCTGGCCACCGCGGCGGCCCCCAGGGCGTTCAAGGCATTGTGCTTCCCGGGAAGCGCCAATCGCAGCCTCCCCAATCGACGACCCTCTTCGACGACCCGAAACGTCGTCTCCCGGCCCCGGAGCTCCAGGTGCTCGCCCCGGAGCTGGCTCCCCGGCGCGAAGCCGTAGCTCCGCCCCCGGCCTCCCACTCCGGTGAGCAAGGCGGAGGCGCCCGGATCGTCGGCGCACGCGATGACCGTCCCGCCCGAAGTCACCCCGCGCAGATACGCCCGGAACGCTTCCTCCACTCCGGCCCGGTCACCGTAGACATCGAGGTGGTCTGCCTCGACGTTCGTGACGATGGTCACGGTGGGCCGCAGATGGTGGAAGGAGCGGTCGTATTCGTCAGCCTCCACTACGAAGAGGTCGTCCCGGCCCGGCAGCAGGTGGCTCTCCCAGTCCGCGACACGTCCCCCGACGAAGGCGGTCGGCTCCAGACCCGCCTCGGACAGGATCGCGGCGACCATTGCGGTGGTCGTCGTCTTCCCGTGGGTGCCCGCGACCCCGACCACGAGACCCTCATTCACCCACTCTCCGAGGGCACGCGCCCGCTTGTAGATGGGCACGCCGAGGGCTCGCGCCCGCTCGATCTCCGGGTGGTGGTCCGGCACGGCCGACGAGACGACGAGCACCGCACACCCCTTGACATGGGCGGGATCGTGCCCCTCCGAGATCCGGACGCCGACACGCTCGAGCGCTCCGTCAGCGCCCCCGGGGCGCACGTCGCATGCGCTCACTCTTCCTCCACTGCGGGCCACGGCCTCGGCCAGGGCTCGCATGCCGGCGCCCGCGGCTCCCATGAAGTGCGCGGTGCCGGATTCCACCAGCGACCGGAATCCCTCCGCCCCGGACTGCGAAGACGTATGCGAAGCGGCGGCGTCCGTCATCTTGCTCCTCCCGTGCCTCGTGGACGCGCGGGCGGCAGGAGGCCCTCGAGCGCCTCGGCGATCTCGAGGGCCGCGCGCGGGCGACCCCGCCGGCGCGCGGCGGAGGCCATCGTCGTCCTCAAGTCCCGATTCGCCGTCAATTCGGTCACCAACTCCCAGAGGCGTTCCGGCGTCGCCTCCTCCTCCGCGAGGTGGACGGCGGCGCCCGCTTCCTCGAGGGTGCGAGCGTTCCTCGTCTGATGATCCGCCGCGGCGGTCGGAAGGGGAACGAGCACGGCGGGCACCCCCCACGCGAGGAACTCGGAGGTGGCCATCGCACCCGCCCGGCTCACCGCGAGGTCGGCGACGGAGAGGGCAAGCTCCATGCGGTCGATATAGCCGACGGCGCGGACCCAGTCCGGGCCGCCAAGCTCCGCCAGCGTAGTCTGGAGCTCGGCGAGGTGGGTGGGGCCCGTGGACCAGAGGAGTTGCACCTCGGGACGTGCGGGAAGGTCCCCACGGACGATGTGGGTCACCGCGTCGAGGACGGCCCGATTGAGCGCCAGGGACCCCTGGCTTCCTCCCACGACCAGGATCACCAGTCGATCCGGGCGCAGATCGAAGAAAGCGGCCGCCTCCTCACGGGGCCGGGGTGCGGGCGGCTCGACCGGGTTTCCGGTCACCCGGGTCCGTGAGCGGGAACGCGCGGGCAGGGCATCGACGGCTTCGGGAAAGGCCACGTGCACCTGGGCGGCGAAAGGTGCCAAAGCCCGCGTGGTGACGCCGGGAACGGCGTTCTGCTCCTGGAGCACGAGGGGAGTGCGGGTGAGCACTGCGAGGAGGCCGGCCGGGCCTCCTGCGTAACCACCCGTCACCACCACGAGTGCGGGCCTCAGGCGCTGAAAGAGGCTCGCAACCCGACCGAGCGCGTTCAGAAGGGCGGCCACCACACCGACATTTGCCAGCCATCGCTCCCGGTCGAGGCCGCGCACGGGAAGGAGCAGATGGGGGAGGCCCCGCTCGGGCAACACCCGCGCTTCCACGCCCCGTTCCGCCCCGAGGAAAAAGGGGAGGACGTCCGATCGCCTTTCGGCCAGCCGTCCGGCCAGCGCCAGGGCCGGATAGAGGTGGCCCCCGGTGCCTCCGCCCGAGAAGATCGCCACCAGCGTCTCAGACATGAGTTCGCCTCGCACGGGGATCGCCGCGAGCCACGGAGATCAGGATCCCCGCCCCCGCAAGCACGGTCAGGAGGTTCGAGCGCCCGTAGGAGATGAACGGCAGCGAGAGCCCGGTCGGAGGCAGCATGCCTAGACCGACGGCCATGTGGAGGACCGCATGGAGCGCGATGAGGCTCGTGATTCCGATCGCGAGAAGCTGACCGAACAGATCCGGAGCCTGCTGAGCGATCCGGAACCCGATGAGCACGATCCCCATGTAGAGGACGATCAGGAAGCCGACACCGAGGAGGCCCCACTCCTCTCCGATCATCGAGAAGATGAAGTCGTTGTGAGGCTCCGGCAGAAAGCCGAACTTCTGGCGCCCCTCTCCGAACCCGACTCCGGTCCACCCTCCAGAGCCGATAGCGATTAGGGACTGGTGGACCTGGTAGCCGGCCGTGGTCGTGTGGGCCTCCAGCTCCTGGA
>SLCK01000083.1 GCA_007125845.1 Gemmatimonadota bacterium
CGGGGGTGACGCAGAAGGGGGACCGCGGCTCGCCCCTCACATGGGGGCTCAGAACATCACATTCAGGCGCAGCATGACCTTGCTGGGACGTCGTGAGCCGTCGGTGGGTGTGACCGTCGTGCCCCCCACCTCGAAGCTTTCTGACAGGTAGTCCGTGACGGCGATTCCGTAGCGGAGCTCGGGCATCAGCGCGATCCCCAAGCCCGGCAGCGAGAGCTCCACGCCGATTCCCAGGTCCGCCGACAGGTTCATATCCTCCACGGCGTCCGAGAAGTCGGATCCCGTCCGTCCGAAGCTGAGCACAGGAGCCCCGAGGAGATACGGGGTGGCAACCGGCATGGCCAGGACATTGATGCGCACGTCCAGCGGTATCTCCACCGCGCTCAGATCGATCTCTTGGCCGTCCGGAAAGGCGAACTCCCCGACGCGGTGGTAGAAGACGCCGGGGCGCAAGTTCACCGGGCCCAGACCCAGGCCGTAGAAGACCCCCATGTGGTATCCGGTGGAGCGTTCGAAGGCTGCCTCCCCGTCGTCCGTCCGGATGTCGTCGAGGCTATTGAAGTTGAGGCCGGCCCCGATGCCGAGCTGGGCGTGGCCCGGTGTGGCCGCTGCGAGGAAGGCCGCGGCGAACAGAAGGTATCGACCGGTTCTTGGTATTATGGTTGCAAGCATCATCGTATCTCGAGGTCGGGGGGGGCGTCGTGCCTCCCCGAAAGGTCGCGCGACTTTTCGTGTCGGGCAATCAATTCCCTCTTCACGGGTCCGCCCTCTTGATGCCGAGCGATCGGCCGGCGGAAGCCACAGTGGCTCTCTGACTCAACACGCTAGCGGCTGAACTCGAGTGTGTGCGAGTACTTTACGAGGATCGTCCGTTCGTCGCTTCGTGGACGGACTGGATCGAAGGCATTCCGATTGGTGACCAGGCCCTCGTTCCAGACCAAGAAGAGGTCGTTCCCCTCGCGCGGATTGTAGCGGAACCGAAAGTTCGCGATCACCGCGTTCTCGACGCTATTGAACTGGACGAACCCGACCGCGGACGTGGCGGTCGAGACCATCACCTCCGCCCGCAGCCCTCCCACGTGCGACGTGACGCTCTCGCCCCGGTCCGAGAACTCCACCCGGTCGACGCGGTAGCTCCCGTCCAGGCGGAAGTGCCGGGAGGGACTCCAACTCGGGTCGAGGGAGAGGGAGATCTGCCGACCATCGAAGAAGCGCCCAGCCTCCAGCGTGACGCCGGGTCGAAAGGCATCACCCTGTGGCGGACCGTACCGTATCCGGCCTCCGGCGAATCTATGGATCCCGGCCGGTACGACCAGATCACCCAGGAGCGGGAAGCTCGTGTCCAGACTCTCGTACTGAAATGGCACTGAGACGGTGAGCTGGTGGTTGCTTTTCGACTCCACCACCGCCTGCAGCCCGACCTCGACCGTCTCGACCGTCCGATCCTCGTTTCTCCGAAAAATCGAGAGATCGAGATCCAACCCGTATCTGAGAAGTGGCGATTCCGGGCCGGGGCGCCAGCCGTAGCCCACTCCAAGATCCCCGCTTACGTAGTCGCGACGCATCAGGAAGCCCATCCCGGGATCGAAGACCTGCCCGGCCCGCGTCAGGTCCGCACCGTAGGTGAACCCGTCCGCGCCCCGGCGCTCCCAATTGGCGCGAATCAAGGTGCGGTCCATAACCCCCACTCCCGCATTCGCGGGATCCTCCGCATGGTCGAAGCTCTGGGCCCAGTTGAGGCGAAGATACTCGTCGCCGACGACGCGCAGGAGGGCGTCGGTCCCGTAGACGATGTTGTGACCGCCGCCCGAACCCAGGCGGCTTGTCACGATCCCGCCCACATAGGAGTTGCGGTTGAGGACCCTGCGCCGAAGCCGAAAGACGCCCTGGTTCTCGGAGGGAAGGAGCTCGGATTCCGCCGTCTGCATGTTGAGCAGACCGATGTCCCACTCCCCCACCCGGCCCACCAGGCGTGCGCCCCCGTAGATCCGGACCGGCTCACCCGCCGCGAGGCCGACCTGGCGGGAGTGGAAAAGCCGCTCCTGACCGCCCAGGGAGTACTCGAAGTTCGGCGCCCGCTCCTGGAAAAACCGCCGCTTCTCCGGAAAAAAGAGCGAGAAGCGAGTCAGGTTCACCTGTTGGTCGTCAGCCTCCACCTGTGCGAAATCGGTGTTCACCGTGAGGTCCAGCGTGAGGTTCGAGGTGAGGCCGTACCTGACATCTGCGCCCGCCTCCGTCACCCTGGTCGAACGACGCTCGATCCCGGCCGCGTCCGCCGTGGGCTCATGGGAGTGCCCGCCTCCGGCGAGGGTGTACGGGGTGATGTGAAGCGGGTTGCGCTGTTCGACGCCCTCCAACACGATCGTCCCCATTTGGGAAGGCTTGGCGAAGGCGAAGGTCCCCCATTGCGGTGATACTCCGGGATACGTCACCCGCTCGCTCTTGCGGGCAATCGAGCGCAGGATTGAGACCCCCATCGTCACGCGGCCGTCTCGGGTCTGGAAGAGCAGGCTCGAGAAGGGGATACGGAACTCGGCGTACCACCCTTTCTCGTCCTGGGAAACGGCCACGTCCCAGAAGGTGTCCCAGTCCGAATTGGGAGGCCCTTCGGCATCGTTCGTGAAGTGGAAATCGCTCCGATTCCCGGCGGGTGTGGTGCGGAAGCCGAGGGCGTTCTCCTGGTCGTCAAGGGTATCGAGATAAATCGCGCAGGTGTCGCTCCCGAAGCCCGACTCGTTCCGCTCCAAAGAGAGTGCCTGGATCCCTGCGGGGTCCGAGTCATAGGCGCGGCAGGAGAAGTAAAGGTGTTCGCCGTCGTGAGCCAGGCGAAACTCCGTCCGCTCGGAAGCTGCGGCCCCGAAGTTCGGGACGTGCGTGATTGGGATGAGGGGCTCGATCTCCTCCCAGACCGCCTTGCGCGGATCCCCGTCGATGGGGATGGGCTCATCGATGCGGAGGACGACGAGTGGGTCCTCCGGGTCCGGGGCGAGGCGAGACGGGTCGTCCTGTGCCTCTAGCGGGAGGTGGGCGAGGAGGGAGAGGAAGAGCGAAAGGAGGAGGGAGCTCAGAGCAGCGGGGGCTCTCTGCCTGGGCTTCGACACGTGGTTCCTCCTGACTTTCGACCGAGGTACGGAGGTAGCCGGCGAGATGGCGCCAGCAGCAGAAACGTATCGCACGGCTCGCCGGCGGGACAAGGCGGGACACGAGGAGGGGGCACGAGGTCACCCGCGCCATTGCATCGGAGTGGTACGGTTGCCCCGGGGGAGCTCCCCGAACGCCGATCCATGACCCTCAGGAGTTGCCCCTTTCCTCCTGGAAGAGGTTCAGAACGCTTCCGGCAAGGACCATCTCGCGTTGCCGCGAGCTCAGGGGGATCGAGAGCCTGTAGGACTCCTCCCGGGTCTCGTTGTGGGCCCTCACCGTCTCCTCACCCTCTTCCAAGACTTTCCGGATGTCGTCGATCTTGAGGATGTCGTTCTCCTGAATCCGCTCCCAATCCTCCGGATCCTCGAAGACCAGGGGGAGCACCCCGAAGTTTGCGAGGTTCTCGAGGTGCAACCTGGCGAAGCTCCTGGCGAGAACCGCCCGCACTCCCAGGTATCGGGGGGCCAGGGCCGCGTGCTCTCTGGACGACCCCTGCCCGTAGTTCCAGCCGCCCACCACCATGTGCCCCTCCATCTGGAATTCCTCCGCACGCTCCCAGTAGTGCTCGTCCAGGCCCTCGAAGGTGAAGCGGGAGATGGCGGGAATGTTGGAGCGGAAGGGGAGGACACGCGTGCCCGCGGGAAGGATCTCGTCGGTGGAGACATGATCTCCCGCCTTCAAGAGGACCGGACCCTCCAGGCTCTCTCCAATGGGGTCCAGCTCGGGGAGGCTGCGGATGTTCGGACCCTTCACGAGCTCGGTGTCTCCGCCGTCGTCCGGGGGCGGCACGAGCATCTCCTCTCCCACCCCTGGAGCGTCGGGTTCCCGGACCTGTGGGAGGGACATGTCGTCGCCCATTTTTCGAGGATCCGTGATCTTTCCGAAGAGGGCAGAGGCGGTGGCGGTCTCCGGGGAGCAAAGATAGACCGAATCTTCGCGCACTCCCGATCGGCCCGGGAAGTTTCTGGGCACGGTCCGGAGCGAATTCCGACCCGTCGCCGGAGCCTGCCCCATGCCGATGCAGCCATTGCATCCCGCCTGGTGGATCCGGGCTCCAGCCCGGATCAGGCTGCCGAGGTAACCCTCGGCGGAGAGCTGAGCGAGGATCCGGCGGGACGTGGGGTTCACGTCGAAGGAGACGGAGGGATGAACTTGCCGGTCTTCCACCATGAGAGCGGGTATGGCGAAGTCCCGGAATCCGGGATTCGCGGACGAACCGAGGTAGGCCTGGTATATCTCGCGGCCCTCCACCTCCACCACGGGCACCACCTTTCCGGGGCTGGAGGGCAGCGCAATGAGGGGCTCGAGCACCGAGAGGTCGATCTCGTCTCTCTGGTCGTATTCGGCGTCGGGGTCCGCGTGCCATTCACTCCAGACGTCCTCCCGTCCCTGCGCCCGTAAGAAGCGCCGAGTCTCGTCGTCGGAAGGGAAGACCGTGGTGGTGGCGCCCATCTCGGTTCCCATATTGGCGATGACGTGGCGGTCCATTGCAGAAAGTGAGGCCAGCCCGGGGCCGTGGTATTCGACCACCTTCCCGAAACACCCATCCACGTCATATCGTCGCAGCATTTCCAGGATCACGTCCTTGGCGCTCACCCAGGGAGGCAGCTCTCCCACCAGGCGAATCCCCAGCACTTCGGGCATCCGGAAGCGGAACGGTTCCCCGGCCATGGCCCACGCCACCTCTACTCCGCCCGCACCGATGGCGAGCATCCCGATGCCTCCGGCGGCGGGGGTGTGACTGTCCGATCCAAGGAGTGTGGCACCAGGCCTTCCGAATCGCTCCTGGTGGACCGGATGGCTCACCCCATTTCCCGGCCGGGAGTACCAGAGACCGAATCGCCGGGCCGCGCTCTCGAGGAAGAGGTGGTCATCCGCGTTCTTGTGGTCCGCCTGGATGAGATTGTGGTCCACGTACTGGACCGAAAGCTCGGTCTTCACCCGGTCCAGGCCGATGGCCTCCAACTGGAGCATCACGAGGGTTCCGGTGGCATCCTGGGTGAGCGTCTGATCGATGCGGATGCCGATTTCCTCGCCCGGCTCCATCTCACCTTCGATCAGGTGCTCGGCAATGAGCTTCTGGGTCACGTTCCGTCCCATGGGTCCCCTCCCCGAGGCCGCGAGAACAGTCCGTCTCGGCAAGCCGAAATGCCCGGCCGGACGCTCCTGCTTCGGTACCTCCCATCCGGGCCTCCGTTCCTCGCAAGCGATGAGGCACCAGGATCGCATGGGCGCGCCGACACCGATTCCGAACGGTGACGGACGGATCCTGGTTCACTTCCGCTTCGGAGTGAGCGAACGAGGAGCACTCACCCATGGTCCTTCCTCCCTCCACAGCGTAGGTTGAGGGTGGCCTTGCGCCGTTGAAATCCGAATTCCCTTCCCGAACCTGTGACTCCGAGAGCACTTGGCCCCTTCATGCCTAGACTGAGCAACGCCATCGGGGTGATCCTGATCGTCACGGGCGTCGCAGCGTACGTGGGCACTGCGATGGCGAGCTGGACAGCCCTCATCCCCGCCTTTCTGGGGCTCTGCTTCGTCGTGCTCGGGGCGCTCGGAGGGAAGCCCGGTTGGTTCAAGCCGGCGATGATCGGAGCCGCAGTCGTGGCCGTGATCGGGCTTCTCGGGTCGATCAGGGGTGTTGGCGAGCTTTTCGCCCTGATCATCGGTGAGACCGTCGAACGTCCCGTGGCTGCGATTGCGCAGGGCGTGACGGTGCTCCTCTGCATCCTTTTCCTCGTCGCGGGGACAAGGGCAGCGATGGGCCGCGGAACGCAGTAGACGCGGATCCGCCATTCGTCGCTCAAGGGATCAAGCCTGCGTCCCGATCACGTCGGGCACACGACGACGTCCAGGACCTCTCTCCAACCAGCTGGGGTCTGCCTGTAGCCGGTTAGTTCTCAGGTAGCCGATGGTCGTCCGCCCACTGCCCAAGCGTTTGGGCGCCCTTGGCTCCCACCGGCTCTCTCCAGGATCTGCTTTCGTCCACGTTCCACAGGACCGTCAGGGCGCACGGGCTGGAAACATCCAGGGCCGGTCGTCCAGCGGTGTTGTGAAACCACCAGAAGAAGACTCGACGCATCGTGAGGAGCGACGGCGGGAGGTCCCGGCGGTGGTTGAGGTAGCGATGGAGAAAAACGGCGAGCACCTCCCTGGCGATCCCGTCGCCCGCCTGGCAGCGGGTCTCGCCGGAGGGCGGCGCTGGCGGAGTCAGCCCGTCCTCATCGAACCAGTCCCAGTGGTCCGCCCCCTGCACCGCCGCCAGGTGTTTGGGTCGGTCGATGGAACGATAGGGCTGCTGTGCGGGCGAGGTCTGGTTCTGCGTGCCGGCGATGAACAGACTGGGGACACCCACTTCGGCTATGTCGCGTAACGCTTCGTTTTCCCAGGTCGCGTCGACGCCGGCCACCGCCTGCACGAAGCCGCGCTCTCGGGCTACCCGCACACATCCCAGAATTCCGAACGAGTGGGCTACAAGCCCCAATGGGCGATGCCGATGATCTCGTCTGTCGCCGTCTCTCGCCCAGGTCACAAGCATGTCACGGTGTCCCCAGCGGTGGTACAACCAGCGCTCCACGATAACGATCCGCCGGGCCGCGCGTCCGACCAACTCTTTGTCCGCCCCGAGGAACCCGTGCATCTGCACGCTCGCCACCACCACGCCGGTGCGGGCGAGAAGGTTCAGGACCCCGCCCCAGCGCGTGTAATCCAGTCGCGGATTGGGGTCGTCGGGGTTTGTGGGCGAGTCCGGATCCCGCGCTCCGTGCACGAAGATCACCAGAGGGAACGGGCCTCGGAGGGGGGGAGCGCCGGCGCTCAATGCAGCCGGATAGTAGATGCGGAAGGCAGGCCACCAAAGCGGGGGTAGCCCCTGGTGGGGCCGGCTACTGACGGCGGGCCCGAATGACGGTCCGGCGATGCGGGGCGAGTCAGTCTCAGACGTGGAGGGCCCCGCGAGCGACGGCCCAGGCATGGCCTGCAGAACACTAGTCCCCCCGAGCCCGGGAAGCACGGGCCCTGAAATGGGCCGTGCTGCGACATCCTCGACCCTGACGTTGGCGGGAGCCTCGAGCGTGGCCATGAAAGTACTTCTCCCCAATTCACTCAACGAAGTCTACGGCCCTCACCCTGCGGTTGGGGAGGCAAGGTAGCCCGGGGCCCTCAGCGAGGACAAGCGCGGAGAGTCGGCAAGACGTAGGGAAATCCCCCACAGCTCGCAGGGGGTGTCGCCCGATAGGGGCGATCACCGGAGATCGGTATCGTGCGTCGGCGGTTCCCGGAATGAGGTGCGCCGCACCTGCCCGGAGTCCTCCGACCGAACCTTTCCAGACGAACCATCTCCAATGGACAAAGATCGAATGCGAGCGAATGCCTTCACCGCACATATCAAGCCCGCCCTTTCCGGGGCCTACCTGTTCCTCGTCGCTCTCGCGCTCGTCGGCGCGTCGGCCTGCACGGGCGCGGCCGGAGAGGAGGCCAGACGCACGGAGTCCCGTGTGATCGACGTCGAGATGTTGGATGCGGACGGGAAGATGCGGTTCTCCTCCGACCGAATCGAAGCGCGGCGCGGCGACGTAGTCCGCTTCGTTCAGCGGGGAGACATGCCCCACAACGTCCAGTTCGTGCGGAACTCGGCCCCCGACGGGGTGGAGTTGGGTGATGCCTGGACCGGGCCGTACCTGAACATGAAAGGCGAGGTCTACGAGCTGGAGATCGACGAACGCTTCGCAGACGGGGAATACGACTTCGTCTGCACACCCCACGTGGGGTTCGAGATGAAGGGCACCCTCGTGGTTTCGGGAGGGAGTGTGGAAGCGGTGGAGCCGGGCGCGACCCGCGAGGGGAACGTCGTGCCCGAGATCGTCGGCGAGCAGGGCCTCAAGGAGTTGGAATACACCGTGGGCGACGGCGGAGTGAAGGAGTTTCACCTCATGGCCGAACGCATCCGCTGGGAGACCAAGGAGGGGAGTCTAGCCGACGCCATGGCGTACAACCGGATGATCCCCGGTCCACTGATCCGAGTCACGGAGGGTGACCGGGTGCGAATTACCGTGGAGAACCGGCTCGATGAGCCGCACACCACCCACTGGCACGGCCTGTTCGTCCCCAATGACATGGACGGCGTACCCGGAATCTCTCAGGATCCCATCGAGCCCGGGGACTCCTTCACTTACGAGTTTGTAGCCGATCCGGCAGGTACCCGACTCTACCACTCCCATTTCAATGCCATGAGCCAGGAGGGAGCCGGCCTCTACGGCATGTTCGTGATCGAGGAGAAGGACCCACCCGCTTCCCGTCAGGCAGATCGGGAGGAGCAGTGGATCCTGGGCGACGGGCCCCTGGGCTACGTGATCAACGGCAAGGAGTTTCCTCTGATCGAGCCCATCGAGATGACGCTTGGCGAGCGGGTGAAGCTGCGAATCGCGAACCTGGGCGGAATGTACCATCCCATGCACATGCACGGGGGATTCTTCACCGTCGTGGCGAAGGACGGCTTCGGCCTGGACGTGCCGCAGAAGATGAACACCCTGAGCGTGGCTCCTGGGGAGACCTACGACGTGATCCTGGATCCCCAGTTCGGGGGCACCTGGATCTGGCACTGCCACGTCCTCTCCCACGCGACCGGGCCTCGGGACGCGGACGGGAACGAGACGGCTGCCGGAATGATCGGGGTGGTCGTCGTCCATGACGGAGAGACCCAACTCGTCGACATGAGCGAACACACTCACCACTGACGGTCCAGTGGGGAGGCTTGGGCGAGCCCGTCCTCGGGTGCGCCGGGCGCAGTCGCCCGATGCCGGCACGCAAAGCTGTCGACGGGCTCAGCCCGGCCTCCCCTCCGGTCCCCACTCCAGATCGGCTCGGTCCCAGTCGCCCAGGTCGGCGGCGTGATTGTAGGTGCTCTGGAGGAAGGCCATGAGGGCGGCCTCGGGCTCTTCAGCGCTCCGGACCACCTCGTAGGGAAGGATGAACTCCTGCAGCTCCCTGCTCCAGACCGCCCCCTCGGGGCTCACGGATGCCTTCCGGTACCCCTCTGGCTCGGGGTAGGCGTAGGCGTAAAAGATCGGCTCAGGGTGGGACGGGCCTCCGGGCCAGAATCCCGCGCTGCTCACCTCGTGAGAGTAAGCCTCACGGGTCACCCAGTCCGGTAGGTGGGGAATCCCGCCTGGGTGCTCGGGGGCGCGCTCTCCGCTGAAGCGTGTCACGGCCAGGTCCATGGCTCCCCAGAAGAAATGCACCGGGCTGCACTTGCCGAGGAACCGGCCTCGGAAGTCCTTGAAAACCCGGTCTGCGGCGGTCAGCACCCTCCAGAAACGGTTGGCGGCCTCGGCATCGTATGAGGCGTTGTCATGGTCCTCCGCGAAAGGTACGGGATCGGGGAGCTCGTTTGGCGTGCCGTGTATCTCGACCGGGTACCCGAGATTCCCGAGCTCCTCCAGGAGTCGATCGTGGAAGTCCGCCACGGAGCGAGGTCTGAGCTCCATGTCGCCGACCTCCCCTTCCGAGCCCTTGATCCGAAGCCTGTGGTCGATGAAGTCGAGGTCGATCTGGAAGGTGCGCCCGGAGTGGGGAATGGGCGATGTGGTCAGCCCCCGGGAGGTGAGATAGAGCGTGACATGCCACTGGTGGTTGACCCATGGGGTGCGGGCCAGCCGGACCTTACCCACGATCTGCAGCCAGAGGTGCAAGGTGGTGCAGGTATCGGCCCACTCCTCGTAGGGAAGGCGGGGCCAGGCGTTCTGATCGCGAGCCACGGTCATTTGCGATGCGCTCCGATTCGAGGATGGTTGGTTCATCCCGGTCTCCCTCCGGCCACCCGCGAGGTTCCGCCTCCTTGCGATCGGCGGGGTTCCCGGTGCGAGAAGCGTTTTCAGGGAACCCTCGTCCGTGTGGAGTGGTTTCCATGGTGGTTCTGGACCGAGGTGCCGCCCCGCTCGCAACTTCACAGGATGGCTCGATGGAAGTCCGCCCGAACGTACCCAATGCAGATGCTGCTGGCTCTCCGATCACCGATCGTCTCGCCTCGCCATCGGCCTCCGCCATGGTGACTTCGAACCTCCAGCACCGCTACCGCGCCGTCCGAGGGTGGAGCCATGACCTGACGCGAAGGCTAGCTCCCGAGGACCAGGTGGTGCAATCCATGTCGGACGTGAGTCCCACGAAGTGGCACCTCGCCCACACCTCCTGGTTCTTCGAAACCTTCGTTCTCGTGCCCCACGCGTCCGGGTACCGGCTCCACGACGAAGCCTATCCCTACCTCTTCAACTCGTACTACGTCCAGGCCGGTGAGCGGCACTGTCGGGCTCGCCGCGGTTACCTCTCGCGGCCCACGGTGGACGAGGTATGGGCGTACCGCGCCGCGGTGGACGCGGCTATGGACGAATTCCTCGGAGGAGAAATCCCGGAGGAGGTGAAAGATCTGGTCGTCCTGGGGCTGAACCACGAGCAACAGCACCAGGAGCTGATGCTCACGGACATCAAGCATGTGTTCTCCGTGAACCCTCTTCGGCCGGCCTACCTGGAGCTGGATGAACTGGAGATGGGGGATCCGGGAGGCTCGGCTCAAGGGCTCGCGCCCCGGTCACGGGAGGAAGCGGACCCGCTTCGGTGGATTCCCTTCGAGGAGGGAGTCCGCAGCATCGGTTGGGACAGCGAGGGGTTCGCCTACGACAATGAAGAGCCCCGGCACCGACGTTTCCTGGAAGCCTTTGCCCTGGGCCACCGATTGGTGACCAATGGCGAGTACCTGGAGTTTATGGCCGATGGGGGGTACGAGCGCCCCGAGCTCTGGATGTCGGAGGGGTGGGCCAGAGTCGAGGCGGAGGGCTGGAGCGAACCCTTCTACTGGGAGCGACGGGACGGCGAGTGGTGGAGCTTCACCCTCGCGGGCATGCGTCCCCTGGACGGCCGGGAGCCGGTGTGCCACGTGAACTGGTACGAAGCCGATGCCTTCGCCCGGTGGGCCGGAGCGCGTCTTCCGCGGGAGGACGAGTGGGAGGTGGCCGCGGCGGAACGTCCCGTGACCGGAAACTTCGCGGATTCGGGTCGGTTCCATCCGGCTCCCTTTGAGGGCTCGCCTCCGGATTCAAGCTCGAATGGCTCTCCCGAAGCCGGCGACATCGGGCTTGGACAACTCTTTGGCGATGTCTGGGAGTGGACGAGCAGCCCGTACACCCCGTACCCCGGATTTCGTCCGGCTCCCGGCGCCGTAGGGGAGTACAACGGAAAGTTCATGGTGAACCAGTTCGTGCTGCGCGGCGGATCCTGCGCGACTTCCCGGAGCCACATGCGCCTCACCTACCGGAACTTCTTCCACCCGGACGCCTCGTGGCAGTTCAGCGGGATCCGTCTCGCGCGCGACCTCTGACGGCCGGGGTCCGTGAGCTCACATTCGTCAACCTCCGCTTCCCGGGACTCCGGAGAGGGAGCTCATGCGGGAGATGAAGCCCTCCGGGAGGAGATTGCCCGGGGGCTCTCCGCGTCGCCGCCGAGCCTTCCCCCGAAGCTGTTCTATGACGACGCGGGGGCCCTGCTCTTCGAGGAGATCACCCGGCTTCCGGAGTACTACCCGACTCGCACGGAGATCCGGATCCTGGAGACCCACCTTCCGCAGATGGCCCGCCGGATCGGACCTGGAGTCCGGGTTGTGGAGTTCGGAAGTGGGAGCGGCGAGAAGACCGAGCGCCTCCTCCGCGTCCTCGACGAGCCGGCGGCCTACATCCCCGTGGATATCGCCGAAAAGCAGCTGAGGCGCGTCGCCTCATCCCTGGACCGAGAATTTCCCGAGCTGCGGATCGCACCCCTGGCCGCCGACTACACGCGCCCCTTCCGGCTCCCTCCAACCGACGACCCTCCGGAGTCCGGCACCCCGCCCCGGCGCTCCCTGCTCTTCTTTCCGGGCTCGACCATCGGGAACTTCGAGCCTGACGCGGCTCGGGAATTCCTCCGAGGTGCCGGTGAGTCCCTCGGACCAGGGGCCATCCTCCTCATCGGCATCGACCTGGTGAAGCCACGCGAGGTGTTGGAGCCGGCGTACGACGATGCCCGTGGCGTGACGGCGGCCTTCAACCGCAACGCTCTGGTTCACCTGAACCGGCTACTGGGGACCGACTTCCGGCCGGAGGCGTTCCGGCACCGGGCTCCTTGGAACGATGACGCTTCCCGCATCGAGATGCACCTGGTTGCAACCGAGGCCCAGGTCGTAACGCTTCCCGGGCCACCCGACGAGACCGGGCATGCGGGCGCTCGCCCGCGCCTCCGACTCGCTCTGGAAGAAGGGGACCATATCGTCACTGAACACTCCTACAAGTACACCCTGGAGGCTTTTCGCGAGCTCACTGCCAGTGCGGGATGGATCACTCGGGAGACCTGGACGGACCCGAGCGAATGGTTCGCCGTGCGCTTCCTGGAGTGGAACGGCTCTCGGCACTAGAAGCTTGTCGAAAAAGGGGAGTGGCCCCCGCGAAGGGGGGCGCCGGCCCCGGACCGTCGTTGGACCCCCTTACCGATGCCGCCGCATCGCCTTCGACGCGCCGGACCTCACAAGCCAAGAACCCCCTCAGAGGGAGATCTGGAGCCCGACGCCGTAGAAGCGCACCTGCTCACGGTAGAACTGCCCGTAGGGCGAGGGACCGTCATAGTACTCAGCCAGGAGCCCCCAGCGCCTGGGCGGGTGCTCGGGATCCACGCCGAAGCCCGCCTCGATTCCGACCCGCACGCTCCACGCCGGCTTCCAGTCCTGCTCCTGGCTGGACTTCACGTCCATGGCGGCCAGCGCGTCCAGGGCGTCCGTCCAACGAAGCCGCCCCTCGGCGCCCAGGCGAGCCACCCAGGCGTCCAGATCGTCCGGCTCCCGGTTGAAGAGGAACTCCCCTCCGCCATACACTCGCATCCTCCTCAACGCCCGCGAGAGGATCAGCTCCAGTGACTCGAAGGCCAGATTGATGCGCTCCGGTTCCTCCCGGATCAGAAACTCGTCCCCGAGGTGGGAGCTTTGGTGGTACAGTCGTAGTCGGGACGAGAACCCACCGCGTCGAAGGGTCAGGGGCATGCCCACAACGTAGTCGGCGTTGAGGAGGTCGAAGGAGGACGTCGCGAGATCGAACTGCGCGAACACGCCTGCCGAGATCCCCACCTGGACCCCGTCCCCCGGCCGGCTCCCCGCCCATCGAAACAGGCCGAAGCCGTCGCCGATCCCGATTGACCCCACCTCCGTGTCCAGGGCGCCGACGATGCCGAGCTCCCCATTCTCCGCTGGAGCGGAGCCCTGAAGAAAGCTCGCGAAGGTGCGCGGCTCCTTCGGGTCTGCAATCAGGGGACAGAAGTAGTCCCCCTGGGGAAAGGGGACGGTCCCCGTCGTTTCGCCGGAGTGTAGTCGTGGGCCGCATTCGGTGGGTGGAGGGAGCTGGCCGTGGACGAAACCTGGCGTCAGCAACGGCCACAATGCGAGGGCGGAGACGAGACTGATCGGGAAACGGGTCACGGGATCCTCCGGGACGATCGGTGGGAGTGCGAGCCGTCCGACGGCCAATCCTTTGCTCATGATTGCCCCGCGGTCTCCCCTGCGCAATTCCTCGCGTCCACCGGGGCGAATGGGCGAGGCGTGCCTCGGATGCCGCGATCCCGGGACCGCCGGCACGCATCGGCTGATGCGGCCGAAGGGGCCGCTGGCCTCGTGCGTATAGCGATTGCATAGGTTTGTGGCCCATGCTCTTGCAGAGTGTACAGGGAATGTATAACGTTGTTTTGCGTATCAAGGGGACGATCTCGCCGTTCCGGCCGGTCCCACATTCCCGCAAGGAGGAACTATGTCTCGTTTCGCCCCGCTCGCCCTGGCGGGCACTCTGCTACTCGGTGCCTGCTCCGACTCGGTCACGCAATCCGAGGTGCTCCATTCTCCGGAGAACACTCTGGAAGCCCGTGCTCCGGCTCCGGGGACCGACGCCATCGCGACGATCGCCATCAACGCCGGCTTCGATGAGCTGCTGAGTGCCCTCGTCTACGTGGACGAGGAGCTCGACACTGGCCTCGTCGATCTTTTTCTGAATGGAACCGACCAGTTCACCGTCTTTGCCCCGACCGACGAGGCGTTCGAGAACCTCTACGGCCTCCTGAGCACCGTACTCGGAACCGACATCGACGGCATCACCGCGGTGCCCCCCGGCGTGGTCCTGGATGTCCTTCTCTACCACGTCGCAGAGGGCCGGCGGGCCGCGAACAGCGTGCTCCCTCGGCGCGGCGAGCGGACGATTACGCCCCTCCTAGGGGAGACCTTCCAGGTGCGGAGCGACGGCACGATCCGAGACGGACTCAGTGGCGTACGGGACGGCGATGCGTCCATCGTGGCCGCAAACATCACGGCCTCGAACGGACTCATTCACGTCATTGACGAGGTGATCTTGCCCCCCTCCATCGTGGCGGCCCTCACCGGGAGCTGATTCGGGTAACGAAAGAGGAATCGTACGTGGGGGAGGGCCCGGACCGGCCCTCCCCCATCGGATCCGGAAACACCTCTCGGGTCCCTCAGTCGGGAGCTCGCGGGCTGACGGGCGTCCAGGACACCGAGATGACTGCATAGTGGAGCCAGGCGAAGGCGTAGACCTCCGAAACGTCGGCTCCGCCCTCGACCATGCGGTACCCGCCCTGCACGCTCCAGCGCTCGCCTAGCTTGCGGCCCAGCTTGACCGACAGGTCCGCCGCTCGACCCGGTCCCCCGGCCAGGGCGTCCAGCTCGGCGGAGAGTCGCCACTCCGGGGTGAAGCGCCACGCGCCCGACAGGTGAAGCAAGGGCACGAACCCCAGGTCGTCCTTCCGACTGGTGGTATCCCCCTGCTCGAGAGCGATCCGGGCGTCACGAACCTTCGCGGTGAACCCGACTCGAGCCGTCGTGCGTTCGGTCTCCCGCCAGCGATATCGGTAGGAGAGGCGGTAGGAGTTGAACTTGTACGTCGCGGAGGCCGGTTCGCCCTCGAGGTAGTCTGCCCCGGCGAAGCGAAGGGGATGAGCTGGAACTCCTTCCTCGGTCAGCGAGAAGGGCGCGAGAAGTAGGGCAAGTCCGTGGCGCTCGCTCCGGTTCCATGTGAGGGTGAGGCGGCCGGCGGGCCAAGGCCCAGCCCCGGCCAATTCCGACAGGGAAAAGCGGGTCGCCGTTCCGTCGTTCGGGATCTCCACGTCGTTGTAGCTCTGCCAGGCCGGGCCCGACTCGAGCTCGACCAGAAGGGTCGGCGTCTGGGAGACGACTGCGGTTGGAAGAACGAAGAGGCCGCCGATAGAGGCTGCGAATCGAAGAAGGCGGGGGCGCAGATTCATGATCCGATGGGTGGGGGAAACCGGTGGAGTCGACAGGCGCCGAGGGAGGCCGCGATCCTTCATGACCGCTACCATACGATCGGAAGGTTCGGAGGGGAGGAGAAGGGGCTCGGCCATCGGACGGGGCCCCGAATGCCGTCGAGGAAGGGGGCAGCACCATGACGGAAGCCTGCGTCGGAAGGGCGAGCCCCAGGTGGCTCATCTACGGAGCCTATGGCTACACGGGTCGCCTCCTGGTCGCTGAGGCGCTTCGACGCGGGCACCGTCCCGTTCTTGCGGGGCGCAAGCAGGAGGATCTCCGCGAACTGGCGAACAGCTCGTGCAGCGAATCGAGCGGAGCGGACAGCAACGGGCGTAGCGGCGGGCCTATTGATGCGAGCTGGGCTCCGCTTCCCTGGCGTGCCTTTCCCCTGGGGGATCCCGACCGCCTCCGGGAGGGGCTCGAGGGTGTGGCTCTCGTCCTGCACGCGGCCGGCCCCTTCGTGGAAACGGCCGAACCGATGATGCAGGCTTGTCTGGACGTGGGCGCCCACTACCTGGATATCACGGGCGAGGTACCGGTCTTCGAGGGGGCCTTCGACCTGGATGACCGGGCGCGGGAGCGGGGGGTCGCGCTCATGCCGGGGGTGGCGATGGACGTGGTGCCGACCGACTCGGCCGCTGCCCTGCTGGCGGAGACCTTGCCCGGGGCGGTGCGGCTCGAATTGGCCCTTCACTCTCCGGGTCGACCCAGCGGAGGTACGCTCCAGACCATTGTGGAGGGCGTTCCGGCTGGGCTCTTGATCAGGCGGGACGGCAGCCTCGAGCGGGCCAACCCCGGGCGCCGAGAGTTTCACAGATGGATCGACTTCGGACCGGAGTCCGGCGAGGGGCCCATGGCCGGGAAGCTCGGCGGACGGCGAGCGGTGGCGCCGTACACCTGGGGAGACCTCGCGACGGCCTGGCGGACCACGGGCATTGGCGATATCACGTGTTACATGACCGCTCCCCGGTTGCAGGTTCGCCTCCTCTCCCTCTTGCTCCCGCTGCTGCGGGTGTTCCTCGCACCTCGTTCGGTGCGCCGTTTCCTGCGCTCCCGGGTGAGCCGTCGAGGAGCCGGTCCGACCCCGGCTTCCCGCCGAGCCGGCCGAACTCGGGTGTGGGGGAGGGTGGAGGACAATGCGGGCCGGATGGCGGAGGTCGTCCTCGAGTGTCCCGAAGCGTATCAGTTCACGGCGCTGGCCGGGATCCGGGCGGTAGAGGAGGTGCTCGGTCGGCACGGGAGCGTTTCGGGGACCCTCACCCCCGCCGGCGCATTGGGAGCCCGATGGGTACTGGGACTTCCGGGGGTTGAGATCGTGAGACCAGCGGAAGTGTTGTCGAACGCCCGTACCGGGCGGGATCCCCGCCAGGCTTCGGCCGGCAACGAGGCCCCGCAATGATCCCGGCCCTGGAGGTACGGGAGCTCCAGAAGCGCTATGGTCGGGTCCGCGCTCTCGCGGGGGTGTCGCTGGAGGTTCTGTCCGGTGAGTGTGTGGCCCTCGTTGGGGAGAGCGGCTCGGGGAAGACCACTCTCCTTCGTGCCTTCAACCGGGTGGTCGAGCCTGACGGAGGAGTAGTCCTGGTGAAGGGGCGTCCGGCTCGAGATCTGGACCCGATCAGGTTGCGGAGGGAGACCGGATACGTCCCCCAGGAGGGCGGTCTCATGCCCCACTGGACGGTGCGCAAGAACGCCGCTCTGGTCGCCCGGCTCCTCGGGATGGCCGATGCCGATGAGCGGGCCGATGCTGCCCTGGAGCTATTGGGTCTGTCCCCGAATGAGTACGCGAGCCGGTGGCCTCGGGAGCTTTCCGGAGGTCAACGCCAGAGGGTGGCCATCGCCCGGGCGCTCGCCACGGGACCCGAGGTGGTCCTCCTGGACGAGCCCTTCGGTGCGCTGGACGCGATCACCCGGGCCCAGGTACGAGGACACTTCAAGGCGATTCGGCAGGAGCTGGGCACCACCTCGGTGCTGGTGACCCACGATCTCCATGAGGCGATCGAGCTGGCAGACCGGGTGGCGGTGCTGCGGGACGGACGGATCGAGCAGGCGGCGACCCCGGGCGTGCTCCTCGAGAAGCCCGCCACCTCGTACGTGGCCCGGCTCCTGGAGCAGGCCGGCCTGGCCGCCGCGATCGAGGGGGGGCGGTGAGCGCGCGCCGAGGGCGAGTCGGCTTCCGAGCCGGATGGAGCGTTTGGGCATGGATCATCATCCTGGTGGGGATTCCCCTGGCTGGACTCGCCACGGCTCCCACTTCCGCAACGTCGGCCGCCCCCTGGCCCGCCGTGACCTCATCCGCGCGTCCGGTGCTGGGCTCGGATTCTTCCCTTATGGCCGCCCCGCGGATCCAGTCCACCCGTCCGGTCGTCGTGGCCTCCAAGCCCTTCGGGGAGTCCTACCTCCTCGCCGAGATCTTCGCCCAGCTCCTGGAGGCCCGGGGGCATGCGGTGGTGCGGCGGCTCGGTCTCGGCTCCACCGAGGTCGCCTTCGGAGCCCTCCGCACCGATGCGGTGGACGTCTACCCCGAATACACCGGGACCGGACTCCTCGCGATCCTCGGCGAGGAACCCTCGGGCACTCGGGGAGAAGTGTTCAGGCGGGTCTCCCGGGAGTTCCGGGAACGGTGGGGGGTGCGGTGGCTGCCCCCCCTCGGGTTCGAGAACACCTATGCCGTCTCGGTCCGGCGGGAGACGGCCGAGGAGCTGGGATTGGCGACCCTGACCGACCTGGCCCGGGAAGGAGAGGGGCTGATTGGAGGTTTCTCCCCGGACTTCCTGGGTCGCGACGACGGATTGCCGGGCCTGGAGGAGGCCTACGGGCTCCGTCTGCGGGAGTCGCGTTCCCTCCTGCAGGCGGTCAAGTACGAGGCTCTCCGTGGCGGTCGGGTGGATGTCATCGACGCGTACTCCACAGACGGCTTCCTGGCCCGCGCCGAAGTCGTGGTGCTCGAGGACGACCGGAGATTCTTTCCACCGTACGAGGCCGCGCCCCTGGTCAGTCGCCGCTTCTTCGAGGAGAGGCCCGCGGCCGTAGCGGCTCTCACGGAGCTGGCCGGCCTCCTCGACGAAGCGCGGATGCGCGAGCTGAACGGTCGCGTCGAGGTCGAGGGGGAGCCGATCTCCTCGGTGGCCGCTTCGGCCCTGGCGGCGCTCGGCCTCGTGCCTTCCGACCACCATCCCGCTGATGCATCCATCGGCGGAATGGATGGATCAGCCGGCGGGCTCGCCGCCGCCGGCCGACCCGTGGCGGTCGGGCCTTCCGGAGCCCGTGCGGGCTCCCTCCCCGCGTACCTGTGGGACCGCAGGGATCAGACTCTTCAGGAAATCCGGCGCCACCTCCTTCTGGTGGGCATCTCTCTCCTCGCGGCTATCCTGGTGGCCGTACCCGCGGGACTGGCCCTGGAGCGGGTCCGAGGAGGGGCGGAGGGAGTGATCCGAGGCGTGGGCGTCATCCAGACTCTCCCGTCCATCGCCCTGCTGGCTTTCATGATCCCCTTGCTGGGCATCGGGGTGGTGCCCGCCATCGTGGCCCTCTTCCTCTACTCGCTCTTCCCCATCCTCCGGAACACGTACAGCGGGGTGCGCGATGCGGATCCCAGGGCGGTGGAGGCGGCGGAAGCGCTGGGCATGACGCCCCTCCAGGTGCTTCGCGAGATTCGCCTCCCGCTGGCGGCCCCCGTCATCATGGCGGGTGTGCGGACCGCGGCAGTGATCAATGTGGGAACGGCCACCCTGGCGGCCTTCATCGGCGCGGGCGGCCTGGGCGATCCGATCGTGTCCGGATTGGCGCTCTCCGATCCGTGGATGATTCTGGCCGGGGCCATTCCCGCGGCGCTTCTGGCCGTGGTCGTGGATGCGACCCTGGGCGTGGCGGAGCGGGGGGTGGCGCCGCGAGGTCTGGCAGAGGAATGAGGAAGGCTCTCGCGCCGAGGCTCTACGCCCGCATCGCTCGCCCTCAGCGGTGCCCGCTCGCGGGACAATTGGAGGCAATGTACCTTTCGGCCAGTGATTCTGGCGTTGAATACCATCACGTGCGAGCCGGCCTCTGTGGGCTTTGGAGGCCCGTCGCACACGCCGATTCGGAATTGCACCATGCATGAAACTCCTCCTGCTCTCCATTTCTCGTCGAGAAGCCACCTTCACGCTTCCGGCTATTCTCCGATCGACCGTCGGCTCGATCTGCAAGCGTGTCCAAGAGCCCCGGCGTCGAAGCTGATTCCGATCCTGGCCGTGCTTCTGCTCTTTCCCCTGGCGCCCGGAGGAGTGTCGGCCCAGGCGGTCGAAGGCGACAGCGCCGCCCCCGCTCAGCTCATGGCCGAGCCTCGGGAGCTCTCCCTCCGGGTTGGCGAGTCCGCGCCCATCCAGATCCGGGCCCTCGATGCCGCCGGAAACGAGGTGGAGGCCGAGCTCCTGGTCCGAGGGACCCGAAACGGGGTCATGGTGGATGACGGAGTCGCCTTTGGGCTGGAGGTGGGGAACTTCGAGATCGTGGCGGCGGTCCTCCCGCCCCCGGACGGACCAGCGCGGGATCTCCCCACCCTCACCGTTCCGGTGGAGGTGAGTTGGCCCGCCATCCAGGAGGTGGAGGTCCTGCCGATGGAGGGAGCTCTCTACGCCGGAACCCATGTGACTTTCCAGGCCGTCGCCCGTCACGCCGACGGGTCGGAGCGACCCGGTCCGGAGGTGCGGTGGAGCTCCTCGGATCCCGAGGTGGCGGTGGTGGACCGATTCGGCCGGGCGACCGTCAACGGGACGGGCCCGGTGCGGATCATGGCCGAAGTGGAGGGAGCTCGGGGCGAGTGGGAGGCGGAGGTGGCCCCGTTCCCGGAGATCCGCCTCGAAGTGTCGGCCGAGCGGGAGTCCGCGCGGACCGGTGATGTCTTGAGGTTGGAGGCCAGGGCGTCGGATGCTTCGGGGCGGGACATCGCGGACCTTCCCATCCGCTGGAGCTATACGTGGGTTCCCCACGACTCCATCGTGGAGCCGGGCGCGGCGGCGGTGGTGAAGGATGGCCGATTCATGGGCCAGTTTCCCGGGACGTACACGGTGTGGGCCCAGTCCGGGCCGGCCACTGGTTTCACCACCATCGAGGTGGAGAGGCGACAGGTCATCCAGAGGGTCGAAGCGCAGGGTCAGGGGCGGGTCTCCCACCGCCGGACCTCGGACTTCTGGGTCTTCGAGGGGTTGGATGGTCGCGACTACGCGATCACCGGGACCTGGGGCTCGGACGGCTTCTCCTATTTCTGGGACGTCACCGATCCCACCAACCACCTCCTGGTGGACTCGATTCAGGTGGATGCCCGCACGGTGAACGACGTGAAGGTTTCTTCCGACGGCCGGTACGCGAGCCTCACCCGGGAGGGCGCCTCGGATCGGAGGAACGGCGTGGTCATCATCGACCTCGCGGACCCGGCAAACCCCGTGGTGGCTACCGAGTACGACGAGGGCCTTACCGGGGGCGTCCACAACGCCTTCCCCATGGACGACTACCTCTACGTCCTCTCCGCCGGTGAGAAGTACCGGATCGTGGACATGCAGGACATCTACAATCCCCGGACCGTGAGCGAGGTGAACCTCCCCGGCTCCCGGGTCCACGACGTGTGGGTTCACGATGGGATCGCGTACTCCGCTGAGTGGCGCACCGGAGTGGTCATGACCGACGTGGGCGACGGTCGGTGGGGCGGCTCGCCGGAGAACCCGGTGGTGGTGACCACCTATCCCCTTCCGGGGGGCAATACCCACGCGGTTTTTCCCTACTACCAGGAGTCCACCGGTCGATTCTATGTCTTTGCCGGGGACGAGATCATCGGGCGAGAGGGATACGCTTTGGAGGGGGGGAACAATCGGGCCCCGTACGACCCGGAGATCCCCGGCTCCGGGACCCCGAGGAACACCGCCGGCTACATCCATATCGTGGACTTCACCGATCCGGAGAACCCGGAGAAGGTGGCCAGGTACCACGTGCCCGAATACGGCGCCCACAACATCTGGGTGGAGGACGACGTCCTATACCAGGCCTACTACGAGGGAGGGCTCAGGGTGGTGGATGTCTCCGGGCTCCTCATGGGGAACCTCTACACGCAGGGGCGGGAGATCGCGGTCTTCAAGCCCAACGATCCCATCGGATACGTCCACAACGCGCCCACCACCTGGAGCGCCATGCCTTACAAGGGCAACATCTTCCTCTCGGACGCCAACTCCGGACTCTGGGCAGTGAAGCTTCTTCCGCGAGAGCAGTTGATTCCGTGATGAGCCGGAGGCCGGGATCCGTCCGTGCTCCGGCGGCCGGACGCGCCCTTGCCGCCGGAGGAGCTCGAAGGGCCGCATGCGCCCCGACTGCTGTCCTCTTCGCGGGCGGGTTGCTCGGAGTGGGATTCCTGGTGCCGGTCACGCCCTATGCGGGTTGGGCGGCTGCGATGTCTCCCGACCCCACGGCGGTGTACCGCGTCTATGTGGGGGCCGAGTCCGCCGACCTCCTCCACCGAATCCGCTTCGGTCCCGAGGGAGGGGAGGTGGAGGCTTCCATTCCCGTGAGCGATCTGTACCGCCAGTCGCCTGTCCCCGAGCTTTTCACCGAGAGCGAGGCTCCGCACGGGGTGGCGGTGGACCCTGACCGAGAGGCCGTCTACATGACCACCGGGCACGGCCTCCCGGACGGGAAGCTCTGGAAGGTGGAGGCGGGGACGGGGCGGCTCCTGGGGGGTCCGCTGGACCTCGGTCGCTTTCCCGCGAGTGTGGCGGTCTCCCCGGACGGGCGGTTCGTTTCAGTGGCCAACTTCAATCTGCATGGGGAGATGTCGCCGTCCTCCGTATCGGTGGTGTTCGCCCAGGGGATGACGGAGCTGGCTCGCATCGAAACCTGCACTATGCCCCATGGGAGCCGCTTCCACCCGAATGGGCGCCATCACTACTCGGTCTGCATGATGGACGACCAACTGGTGGAGATCGACCTGGGGCGGATGGAAGTGTCCCGGAGGTTCTTCCTGGGTGACGGGGAGGAGGGCCCGCTTCCTCCCGGGGACCGCGGCTTCCATGTCCTCGCCGCCTCGGGACCTGGAGGGCATCGTGGGCACCAAGAAGGTCCGGGACACTACCAGGCTTCCTGTTCCCCCACCTGGGTCCAACCTGCTCCGGACGGTGCCCGTCACTACGTGGCCTGCAACGGATCGGACCAGGTCCTGGAGATCGATTACTCTAGCTGGGAGGTCACCGGTCGTTTTGCCACCGGACGGGGTCCCTACAACTTGGATGTGACGCCCGACGGCCGGGTGCTGGTGGTGACATTGAAGCAGGGCGACGGGGTGGAGTTCATCGACCTGGAGGCGCGCGAGGTCATCTCCCGGGAGGCCACCTCCATCCGCGTGGTTCACGGCGTCGCTCTCTCTCCCGACTCCCGATACGCCTTTGTGAGCGTGGAGGGCGTGGGAAGCGAGCCGGGTCGCGTGGAGGTCTACGACCTGGGAGACTTCCGGAGAGTTGCGGAGGTGGAGGTGGGCCAGCAGGCTTCCGGGATCGCGTTCTGGACGATGGATCCCGCCCCCTGAGGCCACCAGCTCGGGGGAGCACCCTCATCCTTGCCGCGTGCAGCGCGCACATTGCCCAACTTTTCGGCCAGTGCGATCGTACGCAAACGGAAGCGGTACAACGCGTCCCCCCCTCCTGGCGCAGCTCCATTGGTTTGAGTTCCTTGGTCGTTCTCGGATCCGAGATGCCGCACCTCGCAGGGGGGAGGCTTCTGTCGCACCATCGTCGAGGCTGGACGGGCCGATTCCGGCCTCGTTCCTTCCGGGAATCCGGCCTGCTGGACGGCATTGTATAGGGTAGGGTCGTAGGGTTCAATCACCACTGATAAGGACGATCAAGCCATGCAACCCAAAGTCGGGGAGGGACCCTGGCCCGCCTGGATCTCACATTCCGCGGTCGCACTGGGGATCGGGCTCTCCGCTTTGCTCGGAGTCGGTTCCTTGGCCGGGCAGACCAGCGCTCCGGACACCACATCGGCCGGGTCGACCTCGCCCACAGCTTCCGGCGAGCGAAGCGCCGTTGGGGCCACACGTCTGGAGAGCTCGATCACGCTCGATGGCATCCTGGATGAGGCGGACTGGGCAAGGGCGGATGTAGCGACCGGGTTTGTGGCCCAGCAGCCGACCGAGGGGGCTGCGCCGAGTGAACCCACCGAAGTCCGCGTCCTGTTCGACGACGAAGCGCTCTACATCGGTGCCCGAATGCTGGAATCGGAAGTGGAGAACATCCGGAGCCAGCTCGTGCGAAGGGATCAGGATGGGCAGTACGACTACTTCGCCGTGCTGGTCGATTCCAATCTGGATCGGCGGACCGGCTTCTATTTCCAGGTGAGTCCGCACGGGGTGCAATCGGACCGCTTCCTTTACGACGACACCCAGCAGGACGCGAGCTGGGATGCGGTCTGGGACGCAGAGGTGGCAGTGGACGATCGGGGATGGTCCGCGGAGATCCGGATCCCCTTCTCGCAGTTGCGCTACGAGCCCTCGAGCCAGCCACGGACCTGGGGAATCAACTTCTTCCGGCGGCGGGTCGTCTCTAACGAGGTGCTCCACTTCCAGCTCGTCTCTCGGTTGCAGCAGGGGTTGGTCAGCCAGTTCGGCGAGCTCACCGGGATGCAGGTGACGCAGCCGCCCGGAAGTCTCGAGTTCGTGCCGTATCTGAATACCACGACGCGCTCGGCTCCGGCCGAGACCGGAAATCCCTTCTTCGACGGGCGGGCGTCCAGCGCGAGTGCCGGGGGTGACCTGCGCTGGTCTCTTGGAGGGAACTTCAGCTTGAATGCCACGTTCAACCCGGACTTCGGACAGGTCGAGTCGGATCCGGCGGTGATCAACCTCACCGCGTTCGAGACGTTCTTTCCCGAACGCCGGCAATTTTTCGTGGAGAATCGCCAGCTTTTCGACTTCGGGCTCTCTGGGGGCACCCGGCTCTTCTTCTCCAGGCGGATCGGGCTGAGTCCGCGGGGCCGTGCTCCGGGGGATGCGGACTTCAGCGACATTCCGGTCTCCACCCGGATCCTGGGGGCCGGAAAGCTAACCGGTCGGACCGCGGGAGGCTGGTCTCTCGGGCTCCTCACAGCCGTGACCCGCGAGGAAAAGGGAAGGGCGTACTGGATGGGCGAGGACCGGTTCGAGGTCTTTTCGGTGGAGCCGCGAACTTACTGGGGAGTCGCCGGCCTCCAGCGGGACTACAACGACGGAGACTCGCAGATCGGCGCGCTCCTCGTGGGAATGAACCGCGACCTGGACGACGGGGCGTCGTACGGAGCGTTGCCGAGCACGGCGTTCGGGGCGGGTGTGAACTTCGTGCACCGTTGGGGGAACCGCGAGTGGTTCGTGGACGGATTCTTCGGGGCCACCCACGTTCGCGGGACGGATGCCGCGATCCTGCGCATCCAGATGGATCCCACGCACTACTTCCAGCGTCCGGATGCCCGCTGGACGAAGCTGGACCCGGAGGCCACGAGCCTGAGCGGCGTCGAGTGGCGGGTGCGAGCCGGCCGGCAACGGGGGGACCACTGGACGGGTGAGGTCTGGCTGGGGGAAGTGCACCCCTCGGTCGCGCTGAACGACTTCGGCTTCAGCCGTGACCCAGAGTCCATCAACCTCGGGGCCCGGATCAGCTACCAGGACATCACCCCAGGCGACCTCTTTCGAAGCTACCAAATGAGCCTTTTCACGACCGGGGACTGGAGCCACGACCTTCTGGACGACTTGCGCTCGACGTCCCACTGGGACGAATCCCGCATCCAGGCCCGGCTGCGGGTCAGCGGGAACCTCCAGCTCCTGAATTTCTGGCGGATCAACCCCTCGGCCGGCTACTTCCCGGCGGAGTACAGCCGCACGGCCACGCGAGGCGGCCCGGTCATGAAGATTCCCGGGTACTACGATAGCCAGATCAGCTTCACGACCGACGAACGGAGGGTGGTGAGTCTCCGGCCCAGTGTGAACTACAACCGGTATCGGGAGGGGGCCGGATATCGATGGGGGACTTCACTCCAGATGCAGATTCGTCCCCAACCCAACCTGGAGCTCGAGCTGGGACCCAGCTTCCAGCGTCGGCGCGACAACGCGCAGTATGCCAGCCGCACGGAGGCGCTCCCGTACGAACCGACCTTCGGGCCGAGATATCTGTTCGCGGACGTGGATCGCCGCGAGCTCTCCATGGAGATGCGGATGGATATGGCGTTCACTCGGAACCTGACCCTGCAGATGTTCGCGCAGCCGCTCGTGGCCTCTGCGGACTACGTGGGCTACAAACAGCTGAGCGAGCCGAGCACCTTCGAGTTCGAACGGTTCTCCGAGGGAACCTTCGTTCAGACGGAGCAGGGAGTCCGCTGCGAAGGCGGCAGGACCTGCGAGGCCCCGGACCACACGCGGTACCTCGACCTGGACGGGAACGGGTTCTCCGACGTTTCCTTCAGGGACCTCGACTTCAACATTCGCTCCCTCATTCTGAACTCGGTACTACGTTGGGAATTCCGGAGCGGCTCCACGCTCTATCTGGTCTGGCAGCGCTTCCAGGACCATCGGGTCCCGCAGGGGGACTTTTCGCTGCGGCGCGACCTGGACGAACTTCTGTCCGCGCCGATTGAGAACGTTTTGAGCCTCAAGGTGACCTACTGGGTCGGGATGTGAGGATGCCTTCGCGCGGCTCCCGGCCTTTTCGCCGCGTGAGCCGTCCTTGCGCACGATGTCTGACGGGGGGGGGGCGTAGGTCGGAGGCTCGGTCCCGCAGCGAGCTGGAACGGTTAGGGAACGCCGTCGGCTCCATCCTCCAGGGGAGTGACGTAGAACGGCCCCCATCCTTGGAGGTGAACCATGTCTCTGTACCGGCAGCTCGGCGGCGGCGAAGCGATTCAGGTGGCGCTCGACCTCTTCTACGGAAAGGTTATGGCCGACCCGCGTGTGAGCGGGTTCTTCGACGGCATGGACATGGAGCGGATCAAGCTCAAGCAGATGGCGTTTCTGACCATGGCCTTCGGGGGACCTGACGCCTACGACGGCCGCACCCTGCGGGCCGCCCACCGTCGGCCCCTGGAACAAGGTCTCGACGAGAAGCGCTTCGAGATCTACATGGACCTCTTTCGGGAGACCCTGGACGAGCTCGGGGTGCCCGACGAGCTGGCCGGGCAGGTCATGGACGTCGCCTGCGGACACCGCGGTGACGTTCTCGCCCTCGCCGGGGGAGACGGCACTCCCGATCGCGCGGACTCCGAGACTCCGCGACGGAGCCGGGACCTCCCAGCGGGGTAGCGATTCCTGACACCTGGACGAGCGGGGCATTCATCCATGGCCGGCGCCGATCCATGGCCTCCCAATTGGACATCACGCTCCTCGGGGACTTCCGGATCATCCGGGAGGGCCGGGAACTCATTGCCCTACACGGGCGCCGCCGGCGCGAGCTCCTGGCCCTTCTCGTCCTGCGTCCCGGCGTCCCGATCAGCCGAGACCACCTGTCATTTCAGCTCTGGCCGGACTCCACCGAGGCCCAGGCTCGGACCAATCTCCGGCAGCTCCTCCACCGCCTGAAGAGAGAGCTTCCTGACGCGGAGCGCTTTCTCGCCCTCGATGGGCCCACGATCCGATGGAGGGAAGGGGCCCCGGCCGCCGTCGACGTGCACGAGCTGGAGCGGGCGTGGCACGAGGCGGAGAAGGCCGCCGAATGCGGGGAACGGGAGGGAGAGACGGCGGCCCTCCTCCGAACTCTCGCCCTTTACCCGGGGAGCCTCCTCCCGGGATTCTATGATCGCTGGGTCGAGGAGGAGCGGGAGCGGCTCCGGCGCCGGACCCTGGGCGGGCTGGCGCGCCTCGTCACGCTCCTCGAGGAGGAGCGCCGGTATGGGGAGGCCGTCGACGCCGCGGAGCGGCTCGGGGAGCTGGATCCATTTCGGGAAGAGACGATTCTCGCGCTCATTCGCCTACACGCCCTGCAAGGGAATCCCGCCAAGGGGCTCGCGGTATTCCGACGATTCGCCCGCTTCCTCGGTGAGGAGCTGGGCGCCGCCCCGACGGAGGAGACGGCGGCCTTCGCGGAGCGGATCCGGTCGGCGTCGCCACTTCGCACGGCGCGGAGATCGGACCCGGGCACGGGAGTTCTGGTGGGCAGGCGGCGGCAGTGGCGCGCGATTCTGGAGGCGTGGGGCGGAGTCCTCGACGGAGGTGTCCGTCTCGTCCTCCTCACCGGAGAGCCGGGGATCGGGAAGACGCGCCTCGCTGAGGAGTTCCTCTCCTGGGCGGAGCGCCAGGGCTTCGCCGCCGCCGCCGCCAGAGCGCACCCGGGCGAGGGCTCTATCCCCTACGACCCCGTCGCCCAGTGGCTTTCGGCCGAACCGCTCCTGGCATCCGCCCTGGCCCTCGACCGCCCCCGCCGCACGGAAGTAGCCCGGGTAGTGCCGGCCGCCGCTCCGCCCGGGGACGTGGAGGAATCGTGGGCCGCGGCGGAGGGAGAGTGGCGTCGCCTCCGGTTGTTCGAGGCGCTGGCACAAGCCGTTCGACGGGTGGAACGGCCCACCGTCCTCGTCCTCGACGACGTCCAGTGGTGCGACCGGGAGACGCTGGACTGGGTCACCTATCTCTTCCGTTCCGATCGGCCGATCTCCCTCATGGTCCTCGCCACCGTCCGGCCCGGGGAGCCGCCCACCGTAAAGGGACTTCCCCGGTGGCGGGAGGCCCTCCGGGCCGCAGGCTGGCTGATTGAGATCCCGTTGCCTCCCCTGGAGCCGGAGGAGACTCGGCGACTCGCGGAGGAGCGGTCGTCCCGGACGATTGCTCCCCACGAGGCCCGGGCCCTTCACGCACGGACGGAGGGCAACCCTCTGTTTATCGTGGAATCCCTCCGAGCCGAGGTAGGGCGAGTGGAGCAAAGCCCCGCCGGCCAGGGAGGGAAGGGATCGACGAGCCCGGCAGACCTTGCGCCCGGGAGCATGGGGGTGGAGGAACAGCCCCCCCTCCCTGCGCGCATCCAGGGGGTGATCCGCCACCGGTTCGAACAGCTCTCCGCGGAGGGACGCGAGCTCCTCGGGTTGGCCGCCGTGCTCGGCCGCCGGTTCGACGTGGACATCGTCGGCGACGCCGCCTCCGACCGTTTCGACGAAGGGGACGTCGTGAGAGTCCTGGACGAGCTCGCGGCCCGGCATCTGGTGCGGGAGGCCGGAGCGCTCAGCTACGAGTTCACCCACGACCGGATCCGGGAGGTCGCCGAGGAGGAGCTGGGCACGGCCCGCCGTCGCCTCCTCCACCGCCACGTCGCCGAGGCCCTCGAGCGGGCCACTGGCAAGGACCCCCGACTGGCCGGAAGCGCCGTCGCCCGCCACTTCGAGCGCGCGGGGCTTCCGGTGCGGGCCGTGCCCCACTACCGGAGAGCCGCCGAGCAGGCCCTCGCCGTCTATGCCCATGAGGAGGCTGTCGCCCATCTGGACCGAGCCCTGGCCCTCCTTCAGGGCGAGCCCGATTCGGCGGATCGCCGACGGCACGAGCTCGAGCTCCAGATCGCCCGGGGCGTTCCCCTGGTCGCGATCCACCACTACGCAGGAGAACCCGTGCGGGAAGCGTACGGTCGCGCCCGGGAGCTGGCGGAAGGGTTCGGAGAGGCTCCGGAGCCGCCGGTCCTGCGGGGTCTCGCCCTCTCCAACCTGATCCGAAGCCGGATCGGGGAAGTGATGGAGCTGGGCCGCCGGCTCCTCCACCAGGCCGAGGAGCGCAGGGATTCCATGCTCCGGGTGGAGGCCCACTACGTGCTGGGGGTGGCCCTCTATTGGCAGGGGAGGATCCCTGCGGCCCGAGTACACCTGGAGACGAGCCTCCGCCACTACGACCCGCAGCGCGCTCGGAGTCATCTCCGGCTCTACGCACAGGATCCGGCGGTGATTTCCCGGGTGCGACTCGCCCTCGCCCTCTGGCATCAGGGCGAGCCCACGAGGGCCCGGAAGATGGTCGGCGAGGCCCTGGTCGAGGCCCGGGCGCTCGAGCATCCGTTCACTCTGGCCTATGCCCGCTACTTTGGATCGTGGGTGCTCATCGAATCGGGAGCGATGGACGAGGCCCGCAAGGCCGTCCGGGGGCTCCGCCGAGAGGCGTCCGAGCACTCCCTGTCCGTATGGCCCGACCTCGCGGCCATTCTGGACGCCTGGCTCGAGGTCATGGGGTCCGGGTCGTCCCGGGCGCTGGAGCGGATGGAGGCGGCGGCCGTCGCGTATCGGGAGGCCGGATTGACCCTAGGCTTTCCCTATCACGCCGCCCTCCTCGCCCGGGCCTGCCTGCGCCTCGGCTCGCCCGAGCGGGGCCTCCGCCACCTGGAAGCGGGACTCCGGATGTCCCAGGAGACGGGGGAGCGCTTCTGGGATGCCGAGCTCGAGCGACTCCGGGGCGTCCTCTTACGAGAGTCCGGTGGAGACGGGCAGGGGGTGGCCCGGGCCCTCGAAGCCGCGCGAGAGATCGCCCGGAGTCAGGAAGCGCGGTCATTGGAGCTGCGGGCGAGCCTCACCCACGCGCGCCGTGGGGTCGGCGAGGGCGGGGTCACTGCGGAGCTTCGGAGCGAGTTGGAACGGCTCGTCGCGGCCTTCCCTCCGGGAGAAGACACTCCCGACGTATCCGGTGCCCGGGCGTTCCTGTCTCGGGCCGAGTACTGACGCCCCGGAGGCAGGAGAGTTGTGCGAGCACCTGGAACGCTCCGGGAACGTTCCCCCGTGCACCTTGCTGGAGTGGAGATCGCAACTCTTCTTCGGCACGGAGGTCCGTCATGTTCCGCTCGATCCTTCTTCTCACCACGATTCTCTTTGCGGTCGGCTCCTTCGCCCAGGAGGCACAGGGACAGGTGTCCGGCTCGTCGCCCCACTCCTTCATCTCGGCGAGCGAGTTGGAGTGGAATCCCTTCGAACCCGAGGGCTTTCCCCTGGGTGCCCGGATCGCCGTGGTCCATGGGGATCCAGGGCGGGAAGGCGAGCCCTACACGGTCCGCGTCAGCATCCCGGGCGACTACGAGATTCCGCCCCACTGGCATTCGGGCGACGAGACACTCACCGTCCTCTCCGGAACCTTCCTCCTCGCCATGGGCGAGCGCCGGGACGAGGCGCGACTCGACGCGTTCCGGGCAGGAGATGTTCTCTTCATCCCCGCCGAGCATCCCCACTTCGGCGGGGCGAAGGGGCCCACGTTGGTCCAGCTCCACGGGATCGGGCCCTTCACGACTACGGTGATCGAGCCGGTGGCCGCAAGCGCGAGGTAGGTCGGTCGGGTCGACTTCGGGTTCAACAGGCGGCTGCGCCGACTTCGAGACGGCGACCGTTAGGTCCGTGGCGGCCACGCCGATCACGGGATACGTTCTGCGAAACTCGGCCACCCGACGAGGAGCTCGATGGCACCGTCTACCACATGGTCCGGACATACTTCGACAGCGGGGTCGGGGAATCCCCCGGCGATTCATATACTCTGTATGTGCATCCGGATACGGGGCTGGTCGATGCAATCCGATACACCGTGTCCTATGGCCGGGACGTGCCGCCCGGGGCGGATCTCCCGGAGACGCTCTTCTACTACGACGATCCGGTTGCGGTGGACGGCCTGACGACCGCCACCGCCTTTCGGGGATACGGCTTCACCGAGGAGGGCACCCGGGGCGAGTTCCGGAACGAGGCATTCACCGACACCATCTCCTTCCGGCGACCCTTCGATCGGAGCCGGCTCGAGGCGCCGGAGGGAGCGCGTTTCGTACCTTCGCCACTCGACTGAGGGTCACTCTTCGCGCGAGGCCATCTGATCCTTGGTCGGGCTTCGGGGTTTCATGTGCCCTCATCCGCTCCAAGGAGCAGGCACCCCGGACGTCGGCAGCCACGGCCGGGGCTTCCAATGAATCGAGTCACGAAAGTCAGGGAGCAATACCATACAGATGTCGAATGCAAATACGGTGGCCCTCTTGGGATGGAGCCTTCCGGCGATCGAGAGCGTTCGCAAGATTGGACGCCCGCACGTCGTGGTCAGCTTTCCCGAGTTCGCGGAGTATGCAAGAGAGAACGAGATCCCATTCGTTCCCTGGAACTTCCGGGATTGGAGCGAGAAATCGAACAGCCTCCAGCTCAAGGAGCTCCTTGAACCCTTCGGGGTGACGTTCTCCATCCCACTGTTCGAGGAGACGGTAGAGTGGTCTGGTGCCCTCAACTCGCTGTACCGGGATGATCCCCGGCTACTGAACCGGGGGTACCTCTTCCGGAACAAGGCCCTGATGAAGCGAAAGGCGCTCCTGGCTGGGTTCCGGGTCGGACTCTTCGAGGAAGTCCATTCCATGGACCAGATACACCAGTTCATGCAGCGCCTCAATGAGGCGCACCTCCGGCTCGAGGGAGAAGAGGACGCCTGGGTCCATTTGAAGCCGTTCAGCGCCGCCGGAACGGTGGGTCACAAGTTGCTCAGGAGCCATGCCGAGATCGACGAACGAGTCGTTCCCGAGGACTTTCCGTGCCTCGTGGAGAGCCATCTTCCGGGGCAGGAGTTCTCGGTGGAAGCGTTCATCCACGACGGGAAGGTGCGCTACCTGAACCTGACCGAGTACGTGAAGCTCGGGCACTCCAACTTCGTGCCGGCGGGTCCTGAGCTCCAGGCTCGTCACGAGCGGATCCGCGAGGCCACGGAGCGGCTGGTCCGGGCCTTCGGAATCGAGCACGGGGTGATCCATCCCGAGTGGTTCCTCACCGAGGACGATACGCTGAGCTTCGGCGAGATCGCATGCCGGGTGCCGGGCGGGCACATCTTCGAGTTGATCGAACGCAGCCAGGGCTTCGATCCGATCCAGGGGATGATCCTCTGCAGCGACCCCGGGACGACGACCGAGGAGCTGGAAGCGTTCTTCCCCGATCCGTCGGACTCCCCCGGAGGATATGCGGGGTGCGTGATGGTCTACCCGCGGCCGGGAAAGGTGACGCGACTGGAGATTCCCGAGACGCTCAAGGAGGATCCCTACTTCGAGAGCCACACTCTCCTCCCGCCGAGTGACCACAAGGTCCCCGATGCCCGCGAAGGCTTCGGAAACCACTACGGCACGGTCTTCTTCCAGGGGCCGGACCCGACTCGTATGAGGGAGCTGCTCGTGCACTATCAGGGGGTGGATTTCTTTGCGTAGTGTCCGTCGTGAGGTGTCCGGGGATGGCGGAGCACCGCCCGATCCCGACCATTCCAGAGCGCAGGCGCACGAGGGTGCGGCGGAGCGACTTGGCGAGATTCTGGAGTCGATGCGAACCGCGACCCCCTTGCTCCAGTCCCAGCACCGGGTCCGGCTGCTGAGCCAGGTCGACGTTCTCACCGACAGCCGGGAGGGGCTCGAGGTCCTGAGGGAGGCGGCGGCGGAGCTGGTGGAGGCCGGTGTCTTCGAGGACGGGCCCTGGGCAGATCCGGAGCGCCTGGTGCCGGCACTCGTTCCCGGGACGCTCAGGGCCGGCGGGCACACGACGCTCATGGAGGTCCTGAGCGAGTTGCGGCTCGTGGCCGCGGCGAACGGGGAGATCGAGCTGCCTGGCCTGCCGGCTTCGGATGCGCAGGCCTTTCTGCGCGAGGTCCTGGTCAATTCCTTCGACCTTCTCTTTCCGGGCAGCACCGAGGAGGATCGAAGTCTCACGCCCGACGTTCGAACGAAGATCGGGCACGTCATGGAGGTGATTCTCTCAGCGGTTCCCCTCGACCGAATCAAAGGGGACCTCGCCAGCGAAATCGAGTTGATCTGCCTGCAGCGACCGATCGTCACGCGGCGGGCCATGCAGTTGATCGCACACATTCGCGAGCAGCTGAAGCTTTCCGCGGAGATCGAGGAGGACCGCAGGCTACTTCGATTCGTCGCGGCGGTGCACTCTCCCTCGCCCGAGGCCGGACGTCGGGCCCCGGAGGACTACCGCGCCTACCTGGAATCCTCCGATCGGGCCGTCCTCCGGGACGAGTGCCGCCTGCTGTCCGCGACCATGATGGATACAGGGATCGCGGTCGGGGCCCACGCCGCACTGGTCCGAACCGTCGCCGACGACACCGAGCTCCTCGCGTCGGCTCTGGGCCTGAACTCGTCTGGCCGGGCCGAGCTGGAGGCCCACCGCCCATTCGTGCAACGGCTCATCGATGAGACGGTCCACCCGTCAACGGCCCGCGCCGTCTATGGGCTGGGACGTCTCCTCGATCGGGGGATCTTGTCGCAGCAGCCCGTGCGGAGCGGCCTCGAACGGATCCGATCGCTGGAGCTGCATCCACATGTGGAGGAGATCCTCCGGCGCTCGCAGTCCGACGGGGAGCCGTCGGCGGTGCGCGTCCTCCTTGCGGATGTGCTCTCCGTGCTGGGCCAGCCCCTGGGCATCGGTCAGGGGCGAAATCCCACCTGCCAGTCCGCTCGAGGGATCAGCCTCTGGAGCCGGCACGCTCCCGGCAAGCTCCTCGAGATGATCCGGACCGTGGGGCGGGCGAACGACCTGGAGATGCGTTTCGAAGGCGCCCTGATCCGGTCTGGAGAGCTCGATGATGGACTCCTCAAGCATGCCGAGTTGGACCACGAGCTGGACGCGGTAAGCCTCGTGCTCGTTCCCCACCTCGACCGGATCTACAGCGAGATGATGCGGCGAGCCGCCGGGCGTGCCGAGGACCCCCATCAGTGGGTGAACCCCGCACTGTACGGGCATTGGATTCCGACCGGATTTCGGTCGGCCTACGACATGACGACGGGAAGGATCAGGGAGTACGAGCTCTTCCTCCGGACCTTCTATGCCACGCATCATCCCGATTTCAATCGAGGCCACGACCTCGCCTATCCGAACCCCGTCGGCATCTTCCTCACCTCGTCTTCGGGAGCGTTGATCGGATTTCATGCCGTCTCCATCCTGCGGGTTCGGCGGGAAGGCGACGAGGTCCGGGTGTACCTCTTGAATCCGAACACGGAGGGGCGCCAGCGCTGGCACGCGGACATCAGCCCCACGGTGGCTGGACACGGCGAGGAGCCCGGGGAGTCGTCCTTGCCCTTCGACCAGTTCGTCTCTCGCCTCTATGCCTTTCATTACAACCCGAGCGACGTTGGCGATCTCGACGCGGTCGACGGGGAGGCGATACAACGCGTGGAACGAGCCGCGCGAGAAAGCTGGGGACGGTCCTACGAGTGGACACCGGGACCGATACCGGTCTGAAGTCAGCGCGGGCAAGGTCCCCGGTAGCTCTGTCTCCTCATTCGACGCACCCGTGCCACAGCGGACGCACCGACAGGCGCTTCCTGCATCCTCGCGCCGAACCTGGAAACGGTCCGGTTCCGAGCGGGTTTTCTTGAGTTCCGCCCGCGCCGGCGCGGGCGCTGGCACGGACTCTGAAGGCTACTGCGGGCCCGGGGGAGGGATGCGATGACGAAGGAGACATAGCGGAGGACGCACAGATGAAAGAAGTGCGAGTCAACGGCGTGGACCGTGGCCTGGTCGGGCTCCTGACCCGGCCCCGCTTCGACGAGGCCCTCTTTCTCCTCGCCCTCGCCATCCTCCTCTTCAGCGCGCTCGACGCGATCTTCACGCTCCTCTTGCTGGAGTCGGGGCTCGCGAGGGAGTGGAACCCATTTCTCGCTCCCCTGATCGAGGCCGACCTTCAGCTCTTCGCGAACGTGAAGAGCGCCCTTACGCATGCGGGCGTATTCGTCCTCGTCCTGTTCGTGGATCGTTCACTCTTCCGGGTCCTCCCGGTCCGACGCATCCTCGAAGCCATTTTCGTTGCGTACGGCCTGCTGATCCTCTATCACCTGGGCCTGATTGTCCGGGTGATGCTCGCCTGAGAGCAGAGCTCTCGATGCCCACCGGCGCCTCGATCCGCCCGAAGAATCCCGCAGACTCCTCGAGCGAGCGACACCACCGCGTCCTGATCCTGGGCGGCGGAACTGCGGGGATCACCACCGCGGCGCGGCTGCGGAGAGCGGAGCGGCGGATCGACATCGGTCTCGTCGAGCCCTCCGAGACGCACTACTACCAGCCCCTCTGGACCCTTGTGGGGCGGGGAGTGGTCGAGCCCGAGGCGACGGCCCGCCCCACCGCCTCGGTGATGCCGAAGGACGTCGTCTGGCACCGCGACCGGGTCGCGCGGATCGACCCGCATGGGAGCCGGGTCGAGCTCGAATCCGGAAAAGTCCTCGGCTATGACGTGCTCGTCGTTGCGCTTGGAATCCGGTTGGCCTGGGAGCTGGTCGAGGGCGCCCGCGAGGCGCTGGCTCGCCCCGATGTGGGCACCGTTTTCTCGGTTGAGTCGGCCCCGAAGGTCTGGGAGGCGATGAAGCGTTTCCGGGGTGGAACCGCGGTCTTCACCAATCCCCTGGGACCGATCAAGTGTGGGGGAGCGCCGCAGAAGATCATGTATCTGGCCGACGCGTACTGGCGGGACGAGGGACTCGGGGCGCGCAGCCGGATCGTGGGAGCCTTCGCCGGCACGGTCATGCTCGGCGTCCCGGAGATCAACGCGGCCCTCGAGCGAATCGTTGCGGACCGGGGCATCGAGATGCGTTTCCGCCACGATCTTCGGGCCATCGACCCCGAAGGAAAGGTGGCCACTTTCCGCGAGTTGGATACGGAGCAGGAAATCACGATCCCGTACGACTTCCTGCACGTGACGCCGCCGCAAAGGGCGCCGAAACCGCTTGCCCACTCCCCCCTCGCTCTGGAGGAGGGGCCGAACGCCGGCTTCGCCGAGGTGGACCTACACACCCTCCAGCACGTGCGCTACCCGAACGTGTTCGTGCTGGGCGATGCCGCCGCCCTCCCCACGGCCAAGACGGGGGCGGCCGTGCGAAAGCAGGCACCGGTCGTAGTCGCGAACCTCCGGGCCGTGCTGGAGGGTAGCGAGCTTCCGGAACGCTACGACGGCTACTCCTCTTGCCCGCTCCTTACCGACGTGGGAAAGCTGATTCTGGCCGAATTCACGTACGGAAACACCTTTTCTCCCAGCTTTCCCGTGGACCAGACCCGGGAGCGCTACGACATGTATCTCCTCAAGCGCCACCTGCTTCCCCTCCTTTACTGGCACGGAATGCTGAAAGGCCGGGCGTAGCCGGCATGAGCATCGAGATTATGTGCTTCCGTTGTTCGATCCCCCGCCCCGGAACCCTTGCCCGGTGTGGAGCGCATCGATAAATAGGAACTAATCGATTCTCAGGTCCCGCGACCCGTTCTTCGGGTGCGTGCTTCCGCAGACGAGGTCCGATAGCCCGACGGGGGTTCGCGTAATGATTTCCGCTCGTCGATTTCTCGCCGCATTCGCCGCTGCCCTCCTTCCGCTTGCCGCCTGTACCGACGATGTGGTGCGCCCACCGCTCGAGGGGGCGGCGGCGATCGAATCTCGCGCACCAGTCGGCCCCCGGGCGGACTGGGAGGTCTGGGCCCTGGACCAGGGTCCCGGACTGAATCGCATCCACGTGTACGGCTCCGACCTCGAGGAGAGGGCACGAATCGACTTTCCGGCGCTTTGGGAGGCCGAGGAGATCGAGCAAGAGGTGCTCACCCCGCATATGATCTCCTTCAGCTCCAACCACGATTATGCGGCGGTTGCCTCAACCCAGTCGGGGAACGTGACGATCATCCGGACCTCCGACTACCAAGTGGTCGACATCATCACCACGGGATCGGGTGCGCACATGGCCCACTTCACCCCCGACAACCAATCCATCTGGGTGGCGAACATCGGGACCGTGACCTTCACCGAGATCACCGCCGATCTCGATACAGAATCCTTTGCGATCGGGCGCGAGCTGGATCTGGTGTCCGATGAGACATGGGAGGCCGAATTCTCGGGCGTGGAGGGCGGCGGCGGCGGCGCGCGGGGACTGAATGTGCCCGCTCCGGTGTGTCACGAATACACGGAGGATGGGCGTTTCGCCTATGTCACCCTGGGTCCCGGGGCCGGAGGGCTGATCGTGGTCGACATCCAGGCCAACGAACCCACCGTCGTGAAGGCCTTTCCGAGAGACGAGGTGCGGGCAAACTGCGGCCTCGCGCGGAGCCCCGACGGACGTAAGATGTTCGCGAATTGGGGCGATCCGGGTGATCCGGCCGATCCGCCGGCGCAGAGCGGGGCCTGGTACGTCTTCGACACCTCGGACCACAGCCTCATTCTGGCCAGTGAGGAGACCCGCGGGATCGACGCGCACGGGACCCGCCATAGTCCCGTCGGTCCCTGGCTCTGGCAGGTCAATCGCGGTACGAGCAATGCGATTCTCATCAACTCCCAGTCGCACCGGGTTGTCCACGAGATCGACTTCGTGGGAGACAGCCCGGACATCCTGGATTTCTCGCCGGACGGTCGGCTCGCGTTCGTGAGTCTCAGAGGGCCCAACCCCGTAACGGGAGCGGCGCACGTGGCCACCGGCACGACGCCCGGGTTCGCGGTCATCAATACGGCTCAGCGCCGCAAGGTCCGACTCATCCAACCCGCGGAATCCGATGAGCTGGAGTCGAGCGACTTTCACGGGCTGGGAGTGAGGGTGATTCGCTGAGACCGGGATCGACGGGGAGTGCCGGCCTTCGTGATAGAGCCTCGATTCTCGCGATTTGCGGGGGAGGGTTCACTGGGAACGAGGCCACGGCTTCCGGCCTTCTTCATTGCCTTGCCCGGTCCGGGGTACTATAGTCGGCTGGGGCAAGAGGCCTGGAGGCGTTGGGACTCGAGCCCCCACTTCCCAAACAATTCAAGGGTGTCGGCGCGGGCCGGAATCCTGGAGCGCCTTCTTCGGGCTCCGGCAGGAATGCCGGGGCCTGACCAGAGGGGCGCATGCCTTTGCCCAGCCATCGTACCCTCGCCTCCATCCGGCGTCGTGCGGTCCGAAGCTTCCGCAAGCTCGTCCATCGAGACCGTCGTCGAGCGTCGCGGGAGCGGGCTCGCCTTGAGAATCTCCCTCGCCGTACGCCGACCACCACGACCCTTCTGGGGACCGAGATCCGGATCCTCGATGCGCCCTCGTACCTCGGCATGTACAGCGCCCTCTTCGAACGAGCGGAGCTTCACTTTCATGCCGACACGGACACTCCCTACATCATCGATGGGGGCGCGAACATCGGTATGGCGACGATCTACTTCAAGACCCTCCATCCGGGGGCTCGCGTCGTCGCCTTCGAGCCAGATCCGCAAGCGTTCGAGGCCCTGCAGCACAACCTGGGCGCCTTCGGGCTACACGATGTGGAAGCTCACAGGCTTGGCCTCTGGTCCTCCGAAGGCTCGGTGAGTTTCATGCGGGAGGGAGCGGACGGAGGTCGGATCGCGCAGGCAGACGACGAGGCTGACCATACGATCCGCACCGTCCGGCTGCGTCCATTTCTCGATCGCCCGGTCGATTTCCTGAAGCTCGACATCGAAGGCGCCGAAGTGGACGTGCTGCACGATGTGCGAGATCTGCTTGGTGGGGTACGCTGCCTTTTCGTCGAGTACCACTCCTTCGAGGGACAGCCGCAGCGCCTGCACGAGCTTCTGGAGATCCTGGGCGAGGCGGGCTTCCGGATAAGCCTCAAGGCCTGGGCGCCCCCGAAACGCCCCTTCCTGAAGCGTCGAACGAACCTGGGCATGGACTTGCAGGTCGACGTGGCCGGGTGGCGGCCCGGGGGTTGACCGGGCTGCCACCCGGCGGCGCCTACCCGCGGGCGTCGGAAAGGAAGGCTTCGATGCAGTCCGCGACGACTTCCGGAACTTCCTCGTGCGGAAAGTGGCCCACACCATCGAGCGGCTCGACTTGTGCCCCCGGGAGGTCCCGGCGCCAACGCTCCAGGTGTGTGGGCACCACGAGGGGGTCGGCCATTCCCCAGACGAGGAGGGTCGGCACCTCCCGGAACGGTTCGCCGTGGCGCCAGGAGGCCTCGAGGCCGGGCCCCTCTTCGAGGATCCCTCGGAGGAAGGCGTGGATCTGGGCGCGCTGGAAACGATCGGGGAAAGGCGCGGTGTAGTGACGCGCTTCGACGGTGCCAAGGCGGTGTCCGGCTCCGCGGGCCCGCCGCATCAGAAGGCCGGGGGAGAGGTTCGTGCTCCGGTAGAGCCAACTCATGATGCGACTGTCCAGGATCCGTCGCTGACGACGGAAGGACGGCTGCACCGACTCAAAGCTCCACATCCAACTGTTCATCACCACCAGCCGACGGATCGCGGCCGGCCGCTCGGCCAGCGTCGGGAGGGCGATCGGCCCTCCGAAATCATGGACGATCCAGTGACTTGACTCCACTCCGAGGAGTCGGAGGAGCGCCTGGAGGTTCTCCCGGTGACGGAACAGGGGAAAGTGGGGGTCTCCGTGGCGGTCCGAGAGGCCCATCCCCAGATGATCCGGGACGATCACCCGGAACCGGGGCGAGAGTCTGTGCACGATATGGCGCCACTCGTAGCTCCAGCCCGGCGTTCCGCCCACGATTACGAGAGGAACGCCTTCGCCTTCGTCCAGGTAGTGGAGCCGCGGGGACGAGTCCCCGTTCCGGGCTGGGAGGTCCAGGTATCGCGAGGCGAATGGGTAGCCGCTCGCGTCGAACCAGGGTTTGCGGCGCAGATCAGGGGAAGGACGGATGCTCATCATTACAGCTCCGTGAAGAGGCTTTCAGCGACCATCGCTCGCCGCTCGGAGAGGTGGTGACCACCACCAAGTGATGCATACGCACGGTGCAGCTCAGCCGCCAGAAGTCGAAGTTCTCTCGCAGGAGTGGTAGCCCCGCTCCACCAGGGTCTGTGCGAGAAAGACGGCGGCGAAGACGCTCGGAATCACATGGAGGCCCCCTGTGAGCTCAAAAATCACGTCGTTGGGCATCTCGAAGAGAGCATCGCTGTAGAGACGGCCCATGTGGTGCTCTGGGAGCCCGCCGAAGTAGAGCGCAACCTTCAGCACGTGATTGTAGAAGCCCTCAATCGCGCCGAACAGGAGCACAGCAACCACCCCGTTCACGCTCCAGCCCGTCCACCAGGCAACCCGGCCAAGCACGCTCGAGGGCCTGCGTCGGCTCAACCAGTCCGCAGACACCATGAGTGCCAACGCCGCACCCGCGATATACACGGCGTGATAGCGCTCGGGCGTCTCGTACAGGAGGGCGCCGTAGACATGATGGACCATGGTGAGGACCAGGACGCCTGTACCAGAGAGGAGTGCGAGCTTCTCCGAACTCGTCGCGCGGCGCCTCCGGCCGGCAGGAGATGGACGGTGGTCGCCGGGGGGGCGCAGGGGGCTGAAGGAAGGGGCTCCCTGCTCACGCTCCTCAGTAGGCCTGGGCATGTTCGTCACCCTCTCGGAGAGCGGCGAACCAGCGGACGGGCGGCAAGCTGGAGAAGTTGCTCGATTCGCTCCATCTCGGGTTTCGGGTACGCCTCCCCGGACATCAGGAGATTGTGGACCGCGCCGGCGATCAGAAACGCGTATGCGCCCTCGTCGACCTCGGGGGCAAGTCGGTCGAATCGTTTCTCCGCTTCCAGATAGCGGCGGACGGCGTCCTCGAGAGCCGGCACCACACCGGTTTCGGTGGCGGTCTCTTCTACAGTGTGGGCGAGGGAGGGATCGTGGCCGAGGTCCGTAGCCAGAGCCACAGCAGGGGACCCGAGCACGAGACGCGCGTACCGCCCGAGATTCTTGCCGACGGCACTCTCGCCGGCCTCCGCAATCCACCTCTCCAATGCCGCCATGAGCCGACGAAACTCCTCGTGCACCAGGGCCCGGACGACGGCTTCCCGGTTCTCGAACACCTTGTAGGGAAGTCCGACCGAGCAACGGGCTTCGGCGGCGAGAGCGCGCATCGTGAGGGTGGCGGCTCCCTCGCGGTGGACGAGCCGGAGTCCGTGCTCGATGAGGGATTCTCGAAGTTCGGCCGTTTCCTCGGGCGTTCGCTTGGGTCCCATGCGGAGGTCCATCTTGGTGAGCGCGAGCCCCCTGATGCTCGGGGCTCTTGCCTGGGGTCGCCTTCCGTGAACTGTTGTTCACAATATATCGTGAACGTAGGTTCACGTCAAGTTGCACTGTGGTCAATACATCTCGGTTTGTCGCGGAGTGCCGGGCTCCCGGCTAGGACACCGGCACCCATCGCGGTGGTCGGGAGGCAATTCTAGACGCCTGCCGTCACCTCTTCGATCTTCCTGCGGAGGTCGTTCACGGTCCAGGGCTTCGGGAGGAAGGAGACCCCGACCATCTGGGGGTCGTTCCCGTCCAGGTGGGAAGGGTGGCGACCGCTCGTAAGAAGTACCGGGATCCCGAGGCCGCGCGCGCGGATCTCCTGCGCGAGCTCGAGGCCGTCCATCTTCGGCATGGTGAGATCGGAGAGAATGAGGTCAAAGGAATGGGCGCTCTCTTCGATTGCGGTCAGGGCCTCCGCTGCGTCCCCCACCGGGGTCACGATGTGACCGAGCTGGGCAAGGGCGCGCTGCGCCGTTCGCCTCAGAGCCTCGTCGTCGTCGACGAGGAGAATCCGGAAGGGGTCGGTCCGAGCCGGCTCACCCTCCTGGCTCTGGCGGGCCGGGACGACATGGAGCCCGCCACCGGGAATCGCCACATTTCCTGGCGCTCCGGTCGTTTCTTCTCCCGACCCCACCAGGGGCAGGTAGGTTCGAAAGCTCGTTCCCACTCCAGGCTCGCTGTACACGTGAATGTGCCCGCCGTGCTGTCGGACCAACCCATGTACGGAGGCGAGTCCGAGTCCTGTCCCCACCCCTTCCGGCTTCGTCGAGAAGAAAGGATCGAAGACACGGTCCGCCGTCTCGCGGTCCATCCCAACCCCGGTGTCCGTCACGGTCACCCGGCCGAACAAGCCCCCCTCGATCCAGGGTCGATCCTCGACGAAGGCCTCGTCGGCTACCACCCGGTCTACGCTGACGACGAGCCGTCCTCCTTCCGGCATCGCGTCTCGGGCGTTCGTGACCAGATTGAGGAGGATCTGATGGAGGGCCCGGACGTCCGCGTGCACGACGGGACCCGCGGCCGGAGCCTCCACGACGACCTCCACCGAGTGGGGCAGTACATGCTGTGCCAGCCCGAGCCCGCCACGAACAGCCTCGCTCAGGTCGACGGGACGGATTTCGAGCTCGGCACTTCGGCCGAAACGTAGGAGGTCTTCCACAAGCTTGCAGCCGGATCGGGCCGCCTGATGGATGTCGCTCAGAAGCTGCTCGCGATCGGCTTCACTGAGGCCACGACCGTCTCTCAGAAGATCCACGCTGGAGAGGGTGACGGTGAGGAGATTGTTGAAGTCGTGAGCCAGGCTGCTCGACATCCGACCGACTGCTTCCAGCTTTTGCGATTGCTGGAACTGCGCCTCGACGGACCGATGCCGGGTGATGTCGAGGAAGGTCCCCACCCATCCTTGTTCCTCGGGAGTTGGAGCGGCACGCGTGGCCCCGTTCTTGTCCTCTTCGTGGGCCTCTTCGCTCCCCGCCCGCCCATCCATCGGGCGCCAGAGCGCCGTGAACCAGGACTCGCCGCCAGAGTCGTCTGCGGGTGCCCGGGCCTCGAAGGAGAAGGCAAGTCGGCGCAGGCGCTTCTCCCGCCACAGATCGAGCATGCGCTCTTCCTCGTCCGGGTGGAGAAGGGCCCACCATGGCCGACCTTCCCATTCCTCCAGGCGCAGACCGAGCACCTTCGCCCACCAGGCGGAGAGGTCCTCGATCCGGCCCTCGGGATCGACTAGAACGACCCCGGCGTCCGTCAGCGCTCGGAGAGTGGCCAGGCGTCGTTCCGCACGGTCGCGAGCGGCCTGGGCCGAGGACTCCTCCGAACGCGCCTCCGCCGCGGCCGTGGCAGCACGGGCTCCCCTTCGGTGGAGAGCGGTCCCTCCCAGCCCGGAGAGGAGGAGAAATACGATCCACCCGCCCACGAACAGGGTGTGGCCACGGGCCTCCCCGACCAATGTCTCCTCCACCGTTTGCCGGATCTGCCGCTCGAGGCCGGCGGCGACCCGCTCCAACTCGCTGAACTGGAGGCGGACGGTCACCGGAAGCAGAGTCGGTCCCCGGGTCAATCGTCCCCGGAGCTCGGTGATGCGCCCCTCGAGCTCCACGATGGCTTGGGACACCTCAAGATGGTCCTGGAGGCTCTGTTGGGAGAAGCCAAGGAGCGGTGTGCGACCGTCCAGCAGGTCGGCCAGGTGGCCCCGAGCGTTCTCGAGCTCCGCCAGGGCTCGAAGGGGCTCGAACGTGGGATCGGCGAGGCTTGTCCGCTCCCATGCGAGGTGGGCCTCGAGAAGGGAAACGCGGGCCCTCATCAGGTTGTCCGTTGTGGCGATCGCGTGCTCGGCCTGGGCCTGGGCCCTTCGGTGGGAGATTTCCAGGACCACGACCGAAAGGACGGCCAGAATCGTGAAGGCCAGGATGCCCACCCGAAACGAGGCGGATCGCGACCGGAGAGCCTGGTGGGGCGTCATGGCTGTACCGACCCCCAATTGGACCCCCTCGGGACATCATCGGCAATGAACCCGAGGCTGGTCAAAGCTGCGAGGTGGTCGGGAGACCCGATGAATTCGGCGAGGCCACGGTCGAGAGCCTCCGTCAACTCGTCCTCCCCCGGACGGGTCGCGAGGGCGCTGCACCCCTTGACGAGCGGCGCGATCTCCTCGCTTGGCTCGTATGTGTACCAATCGAGGTCGACCCCGTCTCCCAGGGCGAGTCGCAAGGTCGGCGCCGTGAGCGCGAGGGCCGCTGCGAGCCCGTCCCTCACCGCGGTCACCCCGGTCGCGAGGTCCGGTACCACCAGTACGCGTTCCGCCGGAATACCCAGCATGTCGACTGCCCGTTCTTCCACCGCCCCTCGGACCACGCCGATCGTGAGGGTGCCATCCCGGACGAAGCTCATGAGCCCTCGGGGCCTGGGCCCATCGCGCCGCACCAGGAGTGCGGCCTCCGAACACGAGGTGAATCGGGTGAACGCCATCTCGCGGCGCCGTTCCTCGGAAGGGAAGAGACCCGAGGCGACCACATCGATACGTCCCTCCGCAAGCGATGGGAGCAGCTCGTCAAAGTCCATGCGCATCCACCGGATGCTGTCCACGGGGAGTGCGGAAAGCGCTCCGCGCAGGGCGGTCGGCGATTCTCCCTGGACCTGTCCCAGCGAGTCCAGGAAGGCGTATGGGGGTTCGTGCGTGTACGCTGCCCGCAGAAAGCCCTGTCTCTCAATGCGGTCCAGAGCGCTCTTGGGGGCCTCGCGGCAGGCGAAGAGCACGGCGGCAAGGAGAAGGGCACCGCACACTCGACTGAAGCATTGCAGCTTCATCATGCTGGGCTCTCGGTCGAGGGGGAGCGCGGCTTCGTGAACGGCTGCGGCAGCGGCCGACCCTTCGCGTTGTCGTGTTGTCGCTCAAAAACAAACGCAATCCATAGGTCTTGCGTACGGGCGCAACCTACAAACGTTTCCTGCGGATGGGCAAGGTGATGGGGAGCCGGCGGGTTGAAACGCCGACGTTGCGAGCGTTGCTCAGGCCATCTGGAGGAGTCACCCGGGATGGAGTTGGCTCCGTACCACCCCCATGATCCTCTCCACCATGAAGGGCTTGTGGACGAA
>SLCK01000043.1 GCA_007125845.1 Gemmatimonadota bacterium
AGCCCACCCCTCCAGGTGAGACCACGCCGCCTTCCTTCGGGTCGAAAGCGGCGACGCCCCCGATGGCGAAGCCGTATCCCCAGTGGATGTCCGGCATCCCGATGGAGCGACCCACGATCCCGGGGAGACACGCCACATTGGCGACCTGGCGGATGGCCTCCTCTCCTCCGTGTCCGGGTGTCAGGATCTCGCGCATGAGGACCTCGTCCGCGAAGATGACGCCCTCCACCCGCATGGAGCCCTGGCGGGGGATGATCCAGCGGTACGGATCCAGCCTCCGAAGCTCCAGGCCCCCCACGGTGATTGAAGGGGCCGTGGCATCGATCTTTCCCCTGTTCACGGGCTCTCCTCGTCGGTTCGGCGATCTCGATCGGTGCGGTGCCCCCGAGGATCGCCGTGCCGGACGTGCGTTACCGCGCGAGTGGCCAGGTGGTCCACGAACCAATCTCGGGCCAGGCCGGCAACCTCCTCCAGCTTCCCAGCTTCCTCGAAGAGGTGGCTGGCTCCGGGCACGATCTGGAGCTTCGAGGGGCCGCCGAGAACCCGCTGCGCTCTCCGGTTCAGATCGATCACCACCTCGTCCCTTCCGCCCACGATGAGCAAGGTCGGCGCACGGGCGCGGGTGAGGTGCTCGCCGGCCAGGTCCGGCCGCCCTCCCCTGGAAACCACGGCGGATACGGCGTCCGGACGCTCCGCCGCCGCGATCAGGGCGGCTCCGGCACCGGTGCTCGACCCGAAGAGGCCCACCGGGAGCTCGCGGGTCTCCTCATCGCTCCGAAGGTGGTCTATCAGCGCCACCAGTCGTCCCGCGAGGCGTGGAATGTCGAAGCGGAACTCGTGCGTGTGGACGTCCACCTCTTCCTCGTCGGGAGTGAGCAGGTCGATCAGGAGCGTTCCCAGGCCGGCGGCCTGAAGCTCTGCGGCGACGAAGCGGTTCCGGGACGAGAATCGACTGCTTCCGCTGCCATGGGCGAAGAGGACGACGCCCAGTGCGTTTCGCGGGACGGCGAGGTTTCCCTCCAGCGTGACGGGGCCGGCGGGAAAGCGAAGCTCCCGGTCCATCCCTACCTCCTGTGACGACGGCATCGTCCTTTCCTCGGATAACGGGTCGGCGATCATCGGATTCGGCGATGTTCAGGACCTTCTCACCAAGGTCGCGAGCGGCGCAGAACTCGCCCTTCGGATCGGGCACCGATGGGGTCGAGAAGAGCAAGAACCGTACCGACGCGTCCGTCTTCGACGAGACCTATGACGACCTCATGCAGGCCGCCGAGAGGACGAAGGGGTGAGCGGGCCGGGGGGGGAAGGGATCGGGAGGATGTGCGTGGGCAGCGCGTCCGTGGCCGGAGGGGGAGACGAACGCACGGTGCCTGATCGAAGCGGTGCGGCAGATCCCGGAGCCGCGACACATCTGCCTCGAGGAAGGTGCGCTGTCGGAGTGGCTGTACGAGGAGCTGGACGCGCTGGAGGCGCTGAAGGCGATCTTCAAGGGAGCGGCGACGACGGTGATCGGGCGGGCGGTGTGGCGAAAAAGGGAGGTCTACGACCCGAAGAGACTCGAGGGCGCAGCAAGAAGCGACTGACCGGGGACGAAGCAGCGGAGAAGAAGAGGGAAGGACCAAGACGGCCGGAGGAGGCCGGTGGGGGAGGTCGGGGAGGGATGACGTGAATGCAGACGGGCGCGCCGCCGCAGTCCAGCTCAGGGTCTCGACACCGGCCGGACGTGGTGAATCTCGTTCGGTCCGATGGGACGAAGGTCCGATGGTTCCAAGGTGAGGACCCCGATGGTCGTCCCGCCTCTCGTGACGAACTCGACCTCGAACGCGGTGTGCTCGCCGTGCACGAAGACGATGGTGCCCACGTCTCCGGCCTTCAAGCTGTGTTCGGGCACGTCCCTCGCCAAGGCGACGGTGTCCAGTTCCGAAAACCTCATCGATCGGATCGCTTTCCTGCGGGATAGGCGGTAACGAGCCGAGGATGGTCTTCCCCCTTCCGGATCATCCAGATGGTGGTGATCCGGAAAGGCCGCCCGCTCGGCCCGGTCACTTCGTCCTCTACAACATACCTGGCTCCATACTCGGACGACACGGTTCCGCGAACCTCGCCGTGTTCTTCCTGGACGAGGACCAGCGGGTGACGCTCCGGGACATCGGCACGCGCGGGGAAATCCTCAGGTGGACCCGGAGCTACGGGGCGGAGGTCGAGGAGCGGAACGAGGACACGAACCGCTCCCGGATGGTGGCCGGCTACTGCTGCGAGTGGGAGAGCAAGAAGGACCCGAGCACGCTCGACGTGACGATCCCGGAGCACGACTTCGCGATGCGGTGGAACCTCACCGAAGACGGAGGCCTCTGGATCGTGAAGCCGAGCTCGATCAACGAGATCGGTTGCATCCACACCTGTCAGGGGCTCGAGCTGGATTACGTGGGCGTGGTCATCGGCCCGGACCTGGTGGTTCGGGACGGCCGGGTCGTGACGCAGCCCGACGAGCGCGCGCGCCACGATCAGACGATCCGAGGCTACAAGAAGTGGCTGAAGCTGGAGCCGGAAGAGGCGCGAAGGGAGGCGCGGGCGATCATCTTGAATACCTACCGGACGCTTATGACGCGCGGGATGAAGGGATGCTACGAGTACTGCGTGGACGAGGAGACCCAGGCGTGCTTCGAGAGGCGAAGCCGGGGCGCCGCCCGGTAGCGGGCGCACCTCGGTTTCCGGTGGAGGAGATCAAGGGTAGGGCGAGGATGCCGGAAGGATGAAGGCGTTCGTCGCTTCCACTGGAGAGGAGGCCGACGAGCCATGATCCATAAGGGAGTAGTGGCAAGCTCATTGAGCCACAACCATTGGGACTCGAAGGCCGGCCTTCTTCGGATTGCGTGGGGTATAGGGCGGTCGAAGCGACAGGCGCGGACGGCGCCTCGTCCCCACTCCAGCATGAGGGCTCACCATGCGCACCTACCTCTCGGGCAAGGTCGCCCCGCCGCTCTGGTTCCGCGTCGCGGCCTTCGTGGCCCTCGTCCTCCTTCCCGTCATCTGGATCGGGACCCTGGTCGGGCCGCCGGATCTGCGCATCACGAACGCGGCCCGGGTGACGGGGGCGCTGGTGGGTGCGGGGATGGTGTGGCGCCGCCGCCCCGACGCGGCGAGCATCCCCTGGGGGGCGCTGATGGGCGGCGGAATCGCGGGATCGCTCGCGGTCACCCTGCTCAGCGTCGTCGTCCCCGCGCTGGGTCAGCCCTTCGGTGCGGGGTGGATCCTGAGCGGCGTGTTGGGGGGCGCGATGGTCGGGCTCGCGATGCTGGCGCTCAGAGGAGCGCCGTCGGGCGGCTGACGGGCGCCTCTCCGCCGGCTCCGCAGCCCTCTTGCGCAGGCGGAACGCGCCCTGCAAGTTCTCCCGCGATTCCTGAACAAGGTCGTTGAAGGCCCACATGGACGATGCCCTTCCCGGCGGCGGCTTTCGGCCGTTGGGGGAGCCGCTCGTCCATCGGCCGCCCACCCCAACGCACAGGGAGAGAAGAGGATGAAATTTCAGCTCACGCGGATGTCCTGGGTCGCCGCCCTCGTCGCGGTCGTCGTGGCCGGATGCGAGACGGAGCTTCCGAGCTCGCCCCAGGCGGAGGCGCCCGCCGCCGCGCAGCTCCACGCGGCCCCGCACGCCCAGCCCGCGCAGATGCAGATCCCTCCGCACCCCCACGTCCTCCTCCACAACGCGGAGATCCGCTTGCTAGATGTGGGCGAGGATCCCGCGCACGGGATCCTCCCCTACGAGATCCGCGGCTTCGACCGCTGCGTCGAGCTGGCGAACGCGCGCACACTTCCGCTGAACGCGCACCACGAGCGGGTGCACTTCGGCACTGCCGGACAGAAGCTGGCCGAGAACGCGGGCCACTTCATCGTGCCGCTGGCTCCGTTCGGTTCGGAGTGGGAGAGCTGCGCGGACCTCGAGGCGGAGATCCTCGGGGCGTAGGGAGGCCTCCGGCCGCGGGGGTTACCCTTCCGTCGGGAGGGGCCCCGGCCCCGCAGGCATCGCTCGGAGCATGTACTCGTGAAAGAGCGGGACCCCGAAAGCCGTGTCGCCGTGCGCCGGGCTCCAGGTCGGCCTGAGGGAAGAGGACGAATGACGCGCATTCCCTTGAAGGAGGCCAGAAAGAGCCTCGCCTTTCTCCGGCTCCTGGGAGGGGCGGCCTTCCCCGGGCTCCTCATCCTCCAGTCGCTCCTGGGCCGCTTCGAGGGCCGCACCCAGGCGGTCTGGAGCTGGGCGCTCCCCACGATCCTCCCCGTGATCTCGCTCTCGTCAGAGTTCGTCACCAGGAAGCGGCTCCCGGTCCGGTGCCTTGGAAAGTGCCTTCTCGAATTTCTCACGACTCGCGCGCCGGGCTCGCTCCTCGATGTACTCTTCCGTGAGGAGCGCCGAGAGTTTCTCGGCAAGAGCCGTGGTCACGAGCTGATTGATCGAGATCCCTTCGCGCTTCGCCAGCTCCCTGGCTTTCTCATGCAACGACTCAGGAAGCCTCACGCTCATCGTAGCCATTACAACTCTCCGATTCTTTCCAGAAGCTCCCGAGCCGTGATCACCTCGACCCCAAACTTCGAAGCCCCTTCAAAATGCCGCTTGTTGTAGCTGACGATCGTCTTGCATCCGCCGGCTACCGCGACCTCGAGCACCATGTCGTCCTTGGGGTCGCGCAGCACCGGCCGCCACAGGTAGTAGATCTCATGTCGCACGGCGATGCGGCACAGGTAATCCAGCACATCGTCGATGTCGTCCGCCTCAAGCCCGAGCTCTCCCGCCTCCCGCTTCGCTACCTGTTCGTACTCGAGGACCAGGGGAACCGACAGATGGATTCGGATGTCCTCGCGTGTCCCCAGCAGCGAGAGCAACCGAAACGATGCCCCGGCCCGCGACCACAGAGCCGCAAACCACACGTTCGTGTCGAGCACCACATCGTGCACGGCCATGTGGTATCATATATACCACCATTTTATCCGGCAAGATCCTCGGGGCGTAGGAAGGCCTCCGGCCGCGGGGGCTACCCTTCCGTCGGGAGGGGCCCCCGCCCCGCCCCGCCGGCCGCGCGGCGGGCGTCGTCGGGATCGTCGGTGAGGGAGAGGTACTCGATCAACGGGGTGTGGAGGTGGAGCCGGAGGGCTCGGGATCGTTCGGCTCGGAGGGAAGGTAGGCGCGCCAGTTCTTTCCGGCCTCCCCGTAGACCGTCTCCGGGCGCACGAGCACCACGAAGGTGCGCAGGACGATCCAGAGGCGGAGGCGCACGGAATCC
>SLCK01000142.1 GCA_007125845.1 Gemmatimonadota bacterium
CGCCCATCGCCCGCACTCTCAAAGAGGGCCGCAGAGGCCCTCGCCAGGCGAGACTCCTAGAAAGCCGCGATCTCCCGAATCGCCCGGAGGACGTCGTCGGCCTGCGGCAGGATGGCATCCTCGAGCTGGGGCGAGTAGGCGACCCATACGTCCTGGGAGCCCACGCGACGCACGGGAGCGTCGAGCCAGGTGAAGAGCTCGTCGGCGATACGCGCGGCGATCTCGGCACCGAAGCCGAAGGAGATGGGGTCTTCGTGGGCCACGATGACCCGGCTCGTCTTCTTCACCGAGCGAGCGATCGCCTGCATATCGAGCGGATGGATGGTGCGGAGATCGATCAGCTCCACGTCGGTTCCGTCCTGCTCGAACGCCCTCCGCGCGGCGTCGAGGGAGCGTTTGACCAGGGCTCCGCAGGTGACGACCGTGAGATCGGATCCCTCGCGCACGGTCCGCGCTTTCCCGAAGGGAATCATGAAGTCCGAACCGGGATAGCGGCTCTTGTTGTAGATCTGGCGGTAGAGGTGCTTGTGCTCGAGAAAGAGAACCGGATCGTCGCACCGGATGGCGGTGCGCAGCAGGCCATTGGCGTCGAGGGCGGTAGAGGGCAGCACCACCCGGATCCCGGGGGTATGGGCGAAGATCGCCGCGCCGGTTTGCGAGTGGTAGATGGACCCGCCCTTGAGGTACCCTCCGTACGGAGCCCGAATCACGACCGGAGCCGCCCAACCTCCACCTGACCGGTAGCGGAGCGTCACCATCTCGTTCCGGATCTGGTGAAAAGCGGGCCAGATGTAGTCGAAGAACTGGATCTCCACGACGGGCTTGAGGCCTCTCGACGCCATGCCGATCGCCCGACCCATGATGTTGGCCTCCGCGAGCGGCGTGTTGAAGACACGGACGCCCCCGAACTGGCGCTGGAGGCCGTGGGTGACCTTGAACACGCCGCCCTTTCCGGAGACCTCCTCGAGGGCGGCCTCGCGCGAGGCGTCCGCGACGTCTTCCCCGAAACAAACCACGCCGACGTCCCTCTCCATCTCGTCGCGAAGACAGCTGTTGAGGAGGTCCACCATGGTATACTCGGCATCGTCGGCGAATTGCAGCTCCTCCTCCGTGTCGAAGGCCTTCGAGGTGGGATCCACCTCCTCGGAGTAGAGCCACCGTGTGGCCGTCTCCGGGGCCGGCTGGGGCCGGGAGAGCGCCACGTCCGCCGCGTCGGAGATCTCCTCCTTCAAGTCGTCGGCGATCCGGTCCAGCTCCTCCTCGTAGGCGAAGCCTTCCTCCAGGAGGAGCTTCCGGAATCGCGGGATCGGGTCTCTCCGGAGGTCGTCCTCGATCTCGGCGCCGGACCGATAGAGGCGATCGTTGTCCGACATCGAGTGCGAGTTGAGGCGGACCGTGTGGGCATGCACCAGCGCCGGCCCACGTCCTTCGCGGCAGTAGCGGATGGCCTTGCCGGTCGTCTCGTAGGAGTCCAGGACGTCGGTGCCGTCGCACTCCAGGATGTGCAGGTCCGGAAAGCTGCGCACCAGTCGAGAGATGCTTCCGCCGGCGGTCTGCACTTCCACCGGCACCGAAATCGCGTACTGGTTGTCCTCGATCAGGAAGACGATTGGAAGCTTCAGGTTGCACGCGGTGTTGAGCGCTTCCCAGAACTCCCCTTCGGATGTGGTGCCCTCTCCCGAGCAGACGACCACCACCTCGTCGTCTTCGAAGGCCTCGATGCGGTCACGCAGCTCCGGGAGGAGACGGGCCCGATAAGACGTCTCGGCGGCCCCCACCGCCTGGAGGTACTGGGTACCCGTCGGCGACGAGGTGCTCACGATCCGCAGCTCACGATCGCTGAAGTGGGCCGGCATCTGGCGCCCTCGGGAGGCCAGATCGTCTTCCGCGGCGACGGCTTGCAGGAGGTGCTCGAGCGGGGTTTGCCCCATCGCCAGTGCAAAGGGCCGGTCCCGATAGTAGAAATAGAGCCAGTCGGAGCCGGGCCTGAGGTGACGGGCGGTCGCGATCTGGATCGCCTCGTGCCCCGCGGCCGAGATCTGAAAATAGATCTTGTTCTGCCGCTTGAGGCTGATCTCCCGCTCGTCCAACGTCCTGGACATGACCATGAGGCGATAGATCTCCAGCAGATCCTCCGGCCCAAGACCGTGCAGGTCCTGGGTGGCGGTGGACTCGTCGGGGATCCTCGTGGCCATCACATCTCCATGTGCTGGACTCCGGAGGAAACGGGCATCCCGGCCCGTCCCTCGGAGAGATCGAATGGTCGCTCGGCTAGGACAAGATAGGACCGCTCGGGGAAGGGGCCAAGCCGACGGCGCGGGCCCACTGGACGGCCCCAATCGGGTTCAGGAGGGATGCGAAGCGAGCCGGTCGAGCTCCTCGCCCAGAGCCTCCGGCGTGGTCACGGGTGCGCGGCAGGCGAAGCGGCGGCAGACGTACGCGGCCGGTCGGCCGCCCACCATCCCTCGGCCTGCCAGGAGCGGGGTCGGGACCGGACATGTCTCAGCCCCTTCCTGACCGGTGATGACCCCTCCGGGGAGGAATCTGCGGTGGGCTTCACGGAGGAGTGCCCGGGTGCCGGGATCGTCGCGCGGGCCCACGACGGCCACCTCCACAGGGGCATGCGCCAACCTCGCCGCGACGCTGAGGAGTCGGCCGAAGCCGGAGGGAGCCCGCTCGGCTCCATGGCCCTCGCGCCGGACCAGTCGGCGGGCGGCCTCGACCCGCTCCGTGTCTCCCAGCAGACGTCCCAGTCGGAGGCGGAGCTCGGCGGCCAGCGACGTGCCGGAGGGAACGGGGTTGTCCATCGGCTCCCGGGGGCGGACCACCAGGGACTCTCCATCCGCAGGGGCGTCGAAGAGCAGGTTCAGCTCCGGGTCCCGGAATCGTCGCTCGACCTCCTCGTCGAGCTCGATGGCGAGCTCGAGCCAGCGGCTCTCGAGAGTCGTTTCGTGGAGAGTCAGGAGGGCGTTGCCCAGACCGGCCACGTCCTCGAGGAACCCGGGAATCCGGGCCTCTCCGTTCGTGAGCTGGTGGAGGAGCCTCTCCCCGGGCCTGAGCACTGTGAGGATGCGGTCGGCCGCCCGAACCGCGGCCTGGAGATAACGGGGCTCGTCCAGGCTGGCCCCGGCTTCGGCCAGGCTCCGGATGGCGAGCGCGTTCCATCCGGCCAGGACCTTCTCGTCGCGAAGGGGGGGCTCCCGCTCCTTGCGGGCGCGCTCGAGAGTCCGGCGGGACCGCTCCAGCCGGCAGTCTAGCTCTGTTGGGGTGAGGTTCTCCTCGTCCGCGATCCGATCCAGGTCGTGGGGGAGATGGAGGATGTTTCGGCCCTCGAAGTTCCCTCCCGGGGACACATCGTAGCACCTTCGGAAGAGGCGCCCGTCCTCCTCTCCGAGGAGCTTGTCCACTTCCTGGGCGCTCCAAAGGTAGAAGAGTCCCTCCTCGCCTTCGGAGTCGGCGTCCCTGGCGGTGTAGAATCCTCCATCCGGCGCCTGGAAGTCGTCAAGGAGGTTCCCCAGCACCTCTCGGCAGACGTGTTCGAACTCGGGGTCCCCGGTGACGAGGAAGGCGCGGAGATAGGTGCCGGCCAGGAGCGCGTTGTCGTAGAGCATCTTCTCGAAGTGCGGCACCAGCCAGCGGTCGTCTACCGAGTAGCGGTGGAACCCGCCTCCGAGATGGTCACGCAGCCCGCCCCGTCCCATCTTACGCAGGGTGAGCACCGCGGCGTCGAGCGCTGCTTGCTCTCCGGTGAATCCGTGGTGATCGAGGAGGAACTGCACGACGACCGGCTGGGGGAACTTGGGTGCCCGGCCGAATCCGCCGTGTACCGGCTCGAGGCGCTGGAGAAGGGAGCCCGCCGCTTGTGCCAGCCAGCCTTCGTTCACCTCGGCGCCCTCAGAATCCTCGTCGGCCCGGCCTCCGGTTGGTCGTAGCGTCGACTCCTCCAGAAGCTCCCGGATCTCCGAGGCGGCAGTAAGCACCTCGTCGCGCCGGTCCTCCCAAGCGCGGTGCACCGCTTCGAGCACCTGGGGAAAGGAGGGCATCCCGTGGCGCGGCTCCGGGGGATAGTAGGTGCCCCCGTAGAAGGGCTCGCCTTCCGGTGTGAGAAAGACGGTGAGGGGCCAACCCCCGCGCCCTGTGAGCGCCTGCACCGCCCTCATGTAGATCCCGTCCACGTCGGGGCGCTCTTCCCGGTCCACTTTCACGTTCACGAAGAGCCGGTTCATGGTCTCCGCGATTTCCGCGTCCTGGAACGACTCGCGCTCCATCACATGGCACCAGTGACAGGACGAGTATCCGATCGAGAGGAGGATGGGGCGCTGCGTGCTCCTGGCCAGGGAAAGGGACTCCTCTCCCCAGGGACGCCAGTCCACGGGGTTCCCCGCATGCTGGAGGAGGTAGGGGCTCGTCTCCTCTGCGAGGCGATTGGACATCGGACGGTGGCGGCGGGTCAGGAGGGGGAGGCGCTCCCGCTGCCCCCTGCGGGCTCCCCGGCCTCCTCAAGAGATCCGGCGATCCGCTCGACCTCGAGCTCGTCCTCCGTGAAGATGCGGAGCCTGGTCTCTTCGTCGAGCTGGATCCCGTACTTGTTTGCCCCACTTCTCTTGAGATGAACGACGGTTCCGACCCGACCGACGAGGGAATCGTCGAGGGGGAATCGGCCCCGTGTGATGCGCACGCGGCTGCCCTGCGGGTACTTGTTGATATTCATGGCGTCGAGGCGAGATCCGGGATTTGCACACCCCGGGTGATTTGCTCCAGGACGAAACGGGCGACCTCCTCGGGTGAGGCCGATCCCCTCTTCGCGACGATGCGAGCCACCCCGATGCGGCGGCCGTCCGAGCACACCAGGCTCAGGAAGGCCGCCGGCAGGTCGCGAGGCTCGTCGGCCTCCCCCTTCCACGGCTCCTTCTCGGGGGCTTGTCCAGCGGGCAGGTCGTTCCCGTCCACCGAAATCCCCACCACGGCGACCCTGACGTTTCCGCTGTTGAGCGACCGCTCCACCTGGTCCACCTGGCTTTCCTCGACCGGTACGGTGGCGAGGAAGGACGGGATCCCCTTCACGAGGAGCCCGAGAGAGAGGCCCGCGTGCCCATGCGGGATCTCCGTGCCCGAATCCGACGACGGGAGTAGGGAGTGGAGAACCGGGTACTCCGGGCTGACGAATGCGTTGAAGTCGGTCATGGATCCTTGGAAGGTGATCCGCTCGCGCCCTTCTGGCAACCGGGAGCCAATGCTAGATTGGCTTCCGGCGGCACCGGCACACGCGTCGGTCATACCCCGGACCCCGGCGCGGGTCCCGCCGGAGTCGGGGCGGTCCACGCTCGCCGTCACCACGTGCCACGAAAGACCATCGGGAGGCCCGTGCATTTCCACCGCACGATGTTCCGGTTGCTGGTCAGGCGTCCTGGGCTGCTGCCCGCGGCGCTGGGCCTTGCCTGGGTCGCCCGGCGCCGGGCGTGGTACCGGAGACCTCCCTTCCTCCCCCTGCCCCCGGCCGGCTATCTGAAGTGGCGGCTGGACACGGCCTTCGGAGCGGAGGGGCGGAATGTGTCTCCGGACGCGCTCGCACGCTATCTGCTGTGGGCGCGGCGAATGCGGGGGGGAGCCTGAAGCGGGAGGCGTGAAGCGTTGATCGGAAAGGTGCTCCTGGCTCTTCTCATTCTCCTCGGGGCGGGTCTCTACTTCCCGGAGTCAAGGGAGGTGCTCGTCGAGCGAAGCCGGCCGCTCCTCAATCCCGGCTACCGCTGGATGACGTCTCAGCAGATGGAGCGGATCCTCCTCGACCTCGAGAATCACGAGGGGACTCGTGGGGAGCTGCCGAGCGGACTCGGAGAGTTCGACGACTGGCTCGACCAGCGCTACCCGCAGGAGAGCTCGCGCGAAGACGCCTGGGGTACCCGCTACCGGCTGGAAGTCGGCATGGACGAATTCCGGGTGATCTCAGCGGGGCCTGACGGGGAGTTCGGGACGGAGAGCGACCTCGTTCGAAGGCGGGCACGAGCTACGGGCGCCGGGTTCCCATGACACCGTCCCCTGAGGTGCTTCTCGCCCTTGGCCCCTTGCTCCTCTTCGCCATGGCCGTCGCCGAGACCTCCATGCCGGCAGGTCTCCTGGTGCCTGCCGGGGTCAGCCTCTCCCTGGGGGCGTTTCTGGCCCACGAGGGGCTCCTCCCGTGGGCACCGGTGCTCGTGGGAGCCGGATCCGGCGCCCTCGTGGGAGACTCGCTCGGGTACTGGCTGGGCCGTTCCGGATCCGCCCGCTTCGCTCGCGTCCCGGGGCTGGCGGGCCGACTCCTCTCGCGGGCGCGAGGTGCGGCGCGAAGCCTCCTGCGCAGACCGCCCCTCGTCTCGGTGACGATGGCGAGGCTCGCTTCCTTCGTGAGAACCCTGATGCCCGCCGCGGCCGGAATGAGCGGGATGACCTACCCCCACTTTCTCGTCTTCGACGTCGCCGGCGTGCTGCTCTGGGTCGGCCTGTACGCCGGAATCGGGGTGGCGGCTGGAGAGAGTTGGCGGATAGCGAGCGGGCTCCTCGGCACCGGGTGGGCGGTCGCGATCTTCGGCGCGCTCGTCGGGAGCTGGTGGTTGGCTCGCAGGAGGAAGCGGAGCGAGGACGCGGAGATCCTCCTCACCCCCCTCGTTCCGACCGAGGAGTCGCCTCCGGAAGGGGAGCTGGGTTGATCCGCGTCGGCCTCACCGGAAACGTGGCGGCAGGGAAATCGGTCCTTGCGCGGACCTGGCGCACGGCCGGAGTGCCGGTGCTCGACGCCGACGAGCTCGCCCGGGAGGTGGTGCGGCCGGGCAGCTCCGCGCTCGAGGAGATCCGGCGGGCCTTCGGGGACGGGGTCTTCACACCCGACGGTGCGCTCGACCGAGCGCGCATGCGAGAGCGTGTCTTCAGTGACCCCGAAGGCCGTAGGCGGCTGGAGCGGATCACGCATCCCCGCATCGCGGAGTTGGCGAGAGAGTGGACGGCTGAGCGCGCGCGGGAGGGCGCGAGAATTGTGGCCGCCGAGGTCCCCCTTCTCTTCGAGGCCGGCCTCGAGTCGGACTACGATGTGGTCGTGGTGGTCGACGCACCTGACGACCTGCGGGAGCGGCGCCTCGTCGAAGGCCGGAACCTCTCTCCCGAGGAAGCGCGGAGGATCATGGCCAGCCAGGGGGACCCTGCGGAGAAGCGCAGGCGTGCCGACCACGTCCTCGAGAACCGGGGCTCGGTCGCCCAGCTCGAGCGAGAGGCGAGAGCCCTGCTGGACCGTCTTCGGCCGGCAGGGGCCTGAACGAATGCGGGCCGACTCCCCGGTGCCGGACGAGCGGATGCGGATCGACCTCCATCTCCATACGCGGGGGTCGTGGGACTGCCTCTCCGACCCGGAGGCCGTTCTCGAGCGCGCGTGGAGTCGGGGAATCGAGCGAATCGCGATCACCGACCACAACCGACTGGCGGTGGCGGCGTCGATGGCGAATCGGTACCCGGACCGGGTCATCGCCGGGGAGGAGGTGAAGACCGCAGAGGGAATCGACGTGATCGGGCTCTATCTCGAGAACGAGATTCCGAAGGGAACCCCGGCCGTCGACGTCTGCCGAAGGATCCGGGAGCAGGGAGGGATCGTGTACCTTCCTCATCCTTTTGCTCGCGGAAAGGGGGGCGATGGACGCCTCGCGAGATCGCTCCTGCCGTACCTCGACGTGGTGGAGGTCTTCAACTCGCGCCTTCGTTCCCGGAAACGAAACCAGCGCGCCCTGGAGCTCGCGCGCGAATCCGGGCTCCTGCAGGGAGCCGGATCGGACGCGCACACGATCGGGGAGATCGGAAATGCATGGGTCGAGCTTCCTCGCCATCCCAGCGACCCCGAGTCCCTCCGAGAGGCGTTGCGCCGGGCCACCGTCCACGGCCGGCGAGCTGGGCTCCATGTCCGTCTTGCATCCAACTGGGCCAAGCTCCGAAAGAGTGTGACGAGAGCCAGTTGACGGGGGCTCGACTTCGAGGGTCGGAGATGCTTGACCCCTGGCTCGCTCCCGTCTACCCTTCGCTCCCATGAGCTACGAGATTCCCGCCCACCGGCACAAGCCGATCGTCGCGGCGCTGTCGGCCGTCGACCGTGCCAAACGGGTCATCCTCACGACGCACCTCAACGGGGACGGGGACGGGGCTGGTTGCGAAGCGGCGCTCCTCGCCCTCTTCCTGGAGCTCGGCGCGCAGGCGTGGATCATCAATCCGACGCCCTTTCCCGAGCTCTTCCGGTTCCTGGTCCCGGATCCGAGCCGGATCCTCGACGTGGACGAACCGGAGGCGCGCCGACGCTGTAGCGAGGCGGATCTCTGCATCGTCCTCGATACCGGCGAAGCGTCCCGGATCGGGAGAGTTCTGCCCCTCGTCGAATCGGTCCCCCGGCTCGTGATCGATCACCACCCCCCCGGCCCGGATTCCCTGGAGGGCATCTCACTCAGAGACCCGGCGGCCGCCGCAGCCGGCGAGCTCGTCTTCGACCTCGTCCAGTCGAAGGGCGGACCCTGGCCCCGACCTCTCGTGGAGGGGATCTACGTCGCGCTCCTGACGGACACGGGCTCCTTCCGGCACTCTAATGTGACGCCGGGTGTGCACCGGATCGTCGCCGAGCTGGTCGAGAAGGGCGCCAATCCGGAGCGGCTCTATGCTCAGGTGTATGGGCAATCCCCCCTCCGCCGCTTCCGCCTTCTCGCCAAGACGCTCGACACCCTCAACGTATCCCCCGACGGGCGGATGGCGTGGATGACGGTTCCGGCGGACGCATTCCGTGAGCTGGGATGCAACTCCGAGGACCTGGAGGGAATGGTCGACATTCCCCGGGAGCTGGAGGGTGTGGAGGTCGGGCTTCTCTTCCGGGAGGTGGCGGAAGGCAGCACCAAGATTTCCTTCCGGTCGAATGGACCCGCGGACGTGAATCTCCTGGCCAGGAGCTTTGGCGGAGGCGGCCACGCCCGGGCCTCGGGAGCGCTTGTCGAGAAGGGGCTGGACGAAGCACGGACCCAAGTGCTCGCCCGCACGATCGAGTACCTCGAGGAGAGCTCCCGCGGGGCCACGGCCGAAGGGGCTCACCTTCCGGCCAACGGGGAACCGTAGGGTCGGGGCGGCGTAGATCCATGGCGGAGGAGTCTGTGGAGAATTCCGGAGGCGTGGGCGAAGCGTTGCGAAGATTGCTTCGGCGCGTTCCGGCCGATCGACTCGATCAGCTCTGGCTCTTTCCTCCCCTCGCCACTGGGCGGACCGAGAGAGGGTTGGTCGCCGCGGGTTGCCTGGAACCGGATGCTCCGGGAGATCGTCGGGTTCTCGTGACCCTCTCCTACCGGGCCGAGTCTGCCGGGGTGGGCAGGACGTTCGAGTGTCGCCTCCAGGTGGAGGGACACGCCCCTCGTGACAGGCTTCCCCGAATCATGGACGGAGTCGTCCGACGTTCGGACCCCGAGAGGGCGCCCGGTCCTCCCCGCCGAGTGGAGCTCAAGGGCGACGTGAGGCTGGTCGAGGATCTCGTCCGGGAGCTCTCCGAGTCGAACGACCCGACCGACCGGCACTCGCTGGCGACGGAAAAGGAAATACAGGGACCGAAGCCCGCTGGGGAGGAGAAACCCACGTGAGTTCAATGAAACCGGCCCAGGTGTCCCCCTTCGTCCGCCTCTTCGGACGATACCTCAGGGACCAGGGCCTGCCGGTCACTCAACAGAGGGAGGCCGTCGCGGAGGTCGTCTTCTCGTCGGACGACCACCCCTCCGTCGACGACATCGAGCAGAGATTGAGGGAGTCGGGCGAGCGGATCGGAAAGGCCACCATATACCGGACTCTCGACCTCCTCGTCCGGAGCAAGCTCGTCGAGGAACACGACTTCGACGAAGGTTTCAAGCGGTACGAGCATCGTCTCTCCCGCCAGCCGGAGCACGAGCACCTGATCTGCCAGGAGTGCGGCACCGTCACCGAATTCAGGAGCAGCGAGGTCCAGCGTCTCCAGGAGGAGATCGGGCGCAGCCACGGCTTTCGGACGAACCGATACAAGCTCGAGATCTATGGGCTCTGCGCCTCCTGCCAGGAAGCCGGCGCGGAGCTCCCCCGTGAAGGCTTGACCTGCCCGATCGAGACTGTGTAGCTTCGCGCTCTCCCTCCTCGCCGCATCCCTTATTCGGAGGTATTGGGTTGTTCCAAGGTGACGAGCTGGTCCCACGCAGAATTTTCTTCACCACCGGTGTGGGCATCCATTCGGAGAAGCTGACGAGCTTCGAGATGGCGCTTCGCGATGCCGGAATCGCTCAGCACAACCTCGTAAGGATCTCCTCGATCTTCCCCCCCGAATGCGAGATCCTGGACCGGGACGAGGGCGTGGCGCTACTGCGGCCCGGCCAGGTGGTCTTCTGCGTTCTCTCCGAGGCCGCCTCCAACGAGCCCAGTCGCCGGGTCGGGGCGACGATCGGGGTCGCCCTTCCGACCGATCGGAGCCACTACGGGTACATCTCGGAGCACCACGCGTACGGACAGAGTGAGCGGGTCATGGGGGACTACGCCGAGGATCTGGCCGCCTCGATGCTCGCCACGGTCCTGGGGGTACCCTTCGATCCGGACAAGGCGTGGGACGACCGAAAGGAGCAGTGGCGGCTCTCCGGGAAGATCGTGGAAACGCGCAATTACACCATCGTGGCCGAGGCGCCCGAAGATGGGAGATGGGTGACGGTGGTGAGCGCCGCCGTCTCCTGCGGATGAGCTCCAGGCGGGGGGACTCGGCCGGGGCGCGGCAAGGAGCCCTCCGGGACCTCCCCTGGGAGCTGCCACACAACTTCCTCGGCCTCGAGGGAGCGCAGGGAAGCCTGGCCGATGCCCGAGCCGTCATCCTGCCCGTTCCGTACGAGTCGACCACCTCCTACGCGGGAGGGACGCGGGCGGGGCCGCGAGCGATCCTTCAGGCCTCCCGATTCGTCGAGCTCTACGATCAGGAGCTGGACGACGAACCGGCCCGACACGGCGTGCATACCCTGCCGGCGCTCGAGCTGACGCGAGAGGGCGCGACGGCCGCGATGGCCGAGCTCGAGGCGGCCTACGGGCGAATCCTCGACGAGCTGGCCGGACGTTTCCCCGTCATGCTGGGTGGAGAGCACTCGATCTCCGCGCCCGCGATTCGGGCTTCCGCCACGAGGGAGGGAGGCTCGAGGCGCCTTTCGGTACTCCAGATGGATGCCCACGCCGACCTGCGGGACGGGTACGAAGGTGCGCCGTGGTCACACGCGTCCTTTGCCCGGCGCTGTGTGGATGTGGCGGACTTCGTGGCGGTTGGAGTTCGCGCGGCTTCCGCCGAAGAGGTGGCTTTTGCCCGTGAGCGGCCCGGGGTCAAGCTGATCTGGGCCGATCGGATGTGGGAGGACGACGACTGGATGGACGAAGCACTCGAGGCGCTCGGCGAGGAGGTCTATCTCACGTTCGATCTGGACTACTTCGACCCGTCCCTGATGCCCGCCACCGGCACGCCCGAGCCGGGGGGCGGTGACTGGTACCGCACTCTCCGGTTCCTGCGGCGCGTGTTCGAAGAGCGGCGGGTGATCGGGATGGACGTGGTCGAGCTTGCCCCTCAGCCGGGCGTGCCGGCGCCCGACTTCCTGGCGGCCAAGCTGACCTACAAGCTGCTCGGGTACCGATTCGCCGGAGAGGGTTGAAGCGGTGGGGCGGGCGTCGGAGGCTTCCGGGCTCCTCTTTCCCGAACAGGCCATGGGGAGGGCTACCGCTTCGGCGCGCATCGACGGCAACCAGATGCTGCTCCAGTTCGAAGGGCCCTCCACCTTCGATGCCTGGCTGGATGCCATTTCGAAGGCCGAGCGGTTCGTCCACTTCGAGAACTACATTCTCAGAAACGATGAGCTGGGTCGACGCTTCCGGGACGCCCTCGTGGAGCGAGCCCGCGCAGGTGTCCGGGTTCGGTTGCTCTACGACTGGATGGGGTGCTGGGCGACCCCTCGCAGATTCTGGCGCCCTTTTCGCGAAGCCGGTGTAGAGGTCCGGGCCTTCAATCCACCCTCGCTTCGCGACCCCTTCGGTCTTCTCCAGCGCGACCACCGCAAGCTGGTGGTCGTGGACGGGGACGTCGCTTTCCTCGGCGGCTTCTGCGTGGGAGAGGCCTGGGTCGGAACGCGGAACCAGCCGCCCTGGCGGGATACCGGGGTGGAAATCCGTGGCCCGGCTGTCGCCGCCGCCACCCAGACCTTCGAGCGGATCTGGGCGGAGATCGGGGGCAAGATTCCCGAGTCGGAGCGTGCGGATCCAGCAGGGGGGGCACCAGCTGGAAACGCTTCGGTGTGGCTGATCGAGGGCCTTCCTTGGCGTTCCCGGGTGTACAGAGTCACCCAGTTGATGGCCTCGGTAGCACAGAGCCGCATCTGGATCACCGATCCCTATTTCGTCGCACCTCGCCCGGTGGCCGAAGGGCTGATGGCCGCCGCCCGCGACGGGGTCGACGTGCGATTGCTCGTCCCCGCGCACAACAACTGGCCCTGGGTGGGCAGCCTGTCCAGGGGCGGATACCGGAACCTCCTCCATGCCGGCGTCCGAATCTTCGAATGGCAGGGTCCCATGATCCACGCGAAGACGTCGGTGGTCGACGGCCACTGGTGCCGGATCGGCTCCACGAACCTCAACGTCGCTTCGCTTCTCGGGAACTGGGAGCTGGACGTGGGAGTGTTCGACCGCGAGCTGGCCCGCCAGGTGGAGGGGCTCTTCATGGCCGATCTGGCGTCGGCGGTGGAGATCGTCCTGCCCAGGAGGGCGGCGAGTCGAGATCCGGAAGCGCCCGGGCTCGGGACGGCCTCGTTGGACCAGGAAGGGTTCCTCCTGGCACGGAGGAAGGGTGGACGGCGCCCGGTCCCGGTCAGCGGGCAGAGCCTGACTCTCGCCGACCTGGTGCGGGCCGGATCCGCTCTCGGGGACGCGATCGCCGGTCACCGGGTCGTGGGTCGTGAGGACCGTACCCTGCTGGGGACGGCGGCGGCGGCCCTCCTCCTCCTGGCGATCGTCTCCTTCTTCTTCCCCCGGCTCGTCGGTTGGAGCCTGGCCTTCGTCGCGGGATGGGTGGGGCTCGTGCTCGCCGTGCGGGGCCTGGTCCAGGCCTGGCAGGCCCGCCGCAGGGAATCGGACGAGGGCGAGGAGGTGTCGTGATCGAGGTTGGGCTGGTCATCGCGCTGACCGCGGGGGTGCTCTCCTTTCTTTCGCCCTGCGTGCTGCCCCTGGTTCCCGCCTACCTGTGCTTCGTCACGGGGATGAGCCTCGAAGAGCTGGAGGAGGGCGTGGACCGGCGGCGGGTGTTCCTCTACTCCCTCCTCTTCGTGTCCGGGTTCAGCCTGATCTTCCTCCTGCTCGGCGCGTCGGCTTCCTTCCTGGGACAGTTTCTGCGGTACTACGAGGAATGGATCGCACGAATCGGTGGCGCGGTGATCCTCCTCTTCGGGCTCCACCTGACCGGTGTCCTCAGGTTGACCCCATTGATGCGGGAGAAGCGCGTCCAGGTGGCGAACCGGCCCGTCGGCTATCTCGGGGCCGTGTTGGTCGGCATGGCCTTCGGCGCCGGGTGGACCCCCTGCATCGGACCGGTGCTGGGTGCGATCCTCACCTTTGCGGCGGCCCAGGAGACCTTCTGGCAAGGGGTCGGGCTTCTCGGCGCCTATTCCGCGGGGCTCGCGGTGCCCTTCCTGCTGACCTCGGTCGCTCTGGATCGATTCCTGTCGGCATTCTCCAGGTTTCGCCGCTACCTCTCGACCGTGGAGCTCGTCTCCGGAATCCTCCTGATCATTCTGGGCCTCCTCCTCATCACCGGGACCTTCACCGCCCTCACGAGCTGGCTCGTGCCCTTCACGCCCGACTTCCTGCTGGAGCGGATCTGAGGGAGAGGTCGGGGTCGCCGTCTTCGCTGTCCAGCTCGCGCTCGAGCAACTGGCGGCGAAGGAGGGTCGCGTACACCCCTTCCCGGGAGATCAACTCCTCGTGCGTACCCTCGTCGACGATCCGACCCTCGTCGAGGACGAGGATCCGGTCGGCGTCCATCACGGCCGTGACCCGGTGCGAGATGATGAAGGAGGTGCGCGTTCGGAGAGAGTCCCGGAGCTCGGCCAGAATCCTCGCTTCCGTGCTGGTGTCCACCGCGCTCAGGGCGTCGTCCAGGATCAGGATGGCGGGGTCCCGGGCCAGGGCTCGGGCCAGGGTGGCTCTCTGCTTCTGGCCCCCCGACAGGTTGATGCCCCTCTCGCCCAGATAGGTCCCGTACCCGCGAGGGAAGTCCGCAACCTGCTCGTGCAGCTGCGCGATCTCGGCGGCTCGGAGGATGCGCGTATCCATCTCCTCCCCAGTCTCTTCCTCCCCTCCCGGGGCCGCACCTCCGGGATCCGGGCCGAGTCCGAGGCCCACATTCGAGGCAATGGTTTCGGAGAAGAGGAAGGTGTCCTGCGGCACCACGCCCATCCGGGCGCGCAGATCCCCCGAGTCGTACTCAGGGAGGGGGACTCCGTCCAGGAGAATCATCCCGTCGGTGGGATCGTAGATCCTGGGGATGAGCGAGACCAGGGTGCTCTTTCCCGATCCCGTCGGGCCCACGACGGCGACCGTCTCCCCGGGCCGGACTCGGAACGAAAGCCCGTGGAGCACGTCGCGCTCGGCGCCAGGGTAGCGGAAGGACACGTTTCGGAACTCCAGCTCTCCGCGGACCGCCGGGAGCGGACGACCGACCGACGGGGCGATGCGGGGCTCCGTCCGCAGGATTCGATTGATCCGCTCCATCGAGGCCTCCCCCCGCTGGAGCAGGTTCACCACCCAGCCCAGGGCGATCATGGGCCACGTGAGCAGGTTCAGGTAGAAGATGAAGGCGACGAAGTCTCCCACCGACATCGTTCCCGCCATCACCAGACCGCCGCCGACCCAGACGACGATCACCATGGCGAGTCCGGTGAGCAGCCCGAGGGTGGGGTGAAAGAGCCCCTGCGCCTTCACGAGGTGAAGGTTCCGGTCCATGTACTCCTTGTTCATCTCCTCGAAGCGTCGGGCCTGGTCCGACTCCTGGACATAGGCCCGGATCAGGCGCACACCGGTGAGGTTCTCCTGGACCTGGGTCGAGAGCGTGGAGAATTGTTCCTGGATCCGCTGGAATCGATGGTGGATCACTCGTCCGAAGCCCAGGACCACCGGTGGGAGCACGAGCATCGGAATCAGGGCCAGGAGCGTCAGCCGTGGGGAGATCCAGAACATCAGGGATAGGGTGAACAGCGACATGACGGAGGTGTTCACCGAGTACATCACCGCCGGCCCGACGGCCTGCCGTACAGCGAGGGTGTCGTTCGTCGCCCGACTCATGATGTCGCCGGTGCGCTCCCGGTCGAAGAACGAGGCGTCCAGGCGAAGGAGATGGCGGAAGAAGTCGGCCCGGAGGTCGCACTCGATCCGGCGGCTGATGCCATTGATCAACTCCCTCATCCCGTACCGGGCCGCCCCGCCCAGGAGTGCGGCACCGACGATCAGGCCCGCGTACCCGAGGATCAAGCGCTGGGTGACCCCCGGGTCCTCGAGAGCGTCGATCGCGAGACGGAGCAGCCAGGGTCCCGCCACCGTGAAGAAGTTCGAGACGGCAACGAGGAGCAGGCCCACCAGCATGCCGGTGCGATAGGGCCGGAAGTAGGGGAGGGCTGTTCTGAGGTGCGTCATGCTCGCCTGGGCGGGTGCGAGACCGGGACCGTCCGGACAAGGAAGGTTATAGGGTGGGGGAGCGGGGTAAAGTTCCCGTCCCGCTCCTCATCGGCCCCGCGCCCCATTCTGGTGCACGGGGCGGTTCTCCGCGGCTGTGCTGGCCGTTTCCGGCCGCACGGGCGAGCGATGGGGCTGGCATGAGGATTGCACTCTTCACAGGCCAGGGCTCGAAAAGCGTCGCCGAACGGATTCGACGCATTCGGGAACGACTTCGATCCGGAGGAGACCGATGGAGATGCGAACGATGATGGATCCGCTGAGTTCCGTGCGCCGGCTTGCCCTCTGCACTCTGGGCCTTGCGGTCCTGGTTGCCGGTTGCGGGCGGGAGGCAGAGTCCGGGGACGACCTGGAGGAGTCGGTTGCAGTCGAGGAGACTGCGGAGACGGAAGCTGCCGCCTCCGACGAGGCGCGCGCGCCCGCGGAGGCCGCCCCCAGCGAGGCTCCGACCGGCTCGGCCGAACCCGCGACCGAGGCCACGGCCTCCGCGCAGATTCCGGCCGGCACGAACCTCGTGTTCGAGGTCCGAGAGCGCGTGACGACCGGATCTCATGAGGCCGGAGACAGCTTCTCCCTCGTCCTCGTCGACGAGGTGCGGGGCACCAATGGGGCGAGGCTTCCCGCCGGTGCGCAGGCCAGGGGTGTGGTGACGGAATCGCGTGCGAGCTCGAGCTCCGACGAGGAGGCGGTCCTGGCGGTGCGGGCGGGATCCGTGGAGGTCGATGGGACCCAGCGTATGGTAGAAGGAACCGTGGAGGGGGCCGAGATCCGCGGCAGCACCCGGGACAGCGGGACGCGCACGGCCGCTAAGGTGGCGACCGGAGCGGCCGCCGGAGCGATGATCGGCCAGATTCTCGGGGGCGACACCCGCTCGACGGTGCAGGGCGCGGCGGTCGGAACGGCTGCGGGAGTCGGGGTTGCCCTGAGCACGCGGGACGGGCACGCGGAGCTTGCGGAAGGCTCCCGGATCGTCGTGCGGCTCGATCGACCCCTCGAGCTCTGACGCCCCTTCTTCAACAACCTTCTAAACCAGACGCTTCATGAGGTGGACGGCGGACCGGGCCAGGAGCGCGGCTCCCAGCGGGAGCACCGATTCGTCGATGTCGAAGCGCGGGTGGTGGTGGCGCCGGGGTTCGGGCAGAGCCGCGCCCAGCCAGAAGAAGGCCCCCGGCGCCTTTCGCGCCAGAAAGGAGAAGTCCTCCGCCTCGAGCCAGGGATCGCTCTCCACGAGGTGATCGGCCGCCAGCAGGGGAGAGATGGCCTCGCGCACCCACCCGGTGACCGCGGGATCGTTCACGACGGGCGGGTAGCCGTCCTGGACCCGGACTTCGCTCCGGCCCCCCATCGCGTCGACCGTGCCGAAGGCAGCTGCAATGCCCTCGCGGATTCGCTCTCGGACCTGGGCGTCGAAGTAGCGCAGGGTTCCCGCCAGCTCCACCCGGTCGGCCACCACATTGAGGGCGGTCCCTCCCTTGATCGTCCCGAACGAGAGCACGCCCTGCTCGAGCGGACCGACCCTTCGGCTCACGACCTGCTGGGCCGCGACCACTCCGAGGGAGGCGAGCGCCACGGCGTCCACTCCGTCCTGGGGGCGGGCGGCGTGTGAGCTCTGGCCGCGCACGGTGACGAACACCTCGTCCGATCCGGCGAAGAACGGACCTTCGTTGAGATAGACCCGGCCCGAGGGCAGGTGGGCTCCGACGTGGAGCCCCACGACCGCGTCGACCCCGTCCATCGCGCCCTCCTCGATCATCCTGCGAGCCCCGCTCTTCCCCTCCGCGTCCATCCCCTCCTCCGACGGTTGGAAGAGGAGTCGGATTCGGCCTGCGGGCAACTCACCATCCGCCAGGAGAGCCGAGAGGACCTTGGAAGCACCGATGAGCCCCGCGGTATGGGCGTCGTGTCCGCAGGCGTGCATGACTCCGGGGACCGTCGAAGCGTAGGGCTCCTCGCTCTCCTCCTGGATCGGAAGGGCGTCCATGTCCGCCCGGAGCGCCACCGTAGGACCGTTTCCGTTGTCGAGCTCCGCCACGACCCCCGTTTTCGCCACTCCGGTCCGGACGGCAAATCCCGCGGCGGCCACCTCCCGGCTCGCCAGCGCGGCCGTACGCAGCTCCTGGTAGCTCAGCTCGGGATGCCGATGCAGGTCGCGGCGAATCTCGACCAGGCGGGGCGAAAGCTCGTGGGCACGGGCGAGGAGCGGATCCATGGCGAACCTGGGTTCGGAGGGGGGTATGGACAGGTGCGGCGCGCGTGGGGTACCATCCGTCAACGCCGAACATACCATTGGTGCACCCGGGCGGGTACCCTGACTTCGCCCGTTTCCGTTCCCGCTCTCTCTCCTCTGACGGCCGATGCTGGACGACCGACTCACGGAGCAATCCAACCCCCGCAGTCGCGCAATCGACACCCTCTCGCCGCTTGCGATCGTGGACCTGATCAACCGCGAGGATCGACAGGTGGCCGAAGCGGTCGGGCGGGAGAGGGAAGCGATCGCACAGGCACTGGAGCTGGTTGCCGACACTCTCGCCTCCGGTGGACGGCTCTTCTACGTGGGGGCGGGGACGTCCGGACGGCTCGGCGTGCTCGACGCGGCGGAGATGCCGCCGACCTTCGGGACCTCTCCCGATCTGGTCCAGGGGATCATCGCCGGGGGATTCGACGCGCTGGTGCGGGCCCGTGAGGGCGCCGAAGACGACCCTGCCGACGGCGCGAAGGATCTCGAGGCCCGAGGCGTACGGGAGGGGGATTTCGTTCTCGGCATCGCGACCTCGGGGACGACGCCGTACGTCCACGGCGCCCTGGAGCGGGCCCGGGAGCTTGGGGCACGCACAGGGTTCCTGCTCTGTACCGCCCCTGGAGAGGAGCTGCGCGCCCGACACGACGTGGTCATCGCGCCTCTCGTGGGACCCGAGATCGTCACCGGATCGACCCGGATGAAGGCCGGAACGGCCACCAAGCTGGTCCTCAACACGCTGACCACGGGAGCGATGATCCTGAACGGGAAGGTGTGGGGCAATCTGATGGTGGACCTGCAGGTCACCTGTGAGAAGCTCCGGGACCGGGCCTCCCGTATTCTGCGAGCGACCCTCGGGGTGGACGAGTCGGGGGCTGCCCTGCTCCTGGAACGAGCCGGCGGACGGGTGAAGACGGCCCTGGTGATGCATTCCCGGGGAGTCGAGCGGGCGGAGGCGGAAGCGCTCCTGGCCGAGGCTTCGGGACGGGTGGCCCCCGTGATCGGGCACGGGCCCGAAGAGGTCGAGCCGGAGCCTCGATGAATCGCCGACGCCTCCTCTTCGGCGGACTGATGTCGGGGACCTCTCTCGATGGCGTGGATGCGATTCTCCTCGCAATCGAGGGAGACGATCCCACGGCACTCCGCTGGGAGGTCGTGGGCTACCGCTCGGACCCATACGGCCGCGAGGAGAGGGAGCGGATCCTCGAAGTCCTCTCGGGGGGCCCCCTGACGGAGCTCGTGCGCCTCGACGTCGCTCTCGCCGAGAGGTTCCACGAGACGTTTTCCAGCCTCCTCGCGCAGGCTGGAGTGCCGGCCGCCGAGGTCACGGCAATCGGGTCGCACGGGCAGACCGTGTGGCATCAGCCGCCCGACGGCGGGGAGCGGGGCAGGACTCTGCAGATCGGGGACCCCGCGACGCTCGCGGAGGCCTCCGGGTGCGCGGTGGTGAGCGACTTCAGGAGCCGGGACATGGCGGCGGGCGGACACGGAGCCCCCCTCGTCCCGTGGTGCGACTGGGTCCTCCTGCGCCGTCCGGGAACGGGACGAGCGCTCCAGAATCTGGGCGGAATGGGGAACGTCACCTACCTGCCTGCGGACGGCCGAGTGGACGGGGTCCGCGCCTTCGACACCGGACCCGGGGTCGCTCTCCTGGACGGCGTGGCCCGGTTGGCCTCCGGGGGAGCGGAGTTCTGGGATCACGACGGCGAGCGGGCGGCCCGGGGACGCGTCCTTCCGGAGCTCCTCGAGGAGCTGCTGGGCGACCCCTTCTTCCACGAGCCCCCCCCGCGGTCCACCGGGAGGGAGCGCTTTGGCGATGCCCGACTCAGGGAGCTGGTCCGCGGGGTCCGTCCGGATTCCGCCGCGGACTGGGACGACCTCCTCGCCACCCTCACCCTCCTCACGGCCCGCAGCGTGGCCAGATCCTACGAGCGGTTCCTGCCCTCGGGCGAAGTGGACGAGGTCGTCCTCACCGGAGGGGGCGCTCGCAATCCGACCCTCGTGAGGGCGATCGAAGAGGAGTTGGCCCCGATCCCGGTTCGAACGGGCCCGGAGGCCCTGGGGATGGACCCCGATGCCCGGGAAGCGGCGGCCTTCGCGCTCTTCGCCTGGGCGCACCTGCGGAGGATTCCGGGGAACCTCCCATCGGTGACCGGAGCCGCCGGCCCCAGGGTCCTCGGGTCCTTGACCCCGGGGGACGGGGAAGGCACCGAAGGGGGACGTAGGTGAAATCGGGGGACCTCCGACTCTTCGCACTGCTGGGCGGGATCCTGGTGGTCGTCGTGGCCGGCGGCTTGACGCTCGTCGCCACTCCTGCGCCGCACTCCGGTGGGGACAACGCCGGCTATCTCTCCCTCGCCTACGGCCTCGTCGAGGGGCGGGGATACGTGGAGCTCTGGGAACCCGGAACGCCCGTGCACACGAAGTATCCGCCGGGCCTTCCCCTCCTGCTGGGCGCCATGATGGCTCTGGGGGCCTCTTCCTGGATGGCCTTCAAGCTCCTCTCGGCGGTCTGCGTATCGGTGGCCGTCCTCCTGAGCTACACGTGGAGCGCGGGCCGGGCGGGTGCGCTCGGTGGGTTCGCGGTGGCGCTCGTGACGGCCCTCTCTGCGGGCTGGCTGGAGGCGAGCCGCTGGGTCCTTTCGGAACCGGCCTTTCTGGTCTGGACCTTCCTGGCTCTCTGGGCGGCCGAGCGGGGGCTCGGGGCCGAGCGCGGAGGGGAGCAAGAGGGTGGGCGTGGGCGCTGGTTGGCGCTCGCGGGAGCGGGGGCGATTCTGGCGTTCTTCACCCGTTCGGCCGGTCTACCCCTCGTCCTGGCCCTCCTCGGTGGCCTGCTGCTGGCCGGGCGCGTGAAGGGGGCGGCGATCTTCGCGGTGGCTCTTGGGCTGCCCGCGGCGTGGTGGGGACTGCGGGCGCGGATGGGAGGAGAAGGCGCCTACCAGGACGAGTTCTGGATGTTGAACCCCTACGAGCCGGAGCTGGGACTCGTGGGTTGGCTCGACCTTCCCGCCAGGGCATGGCGCAACCTGACCCTCTACGTCGGAGAGGTGCTGCCGGGAGAATGGTGGGGCGCTGGCGGGGGTGCGGCGCTGGCGGCTCTCGGAATCGTCCTGACCGGTCTCGCGGTGTGGGGATGGGCCCGGAACCTCCGGGGGGGAGCGGGCCCGGCCGAGCTCTTCGTTCCCCTGTACTTCGGACTGATCCTCCTGTGGCCGGAGGTCTGGTCGGGAGATCGCTTTCTCCTCCCCCTCTATCCTTTCGTCCTCCTGTACGCGGGCGAGGCACTCCATGCTCTCGCCTCCCGGCTCGGTCCGGCCCCGGCGATGGGGGCCGTCGGGGCGGGTGCGCTCCTCCTCGTGGCTCCGGCCGTGCCCGGATGGATGGCGTTGGCGGACGAGGCGAGCGAGTGCCGGAGGATCGCCGAGCGGGAGGATGACGTGTTCGCATGCCACGGCGAGGGGTTCAGGGAGTTTCGTGACGCGGCCTCGTGGTCCGGGGCGAACCTGCCCTCCGACGCGGTGGTGCTGAACCGGAAGCCCCGGATCCATTACGTTCTGGCGGGCCAGAGAGGCCGCGTCTTCCCCTTTACCCGTGACCCGGAGGCGTTTCTGGCCGAGGCCGATCGGCTGGGAGCCCGCTACCTCCTGGTGGATCATGTGGACGGAATCTCGCTCTTCTATCTGCCGGCGATCATCCAGGCTCGGCCCCTCGCCTTCTGCTACGTGCGCGGGTGGGGTGCGGAGGGGGCCGCCATGGGCACGGACCTGTTCGGGATCCTCCCCCCGGGTGAGCGAAGAGCGGGGGGCGACGTGAGCCAGATCGACTGGTGTCCGGAGCCCTACGTGCCCGCCGAGCCCGTCGCCGATGCGGATCGGGAAGGATGGCGCATCCCTCTCCTGGTGAGCGGAGGGGTTTCCGGTCGATGAGCGAAGGGACTCAGCGGTGCCGGTGTCCGGCGCCGTAGAAGAGCCCCAGGGCGGTCCCGTGCACGAGGAAGGCGAGGTACGGGTCGTCCTCGGCCTCTCCCGTCTCGAGGAGGATGGAGACCACGGGGAGCTTCCCGGCGGGCGAAAGGTTCTGGAGAGGGTAGAAGACTCCGCCCCAGGGACTCGCGAGATAGTCGGCGGTGCCGGCGAGGGCCCCTCGGAGGATCGGAGGTCCGGGGAGGTACGGCTCGAGAAGGGCTGCGTAGATGACTCCTCGGCCGGCTCCGGCGAGGAGCTCGTCGACGAGCTCCCTCACCGGTTGATCCGTTCCTCTGTCCCGATCCTCCAGAACGACCCGCAGGGCCATGACAATGCCGGCGGCTCCGGCTCCAGCCACGGCTCCGCGAAGGAGTCGGTGGAAGCGGGGTCGGCGGGACCTGGCCCAGCGCTTGGCTCCCTTCGCGAGCAAGGCCGACGAGGCGGCGGCCAACGCCCCCGAGACCGGACGAACGGGCGCCCTGTTCGCCACGAGGGAGTCGAGGGTGCCGGTGAGGGAGTCGATGGCCAGGTCGAGGGTGCGGCCCAGGCTCCACCGAGGTGGGTCGTCTTTTCGGGACATGCATCGCTCCTTGATAGGGACGAGCGTTCCAGGTCGAGAGGAGGACAGGGTTGAAAGATTGCGATGGAACCGTTGTGGGGCAAAGGGCGGCGGCTCGGATCCGTTGGCCCGTGGCCCTCCTGATGGGACTTCTCGGCCTGGCACCCAGTGCCTCCGGGCAGCAGGTGCCCCCCCAGGAGCGCTACCGCACCTTCGACACCGAACACTTCCGGGTCACCTTCGCTCCAGGTCTGGAGGAGCCGGCGCGCCGGGCCGCGGGCGTGGCGGAGGACGCGCACGCTCTCTTGCGGGAGACTTTCTTCGAGCCTCCGGCGGGTCCGATCGACCTCCTGCTCAGCGATCACCTCGACACCTCCAACGGGTTCGCCCTCGTTACGCCGTCCAACCGGATCGTTCTCTGGGTCCACCCCCCCGTCGACGGGCTCGCGCTCACCCATCTCGACGACTGGCTGGAGCTGGTGGTGACCCACGAGCTCGCGCACATCTTTCACCTCGACTATACGGGACCCCTGGGGCGGGGTCTTCGCAGGGTGTTCGGCCGGGTTCCCCACAGGTGGCCCTACTTCATGGGCTTCACGCTCCCCGTGGCGGCGATCGAGGGCGTCGCGGTTCACCTGGAATCGCTTCACACGGAGGGGGGGCGATTGGACGGCACCTACCAGGCCGCCATCCTTCGCGGACAGGCTCTGGAGGGAGCGCTGGAGAGGGTCGACCGGGGACTCGGCCGGTCTCCGGTATGGCCCGGGGGCACCCGGCCTTACGCTTACGGGGCCGGTTTCTTCCGGTACCTTGCGCGGGAGCACGGCGAGGAGGCGGTCGCTCGCTTCCTGCGGACCGCGGCGGACCAATGGATCCCCTACCGTCTCGACGCGGCCTCGCGCGAAGCCTTCGGCCAATCCTTCGAGGAGCTGTGGGAATCATGGGCCGAAGAGGTGGAGCGGGAGGCGTTCGCGCTGCGGGCCGAGGTGTCCCGGCGCGAGGCCGCCGAGCCGCCCGAGCGCCTGACTGACGGCGCTCGCTTTGCCCTGCACCCGGCGCCGGCCCCCACCGGTGGGGGCGGGGAGGGGGAGGTGGCCTATGTCCGCAGCGACGGGCGCACCGACACGCGGCTCGTGCTTCGGACCTCGAACGGAGAGCGGACCCTGAGCCGGTGGAACGATCTCGCTCCCCCGAGCTGGACTCCGGACGGGGAGCTCCTTGTGCCCCAGGCCGAGTTTCTCGATCTCCATCGAGTCCACCGCGACCTCTACCGGGTGTCTCGCGAGGGGCGGGTCGTTCGCCTCACCCGGGGATTACGGGTCCTCCATGCCCACTCTCACCCCGGCGACGGGACGATCGTCGCGGTGCTCTCGCAAGGGGGAATCAATCGGTTGGTGGTGCTCGACGGAGACGGGGAGGTGGCCCGGGTCCTGCACGAGCCGGAGCCTGGAGTTCTCTGGAGCCATCCTTCCTGGTCTCCGGACGGAGAACGACTCGCCGTAGCCCGCCGCGGACCCGGACGGGGTACGGCCATTCTCGTGCTCGACGCCGACGGCCAGCTCCTCCATACCGTCGTGGAGGACGGAAGCCTCAACACCTCCCCGGCATGGGGTCCGGAGGGTCGCACGCTCCTCTGGAGCTCCGACCGCGACGGGGTTCCGAACCTCTACGGAGTCCGGCTCGGTGCCCAGGGCGGGGCGCATGGCCCGGTGCTCCAGATTACGGACCTGGAGACGGCTGGAACGTTTCCGGCGATCGATCCGGACGGCGAGCGCATCTACTTCTCGCTCCTCGGATCCGAGGGGTGGGAGCTGGCCCGGATTCCGCATCGACCGGACGACTGGTTTCTCCCTCATGGGGCACCGGCTCCGGAGGTGGCCACCGGGGCAGGGGACGGGGGGGGGAGCGAGATGGGTGGCGAAACGCGGAGCTACTCCGCTCTCCCCACCCTGTTGCCGCGCTACTGGACCCCGATCCATTCGGAGCCGCGCTACTTCGGCGGCACCCGCGTCCTTCCGCGGAGTTGGGGGGTTCGGACCTCGGGGCGGGATCTGGTGGGACGCCATCGGTACTCGGCCCGGGCCACCGTGTCGATGCCCGACCTGGAGCGGAGACTGGAATGGAGCGGGTGGTACGCCTGGGCCGGACTCGGAAGGCCGGTCCTGTCGTTGGATGCGGGACAGAGCTGGCACGTTCTCTTCCCGCTGGATCTGGCCGGAGGGGAAGGGGAGGCCGCCGACACGGCCTTCGTCGCGGCCAGGGAACGCCACCTGGGAGCCGCGGTGGAGCTGCGCAGGCAACGGATCCGGAGTTCGGCGTACGTCACCCTGGGCGGGCGCGGGATCGAGCGCGAGCGGACCTTTCTGGACGAGGGAGGGCGGGAGCGACCGGACCGACGCGAGGAGCGTCCGTCCGGGACCCTCGCAGAGGCGAGGCTGGCGGCCGGGTTCTCCACCGCCCGGGCCCATCCCTTCTCGATCTCGGTCGAGGACGGGTTCTCGGTGTCCCTCTCCGTGCGGAATCGGTGGGAACCCGGGCTTCCGGAGCCCTTCGGCGGAGTGAGGGGACTCGATCCCGGATTCCGGGAGGCCGTCTTCGGGGTGAGAGCGTATCGTGGCCTGAGCGGATTCGGCAGCTCGAACCAGGTCCTGGCATTTCGGGCCGCAGGGGGAATTGCCGGAGGGCCGGGCGCTGGCGACGCGCCCTTCGCGGTCGGTGGAGAGCAGGGCCTGTTCCCGGTGCGGGGGCATCGCACCGGCGTCCTGTTCGGGCGCAGCGCCTGGGGAGTGACCGGCGAGTGGCGTTTTCCGCTCGGCTTCGTGCGCAGGGGGTTCGGAGCCTGGCCGGTCTATCTCGACCGGGCCGCGGGGGCCCTCTTCGTCGACCTGGCCGGGGCTTCGGCGGGGAGTGCCCGGATGGGCGGCCCTCCGGTGCGCTCGGGAACACGGGGATCGGCGGGGGTCGAGCTGGTCCTCTTCCACTCGCGCCTTTTCGAGGCGCTCGAGCGCACGCGGGTGGGCGTCGCGATCCCCTTCGACGGCCCGGGGAGCGGTGCGCTCTATCTGCGGAGCGGTTGGGCCTTCTAGCAGGCATTCGGGCGTTCGCGGTGGGGGTGCCACGATGCGGGGTCACCGGGGTAGGAATGAAGGAAGGTTGATGCCCCTTGACCCACTAGATGTGGGGTCGTAAGATGGAGCCCGCACGATATTTTGTGCTCGGGCCAGGTTTCCACAGTGGATTTCGCCGTCCTTCCGTGCCTGCGGCGATTCTCCACAATCCCGGCTCTGATTTCCACACCGTTTCCACAGACGGTTTCCGCCGCAAAAAGGCACCCCGCCAAACTCTGGGAGTATCGCGCCATGGCCTCCGACCAGGACCAATCCCCCGCCCCCCGCATCTTCGACGACCGGATTCCCGAGGACCTTCCTCCGGCCCCCATGACGGAGAACGCCCGCCTGGTGCTGGCGCGCCGCTACCTCAAGAAGGACGAAGAGGGCACTCCCATCGAAGAGCCCGAGACGATGTTCTGGCGGGTGGCGCGAGTCATCGCGGAGGAAGACGGCCGGCACGGCGCCTCCGAGGCTGCGATCGATGAGTTGGCGCGGCAGTTCTACGACTTGATGACCACCGGGAAGTTCGAGCCCAACTCACCGACCCTGATGAATGCCGGTCGACCCCTGGGCCAGCTTTCGGCTTGCTTCGTCCTTCCGGTCGACGATGCCCTCTCCAACGGTGAAAGCGGGATCTACGACACCCTCAAGTCCATGGCGCTCGTCCATCAGTCCGGGGGCGGCACCGGATTTTCCTTCTCGCGGATTCGCCCCACCGGGGACACCGTCCGCTCCACCATGGGCGTGGCGTCCGGACCGGTCTCCTTCATGCGCCTCTACGACGCCTCCACCGAGGTGGTCAAGCAGGGTGGGACGCGGAGGGGCGCGAACATGGGAATTCTGCGAGTGGACCATCCCGACATCCGGGATTTCATCACCTGCAAGGACGACACGTCTCAGGTGACGAACTTCAACATCTCGGTGGGCGTGACCGACGCCTTCATGCAGGCCGTCCGCGAGGATCGGGAATACGACCTCTTCAATCCCCGAACCGGAGAGGTCGTGGGTCGGGACCGGGCCCGGGAGATCTTCGACCTGATCGTGCAGGGAGCCTGGAAGACGGGGGAGCCCGGTGTCTTCTTCATCGATCGCGCGAACGAGTTCAATCCCGTCCCTGACCTTGGGTCCTACGAAGCCACGAACCCGTGTGGAGAGCAGCCGCTCCTCCCGTACGACGTTTGCAATCTCGGGAGCGTGAATGTCGGCCGGTTCATCCGGGAGGACGCCGACCGCTTCGACGACCCCACCGAGAAGGTCGACTGGGAGGGCTTGCGGAGGGTGGTCCACCTCTCCACCCACTTCCTCGACAACGTCATCGACGCAAACCGCTACCCACTGCCTCAGATCACCGAGCTGGCACAGCGGATCCGCCGGGTGGGGCTGGGTGTGATGGGGTGGGCCGATCTCCTCGTGCGCGTCGGCGTTCCCTACGACTCGGAGGATGGGGTCGAGATGGGGCGCCGCGTCATGGAGTTCGTCAACGAGGAGTCCAGGAACGCTTCGGAGAAGCTGGCGGAGAGCCGCGGGGTGTTCCCGGCATGGGAAACGTCGATCTGGGGGCCCGACGAAAGCTGTGCCCGCCGAGCGGACGGTTCCCGGATCCGTCCCGAGCGGCGGCTCCGCAACTGCAATCTCACGACAGTGGCTCCGACCGGTACGATCTCGATCTTTGCGGGCTGCTCGGGGGGCATTGAACCTCTCTTCGCCGTCGCCTTCATGCGGAACCAGGCGGGTGCGATGATGCCCGACGTCAACGAGGACTTCGTCCGCGTCGCGAAAGAGCAGGGTTGGCACTCAGAGGAGTTGATGGAGCGGATCGCCTCGGAGGGGCACATCCACTTCGACGAGGTGCCGAATGACGTCCAGCGCGTCTTCGTCACATCCCACGACATCTCGCCTGAATGGCATGTCCGCATGCAGGCGGCCTTTCAGGAGCACACCGACAGCGCGATCTCGAAAACGACGAACTTCTCCCACGAGGCGACCAAGCAGGACGTGAGGGAGATCTACGACCTCGCCTTTGACCTCGGCTGCAAGGGGGTCACCGTCTACCGGGACGGCTCCCGCCCCATGCAGGTGCTCTCCACGGGGAAGACCGGAAAGGGCGAGGTTTCGACCGAGGAAAAGGCGGAGCTGGAGCAACAGGTGGCCGATGCTCGGGAGGAGGCGCATCGTCTCCGGGTGGAGCTCGAGCGACTCCAGCGGAACCTGGAGGAGCAGGACCAGGATGCGCGGGCCGGGCGGCACAAGCGACAGCGTCCCGAGCTGCTTCGCGGCTGGACGGTGAAGATGCACTCCCCCCTTGGCGATCTCTACGTGACGATCAACGAGGACGAGAACGGGCGGCCTTTCGAGGTGTTCTGCACCCTGGGGAAGGCGGGAGGCGCAGCGATGGCCGACTCCGAAGCCATCGGACGCCTGGCTTCACTCGCCCTCCGCTCCGGAATTCCGATCACTGCGGTAAAGGACCAGTTGCGGGGAATTTCCTGCGACCGTGCGGTCGGCGTGGGACCGAGCAAGGTGCTCTCGGCTCCGGACGCCGTGGCGCAGGCGATGGAGCGCTACCTGCTCGAGCGGGAGGGGATCCAGGAGGAGCTCTCGATCACGGCCGCACCGACGACGCCGTCGGCCCGGGGCGGAGAGCAGCGCCAGGCGACGGGCTTCGTCTCGAGCGCCCAACTCGACCAGTCCTTCCTGGGGAGCTGCCCGGATTGCGGGACCGGACAGCTCGCCTACGAGGAGGGGTGCGTCAAGTGCCACGTCTGCGGCTACAGCGAATGTGGATAGTGTGGTGCGTGAGAGAGAGATGCGCCGGCATTCGTGACCCGGCGCATCTCTGACGCACCACACAAGCTTGATTCCTGGCGGGACTTCGGTAAACTCGAAGCTCGGCCGGGGTCGAAGTGGATCCGGGGCGAATCGCTCCGGATCCATTTCGCTTTTGGGGGTCGGTAGGATCCCCGATCCGACCGAGCCGCCAGAGGTCACCGTAGTCGTCCTTCCAACTCCACCAACAGGTAGCCGCGCATGACCCAGAACTCCGATTTCCGGACCCAGGCCTTCATCGAGGAGACCGAGCGATGGAGCGCCCACAACTACAAGCCGCTTCCGGTCGTCCTGGAGCGCGGGGAGGGCGTTTGGGTCTGGGACGTCGAGGGCAATCGCTACCTGGACATGCTCGCGGCCTACTCGGCTCTGAACCAGGGACACGGACACCCCAGGATTCTGGAGGTGGCCCACGAGCAGCTCGAGCGGCTCACGCTCACCTCCCGGGCCTTCCACAACGACCAGATGGGTCCCTTCCTGGCCGAGCTCTGCCAGGCTACGGGCTACGAGAAGGCCCTCCCGATGAACACGGGGGCGGAGGCGGTGGAGACGGCGATCAAGATGGTCCGGAAGTGGGGCCGTGAAGTGAAGGGGGTCCCTGAGGACCAGGGGGAGATCATCGTATGTGAGGGAAACTTCGCGGGACGCACGACCACGATCATCTCCTTCTCCTCGGAGGCGCAGTACAAGGAAGGGTTCGGGCCCTTCACCCCGGGCTTTCGGATCATTCCGTACGGCGATGTTCAGGCGTTCGAGGAGGCGGTCGGAGAGAACACGGTGGGATTCCTGGTGGAACCTATCCAGGGCGAGGGGGGCGTGCGGGTGCCCCCGGACGGATACCTGCGCGAGACCCGGGAGATCTGTACGCGCGAGAACGTGCCGTTCATGGCCGACGAGATCCAGACCGGGCTGGGTCGGACCGGACGTTTGTTCTGCTGCGACTGGGAGGAGGTCCGCCCGGACGTCCTCATGGTGGGCAAGGCGCTAGGCGGTGGTGTCTACCCCGTGTCTGCGGCGATCGCGAATCACGAGTACATGGATGTGTTCCGACCCGGAGACCACGGCTCCACCTTCGGCGGAAACCCCCTGGGCGCGGCCGTTGCCCGGGCCGCGCTGAAGGTGATCCTGGAGGAAGAGCTGCCGCAGCGCTCGGCCGAGCTCGGCTCATGGTTCATGGGCGAACTGCGTAGCCTCGAGTCGCCACACGTCGACCACGTCCGGGGAAAGGGCCTGATGGTGGGAGTGGTGATCAAGAAGTCTTCTGGACCGGCCCGGAAGTTCTGCGAGGCCCTGATGAAAAGGGGGATCCTGGCCAAGGAGACCCAGGAGCACGTCGTCCGATTCGCTCCGCCACTGGTGATCGAAAGGGATCTCCTCGAGGAAGCGCTCGAGGTGATCGGACCGGTGCTTCAGGGAGAGGGCGTCGATTTCTGAAGCTTTACCACTCGATCGTGCCTTGCTTGGAGGTGTCGACCTGCTCCGCCTCTCCGTCCCCGAGGAGCACCGCGTCGATCTGCTGATAGAGAAACTCTCGCGCCTTGGGGTCCCGCGGGTCGAGCCCGTAGTGGTTGATCAGCAGGGTTTGGTGCTCGAGCCATTCCCCCCAGCAGACCTGGCAGATCTCCTCGTGAATCCTCCGTCCGCGGTCGTTACGGAAGGGGGGCTTCTCCATCGCGGCTCGTTCCTCGCCGCACCTTTGGCACTTGATGCTCTCCATGGGTCCTCCTCTGGAGTGGACTCGGATAACGGAACTCAGTAACTTTCAGTGCTGAGGTGGGTCGAGTCCGGGTGCCCGGCGCCGGGGGGCACCCATCCCGACCTTCGTGGGTTTCTCTGGTCTCCCTCGCCCGGGACGAGCGATGCTGAAAAAGTCACAGTTGGAGCATATTGAGAAGCGGCTCATGGAAGAGCGGGCAAAGGCCCTCCGTTCCCTCGGCCTGTTCGACCGGATGGCCAAGGCAGATCGCGAGTTCTCGGACTCGGATCTGAGCGCCTATACCGATCACATGGCGGACCAGGGCACCGAAGCCATGGAGCGCGAGAAAGCGGCCCTCTTCGCAACGAAAGAGGGCCGCTACCTCTACCGCATCGAGGAGGCGCTCCGCCGGTTGTACAACGATTCCGAAAACTTCGGAAAGTGCCATACCTGCGGGGAGCCTGTCGGTTTCGAACGTCTCGACGCCCTTCCCCACGCTCGCTACTGCATCGACTGCAAGGTCCGGGAGGAGAAGTCGGCCTGAGCCCGGATCAGGGGCTCCGCCCCCCGATCGGTACCGCTCAGGGGGCTCGCCCGGCCTTCCGCCTCGAAGGGCCACCCGGCCTCAGGGGTCAGCTGGCCTCTTCGACCAACTCCTCCTCGTCCGGTTCGGCGTGCAGGGGGCTCGTGTCCCTCCAGAGCGCCTCAACCTCATCCCGGATGGTCCGGACGTTCGCCTCGATCGGCTGATCCTGCAAATGGTATCGCGCCGCGCTCAGCGCACGGTACGCCCTCCACAGGGCCGATGAAGCGGGCGTTTGCTCGTGGCTGCGCCGCTTCTCACCACGCACTCTCGCCAGGACCCATTCGGTCATCTCCTCGTCGAGGAGCATGACGTCTCCGTCGGACTTGGATTCCGACTCCACGAATTTCTGGAGCTTCTTCTTGAAGCTCTTGGGAACGCCGGCTACTACGTATACGGAAAGATCGTCCCGCTGCAGCATCTCCGAAGCCATTCGACCTCCGGTCGTTGTACAGGTTCGTCAGAAAGAATGTGTGTAATTCGCCGTGGGCCGAGCTTGATCACGTTCCGGTAGCCATCGTCTGCCGCAACGCCTCGACGAGATCTTCACCGAGGAGCTCCGCTTGCCACGTGCGGATTCCGTCGGCCTGCGCCAATTCACTCAGGCTCGTGGGCGGGGACTCCGCAAGGGCCTGCAGCGTGGAGTTGGGCAGTAGCGTGCCACGGTCGATTCCCAGCGATTCCGCCCTCGAGTTCCTCACCTGCTTGAGGTGGGCCATCCTGGCCTCGACCTCCGGGGGAGGGCGCCCCCTTCCTCCCGACTCGTCCCGCGGATATCCCTCTATCTCGCTCTCGGGAAGCGAGTCGGCGCTCCTGAGTCCGGCGAGGAGCTCTTCGCCGTGTTCCTGGACGAGCTGCCCGCTCAGCCCCTGGACGTTGGAGAGGTCTCGCGTACTCCGCGGGCCCCGGCGCGCCACCTCGACCAGCGGACCGTTTCCCACCACGCGGAACGGGGCCCGGTCACGCTCCCGGGCCACCTCGTCTCTCCATTCCAGCGCCTCCCGGAGTCTGGCCACCTCCCGGGGCGCCAGGTCCCGGGCGGCCCGCACACGGGCCACGGGGTCGTCGTTTTCGCGTTCCTCGAAGCGCACGCCCTCCAGCTCGCGGAACTCCTCTCGTGCCCAATCGAGGCGCCCTCTGTCCTCCAGCTCGCGAGCGAGGTCGTTCGCCAGCCGGTCCAGGTAGATCGTATCGAGGGCGGCGTATTCCTTCATCTCGTCGGGGAGGGGCCGTCGAGCCCAGTCCGCGCGCTGGAAGCGCTTCGAGACGGACACCGCCAACCTCTCCTCCAGGAGAGACTGAAGCCCCAGTCCGGCTACGCCGAGTAGGGACGCGGCGATCTGTGTGTCGAAGAGCCCTCTGAGTCGGATGTCCAGGTCGCGGTCGAGGAGGCGGAGGTCGAAATCGGCTCCGTGCATGACAACCTCGACCGATTCGTCCTCGAGGATCGGGCGGAGGGCCGGACCGGGGTCGACTCCGAGGGGGTCGACCAGGAAGGTCTCGTCACCCGCCGTGAGCTGGATCAAGCAGACCCGGTCCGAGTACCGATGATACCCCGCGGCCTCACAGTCCAGCGCGATCCGACGTGCTCCTCCGAGCGACGACTCCATGGCGGCGAGGCCGTCGGTGTCGGAAATGTATCGGATCGTCATCCCTTCGTGTCACCTCTATTCCTGGCGGCGGGGCCATTGCCCTCCCACTCGAGGACAACACCGAAACAAGCGCTCCGGCCTTCTCCGGCGTGGCCAACCTCCGAGATGGGGGGGCGTGCCGGTGAAGGCCGGATGACGACCGTCTGATACTCCGCACCAGGCAAGGAAGTTCCAGTGATCTTGGAGGCTGGTTCCTCGACAGGGGTCGGAGGTGGGGCTCTCCTTGCTCCCGACCCGGGCCGGGCCCAACTTTCGGGCTGGGCCCTTTCCGCTCCACCTCCCGCAGGGTGCCGGACGCGGCGTTCCCGCCAATCACCCTCTCAAGCGAGAGCCGGCATGCTTCGAACCAAGATCGTCTGTACCCTGGGCCCGGCCACGGCCGACCCCGCCACCATCCTTCGGCTCGTCCAGGGCGGGATGAACATGGCCCGGGTCAACATGTCTCACGGGGACAGGGACCAACACCTGGCCCTCATTCGGAGTGTTCGGGAGGCGGCGACCGAGGTGGGACGCCCCATTCCGGTGCTCGCCGACCTGCAGGGTCCCAAAGTCCGAGTCGGGAGGCTCCCCGAGCCGGTAGAGCTCCGGCCCGAGGCCCTGGTGACCTTCGCTCCGGAGGACCGGGCGACGGGGGACGAGCTTCCGACCACGTATGCCGATCTGGCGCGGGACGTCCGGCCTGGAGACCGGATGCTCCTCGACGACGGCCTCTTCGAGCTGGAGTGCGAAGAGGTGTCCGGTGATCGCACGGTCTTCCGCATCCTGCGCGGAGGGCTGCTCAGGAGCAACAAGGGAATGAACATCCCGTCCGGGGGGCTTTCCGCCGCGAGCCTTACTGAGAAGGACCTCTCGGATCTCGACTTCGCGCTCGGAGAAGGGGTGGACTGCATCGGTCTCTCCTTCGTCCGAAGGGCCTCGGACGTGGAGGACCTGAAGGACCGCGTCCAGGGTCGCGCCCTCGTGGTCGCAAAGCTGGAGATGGCGAGTGCGCTTCTCGTCCTCGACGAGATCCTGGAGGCTTCGGACATGGTGATGGTCGCTCGCGGGGACCTCGGGGTGGAGCTCCCCTTCGAGGAGGTCCCGCTCGCCCAGAAACGGATCATCCAGGCGGCGAACTTCCACGGCCGCCCGGTGATCACGGCCACCCAGATGCTGGAGTCGATGATCGAGAGCCCCCTTCCGACTCGGGCCGAGGCCTCCGACGTGGCCAACGCCGTCCTGGACGGCACGGATGCGGTCATGCTTTCCGGCGAGACGGCGGTGGGCGACTATCCCCTGGATGCGCTCGACGCCCTCGTGAGGATCGTGCGCGAGCTGGAGCGCAGCGGGGTCGTACAGGCCGGTCCGCGGTACCTGGGCTCACCGGGCCCGACCGAACGACGGGGAGCGAGCGCAAGGGAGCATGCGGTGGCGTCTGCGACGGTGAACGCAGTGCGGATCTTACGCGCCCCGGCCATCCTGGTCATCACGAGGAGCGGCTTCTCGGCGCGCCTGGTGTCCTCGCACCGTCCGCCGGTGCCGATCTTCGCGGTCACCACCGATCCGGGGATCTATCGCCAGCTCGCGGCCGTCTGGGGTGTTCGCCCCCTCCTTTCGCAGGAGGAAGAGGTGAGCTACGAAGCGCTGACCGCTTTCGGAAAGCGCGCGATCCGCGATGCGGGAGCCGGATCGCCCGGCGATTCAGTGCTCGTGACCGCAGGCTTTCCTTTTCATCAACCGGGCACGACGAACACGATGCGAGTGGAGAACCTCTGACGTGCGACTGACCTTCCTCGGGACGGGAACCTCATTCGGCGTTCCGGTCGTCGGTTGCGACTGCCCGGTGTGCACCTCGCCCGATCCCCGGGATCGCCGGACCCGACATGGCAGCCTTCTCTCCCTGGAAGACGGGCGCACCGTGCTCGTGGACACGCCCCCCGAGTTGAGGCTCCAGCTCCTCCGCGAAGGGGCAGTTCGCGTGGATGCGGTCTGGTTCACACACGTGCACGCGGACCACCTCCACGGGATCGACGACTTGCGCATCTTCTCCCTGAGGAGTCGCCAGAGCGTCCCCGCCTTTTGCTCTGAAAGCGCCCGCGAGGTTCTCAGGCGGCGCTTCGAGTACGTGTTCAGCGAAACTTCCGACCCGGAAGACGCGACCCTGCGTCCGGAGATCAGCCTCCACACGGTTCGCGCCGGCCGGCCGACTGTCGTGGCCGGACGGCGATTCCTCCCGCTCGCGGTGCCCCACGGACGCCAGGAGGTCTTCGGGTTCCGGGTGGGAAGGTTGGGGTACATCACCGATGCGAAAGATCTGCCTCCAGCGACGTTGTCGGCGCTGCGGGGCGTCCATACCCTGGTTCTCAACGCCCTCTGGTGGGGCAATCCACATCCCAATCATTTCAACGTGGAAGAGGCGGTGTCGGCGGCCCTGGAGGTCGGGGCGGAGCGCACCTTCCTCGTGCACCTTTCCCACAGGGTGGGTCACGAGGACCTCCTCGGCCGGTTGCCCGAGGGGATCACCCCTGCGTACGACGGTCTCACCGTCGAGATTCCCGACGAGCAGGACGACGATGGTCTCGACCACGCCCAGACCGAGGAGATGAACACATGACGCCCGTCACTCTCGATCACGCCAACTTCCTCACCCCGCGGGTCGGGGACGGGGGTGTGGATCCCGACCGACTCGAGGGCGTCCTCTCCGAGCGCTTCCAGGAGATCCACCGGGAGGTCGAGCGTCGCAGGGAAGAGGGGGGGCTGGGATTCTACGGGCTGCCCTATGCGTCGGAGTCGATGCGTCAGGTGCAGGAGGTGGCCGACTCCTTCGGGCAGTGGTTCGAGGCGGTGGTGGTGGTGGGCATCGGCGGTTCGAGTCTGGGGGCCCGGGCGGTGGCGGAGGCACTCCGGGGTTCGCTGTGGAACGAGCGATCCGAGGAGTCGAGGGAACACTTTCCGAAGCTGTACTTCCTCGAGAACGCGGACCCGGACACGACTTCGGAGCTGCTGGCGCATTTGGACTTGCGGCGGACACTCTTCAACATCGTGAGCAAGTCCGGGTCGACGGCGGAAACGATGGCTCAGTTTCTGGTCGTGGAGGAAGCCCTCCGCGCGACCATGGACGAGAATCAGCTCCGCGGGCACCTCCTCTTCACGACCGATCCGGAAGCGGGAATCCTGCGGGCCATGGCGGAGGAGCGGGGAATCCCGGCCCTCCCCGTGCCACCGCAGGTGGGCGGTCGCTTCTCGGTGTTGTCGCCGGTGGGCTTGCTCCCGGCAGCGGTGGTGGGCGCCGACCTGGAGGAGCTCCTCAAGGGCGCCGCCGAGATGGACGCGCGCTGCCGATCCGGGACGTTGGCCGAGAACCCGGCCGGGCTCTTCGCCACCCTGCTCCACACCGCCGATGTCGAAGCGGGGCGCTCGGTGCACGTCTTCATGCCCTACGGAGATCGGATGAGGGCGATCGGGCTCTGGTTCCAGCAGCTCTGGGGAGAGTCGCTGGGGAAGGCCAGGGACAGGGAGGGCCGCATCGTGAACGTGGGGCCCACTCCGGTCGCCGCGCTCGGTGCCGTCGACCAACATTCCCTCCTTCAGCTCCTCATGGAAGGGCCGCACGACAAAGCCGTGGCATTCGTGAGAGTGGGCCGCAGGGAGGCACCGATGCCGATCCCGCCGAGCCATCCCGACGTGGCAGGGCTGTCGTACCTTGGCGGGCACACGCTCGAGGCGTTGCTCGAAACGGAGCTCAAGGCCACGGCGGAAGCCTTGAGGAGAGCGGGTCGTCCATCTCTCGTTCTCGAGGTCGAGACCCTCGACGAGCGTGCGCTGGGGGGACTCTTCATGCTCCTGCAGATCAGTACGGTGTACGCCGGCGCCCTCTACGGAGTGGACCCTCTCGATCAGCCCGGTGTGGAGCTCGGGAAGGAGATCACCTACGGCCTCCTCGGCAGAGAGGGATTTCCTTCCCCGGAGGACTCCGATGAGGCCGACTGAGAGGGAGGGAACGGGATGCCGCCCCCCCGCCGCCGGTGGTCCGGGGACGACCGGAATGCCCTGGAACCCCGATGGCCCGGTCCGGTACTCACCTTGAAGCGATACTCCGCGAATGCCCTGTTCCACGACCGCTTGGAGGACCCGAGATGCCCGACCGGGATGAAGTTCCCTACATCGTTGTTCAGAAGGACAGCACTGGCGTAGGCGCCTTTCTCCTGGGAGCAATCCTGGGGGCCGGTGCGGCGCTGCTCCTCGCCCCGAGGTCCGGGGAGGAGACCCAGAAGGAGATCCGGGATCGCGCCTCGCAGTTCCGGGACACCGCGGAGGATAGGGTGCGGGAGGTTCAGGCGCAGCTCGAGGAACGACTGGAGCAGGCCCGCGACGAGCTGACCCGGCGGGTCGACGTCGTGCGGGAGGCGGTGGAGTCCGGGCGTCAGGCCGCGCAGGAAGCCCGGGGTGACCTGGAGGATCGCATCGAGCGTTCGAAGGCGGCCTACCGGGCCGGGGTGGATGCGGCGAAGGACGCGGCCGAGGGAGAGGAGCAGGACTGACCCGATCTTCCGAGGAGCGGGCCTCAGATCCGGACTCGACTCCCAAGGGTGACGAGGGCCGCTCGATCGCCCGGGAGTTCGTCAAGGAGTGGGCCCGCCTCCTCGCGAAGAGCGACCTCTTCTTCTGGGCGGGGGCGATCACATTCAACGTGCTGGTCGCCGTCGTCCCTCTCCTCCTTCTGATCGCAGGGATCGCCGGGTTCGTTCTGAGCGCCCACTTCGGAAGGACCACTCCCGAGCTTCTGGCCTTCGTGAGCTCCTTCCTCCCGCAGATCAGCGGAGAGATGGAGTTGGCCGAGTCGGTGGCCCGGCTCCTCGAAGGTCTGATCGAGGAACGGACCGGCTTCTCCCTGGTCGGAGCGGCGATTCTCCTGTGGATCTCCACCCGCCTGGTCGCCAGCCTCCGGGTCGTGCTCCGCGAGGTCTTCGAGCTGGACAAGGAACGAGGAGTGATGCGAGGGAAGCTCTTCGACATGCACGTGGTCCTGCTGAGCGGCGGCCTCCTCTTCCTGAATGTGGGGCTGACCCTGGGCGCCGGCGCGGCGCGCACGTTCGGGGCCGAGCTCGTAGGGCTCGACGGCGCTGCGGGCGCTGTGGTCCAATCGACCCTGAACAATCTGATCGCCCTGACCTCGGCCTGGGTCCTCTTCTTTCTGCTCTACTGGTACCTGCCTGCCCGGAAGATCCCGTTTTCGGCCGCGGCGGTGGGGGCCGCTTTCGCGGCTGGAGTGTACGAGTTGATGAAGGAGGCTTTCACCTGGTTCGCGACTTCTGTCGCGGACTACTCCACCGCCTATGGCAGTCTTGCGGTGGTGGCGATACTCTTCTTCTGGATATATTACAGTGCGGTGGTGTTTATACTTGGGGGTCAAGTGGCGAGGGTTTACGAGGTCATGAGGGAGAGGCGCATGATTGGAACCGAGCGGAATTCAAAGGCGTCCGGAGGTGGAGCGAAGAGCGCCGGTACTGCCATGGTGGTGCTGATGGCGCTGGCGCTTCCCTTCTCCTTGGCGGCTCAGGCGAATGGCGCGAACGGGGCCCTGTCGCCGTTTGGGGGGAACGGAAACGGCCAGAACGCGGGGCTTCTCAATGGCGGGAGCGGCGTCATCCTGGCCTCCGTCTCGCTCGAGCGCGAGCTCTCCCTGGATCGACCTCTCGTGCAGCACGACGGGCCGTACGTGGTCGTGCACCTGGCCGAGAACCGCGTCCTCCTCCTGGAGGGCACCGATGTGATCTGGTCGGCTCCGGCCGGAACCGGACATGGGTTCGAGCTCCAGGGGCAGGGCAGGGAGTGGACCTTCACGACCCCGATCGGGCTGTTCCAGGTGCTTCGCAAGGAGAAAGATCCCGTGTGGATTGCGCCCGAGTGGCTCTACGTGCAAAGGGGCCAGGCGATTCCCGCGCAGGCAGACCGCGCCCGCATCGAAGGCACCCTCGGCACCTCTGCCCTTTTCCTCGGGGACGGTATCGCCATCCACGGCACGGACGCGCCACACCTTCTCATGAATCCCGACCCGGAGCAGCGAAGGGTGTCGCACGGCTGCATCCGCCTTACCAACGAGGCCGCGCGGGAGCTCTACCACCGGGTCGACGTCGGCACGCCTGTCCTCATCTTCTGAGGGGATGGGAGCGGAGACGGGCGGCCGTAAGCTGATTGCGACGAATCGCAAGGCGCGTCGCGAGTTCGAGATCCTCGAGACCTGGGAAGCCGGGCTCGTCCTGACCGGACCCGAGGTCAAGTCGCTGCGACAGGGAAAGGTGTCCTTCACCGACGCGTTCGCCCGTGTCGACCGCGGAGAGGTGTGGCTGCACAACCTCCACATCGCCCCGTACGAGGCGGCCAACCGATGGAACGCCGATCCCGAGCGCCCTCGAAAGCTCCTCCTCCACGGCCACGAAATCCGGAAGCTCGTCGGTAAGGTTGAGGAGAAGGGGCTCGCCCTGGTTCCGCTCGACCTCCACTTCCGCAGGGGCTTCGCGAAGGTGACCCTCGCCCTCGGCCGGGGAAGGAAGCTTCACGACAAGCGGGAAAAGCTCAAGCGGCGCACGCAGGAGCGGGAGGCCGAACGGGCGATTCGGGAACGTTGACGGTGAGCGATCCGTTCAGATCCGGAGGAGGAGGGTGACGGCGGTGGATCTCACCGTCGATGTGCTGGGGACCGCGTTCCGGAACCCGGTTCTCCTCGCGGCGGGTACGTGCGGCTTCGGGGAGGAGGTCGCCGAAGTTCTCGGGCTCGAGGGGCTGGGAGGTTTGGTCACCAAGTCCGTGACCCTCGAGGCGAGGCTGGGCAATCCCTCGCCCCGGGTCGCCGAGTTCCGCGCGGGGATGATCAACTCCGTGGGGCTCGCGAATCCGGGAGCGCACGCCGTTCGCCGAGAGCGGTTGCCGTGGATTCGGGACCATCTCGATTCCATCGAGGTCTTCGTGAGCGTGGCCGGCCACAGCCGGGAGGAGTTCTTCGAGATCGTGGAGGTGCTCGACGACGGACCGGGCTTCCTCGGTTTCGAGCTGAACCTTTCCTGCCCGAACGACCGTCGGCGCGGTGGTCTTCCCTTTGCCCTCGACCCCGAGGAGTTGGGACGGGTGATCGAGGGAGTCCGGGAGCGTACGCGACGTCCCCTTCTCGCCAAGCTTGCCCCCAACACACCTTCGTGGTCCCCGGTGGTCCAGGCCGCTGAGGAGAGCGGTGCCGACGGACTGACTCTGGTCAACACCCTGCCGGGGCTCGTGATCGATCCCGCCTCCGGTCGGCCGGCTCTCGGAGCCGGAGCGGGGGGAGTGAGCGGTCCGGCGTTGCGCGCCGTGGGTGTCCATGCGGTTTGGTCCGCGGCCGGATGCTCGGGCCTCCCGATCGTGGGCGTGGGCGGGATCTCCCGCGGAGAGGACGCCCTGGAGTATCTGTTCGCGGGAGCATCGCTGGTGCAGGTCGGCACCGCGTCCTTCTGGGATCCTCGCGCGGCCGAGCGGGTAATCAAGGAGCTTGCTGGGCTCCTCTCGTCCCAGGGATCGGATCGGGTTTCAGATGTGATCGGGAGGGCCAGAGGAGACGAGTCGTGGCCGAGTTGATCGTGGCCCTCGACGTGCCGAGTGGGCGCCAGGCGCTCGCGCTCGTCGATCGGCTCGGTGGCAAGGTCGACGTCTACAAGGTCGGGCTGGAGCTCTTCACCCGGGAGGGTCCGGCATTGGTCGAGGAACTTCAGTCAAGGGGGCTCAAGGTGTTCCTCGACCTGAAGCTCCACGACATCCCGAACACGGTGGCCGGGGCCGCACGAGCCGCGGGCGACCTTGGAGTCGAATTCCTGACGGTGCACGCTTGCGGAGGATCTCGGATGCTGGCCGCAGCCCACGCGGCGCTGGAGGATTCACCCACCCGCCTGCTGGCGGTGACGGTGCTGACGTCCCTCTCTGCGGACGAGCTCCAGGAGAGCTGGGGACGGTCCGCGTTGCGGCCGGAGGAGGAGGTGGTGCGTCTGGCCGGCCACGCATGGAGCTCCGGGGTGGACGGATTCGTGGCGGCTCCGCCGGAGGTCGGTCTTCTCCGTTCTGAGTTGGGCGTGGACCCGTTTATCGTGACGCCGGGGATCCGACTCGAGGGTGACGCTGCGGACGATCAGCGGCGAGTGGCCACACCGCGGAGCGCGGTGGCGAGCGGAGTGGACGCGTTGGTCGTGGGCCGCAGCATCACCGGAGCGCCGGACCCGGTTCGAGCGCTCGAGAGGATCCGGGAGGAGATGAACGAAGAGGAGCAGGCGGAATGATTCGAGCTCGAATCGCGATTGGTCGAGCGCTCTCGGTGATGGCGGTCGTGCTGACCGCCGCAGCGCCGGCGGCCGCGGTCGCGGCTCCACCGCCGCCGGTTCAGCACATGGGCCTGGGCGGCCAGGTCCCCGCCGACACCGGGGACACGATCCACGTTGCTTCCACCGAGCTCGAAGCGGCTTCCCTCGCCTTCGCTTCGGCCTTTGCGGAACGCTCCCGGGACGGACTCGCGGAGTGGATGGGCTCGGGCGGAATCCGGCTTCACCTCGAAGGGACGAGTCATGCCGGGCTGTCTGCTCGGCAGGCGGTGGCCTCCCTGCGCGAGTTCCTGAGAGGGTACGACCATCGCAATACGGTGGTGACCAGGGCCGCGCCGGTCGAAGACTCCCCGGATCGGGGATTCGCCGAATTGCGCTGGTCGGCCCGGGTGTCGGGGACCTCGCAGGAGATCGAGCGCACCCTCTTCCTGGGCCTGTACCGCGACACGGAACGTTGGCGAGTGGACGAGGTACGCCTTCTGCACTGAGCCTCAGCGGATTCCCTTCGGCGACCACCGGAAGCCGTTCGGCTGGCTCCAAAGCTGCGATCTCCCACGCTCCTCCCGGCTCCGTCGGGATGTGCCGTCCCTCCAGTCCGACCGACCCCGATCACCTCGAATGGGCCTTCGACTCCACAACACGCTCGCCCGCCGGACCGAAGATTTTCATCCCGTCGTGGCCGGACGCGTCGGGATCTACGGATGCGGGCCTACGGCCTACGGCCCGGCCCACATCGGAAATTTTCGCACCTTCGTCTTCTACGACCTGGTTCACCGCTACCTCGAGTGGAAGGGGTACCAAGTGCGGTTCGTCATGAACCTCACGGACGTGGACGACAAGACGATCCGCGCTGCACGGGACGAAGGCGTCTCTCTCGGGCACTACACTCAGCCCTGGGTCGATCGGATCCTGGAGGAGGCGGATGTGCTGGGCATTCGGCGCTTCGATCTCTATCCACGCGCCACGAATTACATCGAGGAGATGGTGCAGATCGTGCAGCGCCTCCTGGATCGAGACCTGGCGTACACGACGGAAGACGGCTCGGTCTTCTTCGACATCTCGGCGTTCCCCACATATGGAAGGCTGTCGGGTCGGGATCTTGAAAAGGCGAGACAGGGGGAACGCGTGTCCGCGGACGAGTACGGGAAGGAAGACGTTCGGGACTTCGCCTTGTGGAAGGGGACCAAGCCGGAGGACGAGAAGGTGGGGGCGGCCTGGGATGCTCCCTGGGGCCGTGGGCGGCCGGGGTGGCATCTCGAGTGCTCCGCGATGGCGCTCGCCGAGGTCGGGGAGACGCTGGATCTGCACCTCGGAGGGGAGGACCTGATCTTCCCTCATCATGAGGACGAGATCGCGCAGTCGGAGGGTGCCACCGGACGGACGTTCGCCCGGTACTGGTTGCACGTGAAGCACTTGCGGGTCGAGGGGAAGAAGATGTCCAAATCGCTGGGCAACTTCATCACCGTGGGGGATTTGCTCGAGGAAGGCGTCTCTCCGGCGGCGATCCGTCACCAACTTCTCTCCGCGCAGTATCGCAGCGAGTTGAATTTCACCCGAGCCGGACTGGAGGCCTCTTCGCGGGCCGTCCGGCGACTGGTCGCCTTCGGCGAGCGGATCCGGGAGCATCCTGTCGCGGCAGACGCGCCTCCCACCTCCCTCCTCGATCTGGCCGACCAGGCCACCGAGGCGTTCAACCGAGCGATGGACGACGACCTGAACTCTGCGGCTGGGATGGCCGCGCTCTTCATCTTCGTCAAACGGGCCAACGCCGTGTTGGACGCAACCGAGGCTCTTGATCCAGGGGAGCGGGAGCGCGCCGTCCGGGTCCTCGAATCGCTCGATCAGGTGCTTGGGCTCCTGGAGCTGTCCGAGCGGAGTCACGTGGTGGATGCTTCGCTGCGCGAATGGGTCGAGGAGCGAATACGGGCTCGGGCGGGCGCCCGAGAACGTAAGGATTGGGGCGCGGCAGATCGGATCCGAGACGAACTCGCCGAGCGCGGAATCGTCCTCGAGGACGGCGAGGGAGGGACGCGCTGGAAGCGGGAGGAGGGGGTCGGTTGACACCCTCCGGGCCGAAGTTTACACTACAAAGCTCTATACTTGCTGACGTAGCTCAACTGGTAGAGCAGCCGCCTTGTAAGCGGCAGGTTGGGGGTTCGAGTCCCTTCGTCAGCTCCTTCGCCGTGCGCCAACCACGACCACGACTGTGGGGGACCGTGCGGCGAAACGCGTGTGAGGTGGGGTACCGAAGCGGTCAACCGGGGCAGACTGTAAATCTGCTGGCTTATGCCTTCGTAGGTTCGAATCCTACCCCCACCATGACGGCGGCGGCGACCCCGACGCCTCGGAATGTCGGTTGGGAAAGGGCCGCGAGTCGAGAGGCTCTGGCGGCCATGCGGGAGTAGCTCAGTTGGCTAGAGCGTCAGCCTTCCAAGCTGAGGGTCGCGGGTTCGAGTCCCGTCTCCCGCTCTCCGATACCGGATCCTCGTCGAGGAACGGTGCCGGGCGAGGCTCCGGTAGCTCAGTGGTAGAGCGCTTCCTTGGTAAGGAAGAGGTCGAGGGTTCAATTCCCTCCCGGAGCTCTGGTCGGTCGACAGGCTCACCGGGCGAGTCGCGATGCCCGGCGTCGGCACCCGGACGGACGCAGGGAAAGTGGAACGAGCGAGGTGGAGGCACGTCGGTAAAGCGTGCCGCCGGGGGTTGAGGTAGACGAGTGAAGCAGAGAGCTCCCTGAACGTTGACCTGAACGCAACATCACGAGGACGGGAATGGCCAAGGCGAAATTCGAGCGGACGAAGCCGCATGTGAACGTGGGAACGATCGGACACGTGGATCATGGGAAGA
>SLCK01000098.1 GCA_007125845.1 Gemmatimonadota bacterium
AAGAACTTCCTCGAAGGCGTACGGCGCTTCGTCACCGGCGTGTTGAGCTTCGGCGGCGAGCTCGTGGATCTCCTCGGACGGCTCGTGAATCGGGGCTTCGACCTGCTGCGCGAAGCCGTCGGCGCCATCCTGGAGTTCGGGGTGGAGATCGCAGACCTCTTCATCGCAACGCTCGAGCGCCCGGCCGACTTTCGGGACCATGTGATCGCCGCGGTGCGGGCCGCGGGCCGGACCCTCGACGAGATCCTGGCGGCCTTCGCCGACGCCGGATCCGATGTCGTCGACGAGCTCCTGCTGACCCTCGACCGCCTGGGAGATTCCATCGACGAGATCCTGGCCAGCGCCTGGCTCGTGGGCGGTGGCTTCCTGGCCACCGTCTTCAGCTTGCTCCTCCAGTGGATCCAGAGCTTCCGGCCCCTCACACAGGACGAGCGCGAGGCGGGTCAGGAGGTCTTCGGATCCACACTCGACTACGACCAGATCCACGTATCCCGCGAGGGCCCCTCGAACCAACTCGTGTTCAAGCTCCAGGAAGGCATGCAGAAGCTTCTGGGCGACGAGCCGGGCGCGAGGCCGTTCGTCACAATGACCCTGATCAACGTGGATCCGGCCGAGGAGCTCGACCTGCCGACCATGGTCCACGAGCTCACCCACGTCTGGCAGGCCCTGGTGGACGGTCCGATCTACATCTCCCGGGCCATCCACGCCCAGACCCAGCCCGACACGTACGATTACGGCTACGGGGAGAACCGCCACAACGGGGACGGCGCCGAGGATGCGCTCCTGGCCGCGGGAGGCGACCTGGCCCAGTTCAATGTGGAGGAGCAAGGCGACATCGCGATGCACTACTTCGTGCGAAAGATCCTGGAGGAGCGGAGCGAGGAGGAGCTGGCACCGTGGCAGCTCTACGCCGACGCTTTCCAGGCGGCGTAGGCGCGTGAGCACTCCGAGCATCGCCTTCACGGAACCGAGCGCCGACCGTCGCCTCCTCGTCCTCGCGCCTCCGGAGCTGGGAGCCCGGATCGGCGCCTGGTCGGAGCGGGAGTGGAACCCGGTCCGCGCGGGAGACCCTTCGGGAGCTCGGCCCCACCTGACCATCCTGAATCGACCCGACCCGGACGGACCCAGGCACGACCCGTACCGACTCAGGGAGCGGCTGGCCCAGCTCCTCGATACCGCCCCCTTCGATGCGGCGCTCCTCATCGCACCACGACGACGGGGGCCAGCCCGCGCACTTCCGGGCAGCGTGATCCGGGGACGGTCCGGTGTCACCGCCACCGTCGCACTCGTCCAGGCCGACCGACCCTCCGACCTGGATCCCTGGCTCACAGCCGTTCGGAATCTGAGCGCACCTCGAAAGGATTCCACCTCGGTGACTGTAGCCGCGATGGGCAAGCGGATCTACCTGGAGATCGCGGGCGGCTGGTTGGCGAGGATGAGTGAGGAGGGCATTCCCGTCCGCGACCTCCGGGCGGATCGCACGCGCCGGGAAGCGCTCTGCGAGGCTGCCGCCGCCGGCCCCTCCGTCCTCCTCTACGCCGGACACGGAAGAGCGAGAGGGTGGGGCGGCTATCAGGCCCTACGCTGGAACCATGTGGTGGGCCACCCGCTCAAGCGGGCCGCAGGAGCCGTGATCTCCGTGGCCTGCCATACCCTTAGCCGAACGAGGAGCCTGATCCCGTTCGGCACCCGCTTCGTTGCCTCCGGGCGCGCTGGCTGCTACCTGGGAGCCGTGGCTCCCATCCCGATCGAGGCCTCCCGCCGCCTCTCGGATCACCTGGTCGACGAGCTCGTCACCGGTCGGCATCCGGACGTGGCGTCCCTCCTCCGGGCCGTCACCGAACGCGTCGACCCGGAATCCGCCCATGTCCTCGGCCAGTTCCGGATCGTGGGGAATCCCCTCCAGCCCCTGCCCTCGTGGACGTAGCCCTCCTAGCTCACCGACGCGTTGCGCCAACCTCGCTCGTGCGGGGCGGGGCGAGGAGCGCCATGGCGGCCCGCTCGATCGCGCGCGCGAGGCTGATCCGGGAGGGCCCGAGCAGTCCACAGAATCTCGGGATGTGAAGCAATCCCACAGGGATCGGAGCATCCACCACCTCTCCCTGCCGATCCCGGGCCCCGAGGAGTGCGAGGAAGAAAGCGGCGTTGCATGCGAACGTCCCGGCGTGGAAGGACGGTGCGGCCGGCACTCCGTCCGCCGCGATCCGGTCCGCGACCGCACGAGCCGACCAGGTGGCCTGCAGCGCGAGAGGAGCGCTCACCATTAGTGGTTCCATCCGGGGCCGCGCCCCGGCGTTGTCCGGAAGATCGGAGTCGGCCAGGTTGAGGGCGATCTGCTCCACGCGGACGATCCGGTCGGAGGACTCGCCCAGGAGGAGGAGCGCGGTGGGCCGCTCCGAGAGGAGTGCCTCGATCTCTTCCGGAAGCCGTGCGAAGTCGACCGGAAGACGTACCTGCTCGATTCCCGAGTGAGGCGGGAACCGCTCGAGCACCTCCCACGAACGGTTCCTTCGCCGGCCGCCGAAGGGCTCGAACGCGGCGATGATCATCGAGCGCTGGGCGACACGAGGGTACGGATCGCCACCGGCTCTCCATGGATCGGCTGCTCCGCCTCCCCGCCACGCCGGGCAACCTCGGCCACCATCCGCAGGAGCTTCGCGTCCCCGAGCGGATAGATCAGGGCGAGCGTTCCATCCGGACCGGGCTCCGGACCCATCCCGAAGTCGATCATGTCGTCCCAGTTAAACAAAGTCACCCGAAAGGAGCGAGCGAAGGCTCCCGCCCCCCGAGAATCTGGGGGGCGGAAGCCTCCGCTCCTTCCTCACACAACCTCCAGCAAGAAGACCTTCAGTCCCGACCCAACCGTATCCGAGCCCCCGAAATCGAAACTCGCATCGATGTCGAACGGGTCAGATACAGAGGTGATCGTGGTCCACCGCGACTCCCCGGCTCTCCAGCTCCGGGATGTCCAAGCACGCCGCCTCGAAGCCCAGGGGATTGTCTCGGAGGTCGATGTAGTCGCCCGTGCCCAGCCCCGAGTTGGCCACGAGCGCGCCGATATCTTGGACCTGGTTGTTACGCAGGCCGATGGCCGTGAGAGCCGTCAGGTTCTGCAGCGGCCCCACGTCCTGCACCTGGTTCCCGTTCGACCAAAGCTCCTCAAGCTGCACCATCCCCGCCAGGGGAGACAGGTCGGAGAGGTCAAAGTTATTCCAGATGTAGAGGTGCGTGAGCCCGGTCAGCCCCGACAGCGGCGACAGGTCCGTGATGTTGTTGTTGTCGAGTTGCAGGACGGTCAGGTCCGTGGCGTACTCGAGGCCCGTCAGGTCGATGATGCCCACGTTCGACGCCGTCAGGTTCGTCAGTCCCTCCAGATCTGACTGGAAGATCGGGCCGGTCGGCTTGTTGATCGCGGCGCGGACCGCCGCCTCCAGATTCGCGTCGGGGAAGATCACCTCCGGATCTTCCGGCTCCGGTTCCTCGATCTGGATGACGAGGAGGGTGGCCTCGGCCGAGTGGCCTTCCCGCTCCGCCCGGACGGTGGTCTCCCCTGCGGCGCGAGCCGTGACGCGACCGTTCGGCCGAACGGTCGCGATCACTCCGCTTCCCGTGCTCCACTCGAAGTCCTGCGCGGAGAGCGGGATCTCGTGGCCGTTCGCGTCGTAGGCGGTGGCCTGAAAGGCAAGAACCGTGTTGATTCCCTCGATCTCCGCCTCCGTCGGCGAGATCTCTACCGACACCGTCGTCTGGGTCACCGTGACCGGCACCGTGTCCGCCGCGGTCCCCATGCTCACCACCAAGGCGCTGCTTCCGGCCCCGACGGCCGTGGCCACGCCGCCCGCGACTGTGACGACCTCCTCGTTTAGCGAGCCCCACTGGAACGTGCCCTGGAGCGGGTTGCCGTGCTGGTCATGCGCCTCGGCCGAGACACTGGCCTCCTCCCCAACCGCGTGGAACTCGAGCGACGAGGGATCCGCCGTCACGCTCGCCACGTCTCCCGCTTGCACCTGGATCGAAAACGTCTGCAGCGTCTCGCCCTGCGCGCTCACCGTCACCTCAGAGCTTCCGACGGAGCCCCCGGCGTGCCAACGCACCCGAGCCTCTCCATTCTGGTTCGTCACGACCTCCGTTGTCGTGGAGCCCATGCTCTGGAACACTGGGGATCCGGGCACCGCAGCCGGTTCGCTCGAGGGCGTCACGCCCATCGGCGTGAGACCACCGTCCCCGCTCATTACCTGCCACTCGGTGGTCAGCCCCGCGATCGGGTCCCCGGAGCTGTCGGTGACCCGGATCGCCAGCTCTGCCGAGGAACCGGCGGTCACGCTCAGAGATCCGTTCGAGCCAGTGGGCGAGATGTCCTCGACCTGACTCGGCTGAGGGGTCGTATCCGTCGGGCTGCTATCGCTGTCGCAGGCCACGATCAGGGCCGGAAGCGCGATCACGAGCGCCAAACGCAGCGAGGGCGCGAACTCGTCGAGGAGAGCTTGTAAACGCATGATTATGTGGCCTGTGGTATGGAGACGATGGTTGAGCGATCCGGCGATGCGTCCCGTCGGAGCTGGACCGCTCGGCAGGTCGATTGGGCGAGAGCCGATCCTACGCACACTCAGTGTAACGCGAAGGGGCGCCTCGACAAGGGAGACATCGAGAGGTCGGGAGGAGGGCCGCCCTTTCCGAATCACCGATGTGCAGAAGCGACATGGGCTTGTGACTTCCACGCGACATACCGTCGCACGCCTCCCACACCAGCGTCTGCCGGCGAAGGCTCGCCGACACGGTGTGCCCACATATGGTTCGGTGGCCCCCAAATAGGCCACTTTTTAGGGCGAACGAGCGCAGGGCGCGCTCAGTCGAAGACCACCGTCTTATTCTCGTAGACCAGCACCCGGTGTTGCAGATGCCAGCGCACGGCCTGAGCCAAGACGCTCTTTTCCAAATCTCGCCCGCGCCGGATCAAATCACTCACGCTGTGACGGTGGTTCACATGCGTCGTGTCCTGCTGAATGATGGGCCCGTCGTCCAGCACGGCGGTAGCGTAGTGCGCCGTCGCGCCGATCAACTTCACCCCCCTTGAGTATG
>SLCK01000014.1 GCA_007125845.1 Gemmatimonadota bacterium
TCGAAGCCGTGATGCGGGAAGCGAAGGGTCTCTTCGCGAACCTGGACTGGTTCTCGGCGGTGGCCTATCACCGCATGGGCATTCCCAGAGCGATGTTCACCCCGATCTTCGCGCTGGCGCGCACCTCCGGTTGGGGCGCGCACGTGCTGGAGCAGCGGAAGGACGGAAAGCTCATCCGGCCGAGCGCCGACTATGTCGGGCCGGAGGCGGCGACGTTCGTCCCGCTCGCCGAGCGATGACCGCGTCCGACCCGAGGAGCGCGATCCGTCCGCCGCCCGACCCCATCCTGGTCGAGCTCGCCGAGTACGTCGTCGAGGGCCGAGCGGAGAGCGAGGTGGCGTTCGAGACGGCCCGGCACTGCCTGATGGACTCGCTGGCGTGCATCTTCCAGGCTCTCGACTACCCGGCCTGCACGCGACTCCTGGGGCCCATCGTGCCCGGCGCCGTGCTTCCGGGAGGGGCTCGGGTGCCGGGCACCCCCACCGAGCTCGATCCCGTGCAGGCCGCCTTCGACATCGGAGTCCTCGTCCGCTGGCTCGACTTCAACGACACCTGGTTGGCGGCCGAATGGGGTCACCCCTCTGATAACCTGGGAGCGATCCTCTCCCTCTCCGACTACCGGAGTCGGCGAGCTTCGGAGGAGGGAGGCGAGCCGCTCTCGATGCCCGATCTCCTGCGGTGGATGATCAAGGCCTACGAGGTGCAGGGCATCCTGGCACTCGAGAACGCCTTCAACCGGGTCGGGCTCGACCACGTGATCCTCGTGCGAATCGCTTCCACGGCCGTGGCCACCGGCATCCTCGGCGGTTCCGTGCCCCAGGTCAGGGACGCCCTCTCGAACGCCTGGCTGGACGGGGGTGCCCTGCGCACGTACCGGCACGCTCCCAACACGGGCTCGCGCAAGAGCTGGGCGGCCGGCGACGCCACCAGCCGGGGGGTGCGTCTCGCGCTTCTCACCATGCGGGGCGAGCCCGGCTACCCCTCGGCCCTGAGCGCCCCGCGTTGGGGCTTCTACGACGTGCTCTTCGAGGGCAAGCCCTTCCGCATCCCGCGGGCCTACGGGTCCTACGTCATGGAGAACATCCTCTTCAAGCTCTCCTATCCGGCCGAGTTTCATGCCCAGACCGCGGTCGAGGCGGCCGTCGCCCTCCATCCCGAGGTCGCCGGCCAGGTGAACGAGATCGAGCGGATCGCGATCGAGACCCAGGAACCGGGGATGCGGATCATCAACAAGACGGGTCCCCTCGACAATCCGGCCGACCGCGACCACTGCCTCCAGTACATGACCGCCGTCGCCCTGCTTCGGGGCGATCTCGAGGCGTCGGACTACGAGGACGCCGCGGCAGCCGACGAGCGCATCGACCTCCTCCGGGAGCGAATGGAGGTGAAGGAGCACCCCCGCTTCACCCGGGACTACTACGATCCCGCGAAACGCTCGATCGCCAACGCGGTGCAGGTCTTCTTCTCAGACGGCGACCGCACGGACCGGATCGAGCTGGAGTACCCCGTCGGCCACCGCAGGCGGCGGGATGAGGGACGTCCGCTTCTCGAGGCCAAATTCGAGTCGAGCGTCGCGCCCCGGCTGGGGACCGAGCGCTTCGCCCGCCTCGAGAGGATCATGACGGATCCGGAGCGCCTGGCCGGCACCCCCGTCCACGACTTCGTGGAGCTCCTCGTGGAGACGTAGCTCCGGCGGACGCCTCGCCGGGCTCCCGACGTCACAGGAACCCTACTCGGGAATGACTTCCAGCGGTTCCCCCGGCTCCAGGCGGTGCTTTTGTCCCCGGATCTCGACCTCCAGGGGCTCGCCCGACTCGACCAGGTACGTCTCGCACTCATGGGTGAGACGGATGCGGAGCTGGCGCCCCCGGAAGCGGATGGGGAAGGCGAGCGACTCCCAGGCCTCGGGCGTTCTTGGATCAATGGCGAGGCGACCGTCGAAGTCCCGGACGCCCCCGAAGCCGAACACCAGCGCCTGCCAGACGGCACCCGTGCACGCCACATGCACCCCGTCGGAAACGTTCCCCGCCACGTCCCCGAGGTCCATCATCAGGGCGTAGTGGAAGTATTCGAGGGCCTTGGCCTCGTCCCCGATCTCCGCCGCTACGATGCTCTGAACCCCAGCCGACAGTGAGGAGTCACCGGTGGTGATGGAGTCGTAGTAGTAGAAGTTGCGTCGCTTCTCGTCCTCATTGAACTCATTGCCCAGCAGGAACATCGCCAGGACCACGTCCGCCTGCTTGATGACCTGGTGACGATAGATCACGAGCGGATGGTAGTGGAGGAGGAGGGGGAAGTGCTCCCGGGGAGTCCCCTCCAGGTCCCATCGCTCCCGCTGGAGGAAGCTGCGGTCCTGGGGGTTCATCCCTCGCTCCTCGTCGTAGGGAATGTGCATCGCCTTCGCCGCGCGCTCCCACGCCTCAACTTCCTCGGGCTCCAGCCCCACGGAGTGGACGAGCGCGTGATATTCCTCCGGTCTCTCCTCTTCGAGCCGCCGCACCGCGCTCACGGCGTAGTTGAGGTTGAGGCGAGCCATGAGGTTGGTGAAGGTGTTGTCGTTCACCACCGTGGTGTACTCGTCGGGCCCCGTCACGCCGTAGATGTGGAACTCCCCGTCGTCTCCGTAGAAACCGAGATCCTCCCAGAGCCGCGCAGTCTCGACCAGAATCTCCCCTCCGATCTCGCTGAGGATCTCCATGTCGCCGCGAACGTCCACATACTTTCGGATCGCATGCGCGATGTCCGCGTCGATGTGGTACTGGGCGGTACCGGCCTGGTAGTAGGCGGACGCCTCCTCGCCGTTGATGGTTCGCCAGGGAAAGAGCGCCCCGCGCTGACTCAGATCCCGGGCCCGGGCGCGCGCCTGGTCCAACATCGAATGGCGCACCCTGAGCAAGGTCCGGGCGATGCGGGACTCCGTATAGGCAAGAAAGGGGAGCACGTAGATCTCGGTGTCCCAGAAGTAGTGCCCTTCATACGCCTGTCCCGTGAGCCCTTTCGCCGGCACACCCTCTCCCTCGACCCGCAACGTCGCCTGCGCTAGCTGGAAGAGATTCCACCGAATCGCCTGCTGCGTCCGAGCCTGATTCTCCCTCACCCGCACACGCACATCGGCCCGCTCCCAGAACCGGCCGAGATGCTCCCGCTGCGAATCGAGCAAGCGATCAGGTCCGTCACGGACGGCACGATCCAGAGTTCGGCCGCATCGGTCCAGAAGCTCCTGGGGCGGAACGGAGCGGGAGCGTTGATACGTCGCGTACTTGGTGATCCGGATCGGCACGCCCGGACGGGCATCGGCAGTGACCACGAAGCGAGAAAGATCCCCGTCGAGAGCGAGGGAGATCTCATGATCGGCTTCCGTCTCCACGAGGTGATCCACTCCGACGCCTAGCGTCATGCGGCTGTTCGACGTGCGGTACCCGAGGAGGAGGCGATGGTCGTCCGAATCCACGTGCTCCGCATTCAGCACCCGGGAGGCGAACTGTCGGGCGAGTCGAGGGTCCGTCGGCCGGCGGCGGGGTTCGTCCTCCGGCTGGATATCCTGCCGGTTGATCACCTTCGAGACCACGGTCACCGGGGCGAAGTCGTCCTCCACGATGATCTCATAGGTCATCGCCATGAGGTGCCGGTGCTCGAAGGAGACCAACCGTTGGGAGCGGATGCGGACCTGCTTCCCGGACGGGGTCGACCAGTGGAGATCCCGCGAGAGGACTCCGGTCCGCATGTCGAGGACGCGGCGGTACTCGGGCATGCGCGCGACGGGAAGGAAGAGCGGCTCGTCGTCGAGGTAGAGGCGAAGGACCGTCGCGTCCGGGACGTTCACGATCGTCTGACCCGTGCGGGCGAGGCCGTACGCCTCCTCCGCATGCTCGATGGGCCAGGTTTCGTGGAAGCCGTTGACCAGGGTGGCCGGCGAGAGCGAGGGACGGCCTTCCTCGAATGTGCCCCTCACACCCAGGAAGCCATTCGAAAGCGAGAAGATCGTCTCGGCGCGTCCCTCGTGCTTGGGGTCGAAGCGGGTCGCCACGATCCGCCAGTCGTCGATTGGATAGATGTGCTCGGGGAGCGGAATGACCTCACGAGCGAGCATACGGAAGGGTCCCGGGTCGGAGTGGTCAGGGTGCCGAGGGTCCCGCCGGGCGGATTCGCCCGGCGGCCCCGGCTTGCCGTCAATCTACCGGCTCGATCCGGTAGACCCCACCCTCAGACTCCCCGGTGGCGATGTAGATGTTTCCGTCCGGACCCTGCCTGACGTCCCGGATCCGACCCAGCTCGTCGCCGAGGAGCTCCTCGGCGTGGACGACTTCGCGGTCCTCGACGACGAGCCGCAGGATTCGCTCTCCCCGGAGCCCTCCGGCGAGGAGGTTCCCCTGCCAGGTCGAGTCGAAGCCCGACCCGGTCACCACGGCGAGTCCGGACGGCGAGATCGTAGGCAGGAACTCGAAGGTGGGCTCCTGCAGCTCCGGATCCCTTCGTGACTCACCCCACTGCTCCTGGGTTCCGTACTCCCTCCCGAGGCTGACCGTTGGCCAGCCGTAGTTCACGCCGGGCTCGATGAGGTTGAGCTCGTCCCCCCCTCGCGGCCCGTGCTCCGTCGCCCAGATCTCGCCGGTCTCCGGATGCTGCACGATCCCCTGGATGTTTCTGTGTCCGTAGCTGAAGATCTCGGCGGCGTAGTCCTCGTTCCCCGCGAACGGATTGTCACCGGGCACGCTCCCGTCGTCGCTCAATCGCACCACTGAGCCGGAGTGGTCGTGGGGGTCCTGCGCGCGCTCCGGCGTCGCCCCCCGGTCGCCGATCGTCATCAGCAACGTTCCGTCGTCGAGGAATAGGATCCGGGATCCGTAGTGACGGCCGGGGCTCGTGTGCTCGTTCGACTCGAAGAGATCCTCGACATCGACGAGCTGCACTCCGTCGAGACGGGCACGAATGAGCGCCGGGACGGTGGCGTCGTCGTCCCCCTTCGAGTATGTGAGGTAGATCCAGCCATTCTGCTCGTACGCCGGGTGGGGAACCACATCCAGAAGTCCGCCCTGACCCTGCGCGTGAATCTCCGGAAGTCCGCCCACCTCCGAGACCTCTCCGTCCACGACGAGTTGGAGCCGTCCGGGCCGCTCCGTTACGAGCAGGCTACCGTCGGGGAGGAAGCCGATGGACCACGGCTGTTCGAGACCGTCGGCGATCAGAGAGAGGCGCAGGTCTTGGTACTCCGTCCCGATCTCCTCCTCGAGCACCTGCCTCGCCTCGATCTCCACCGCCTCCGCGTCGAGGGCAGGCTCGAAGTCGCAACCGCTCGCCAGGACGGCGAGCACGAGAGAAAAGACTCCAGATGCGGCCCGAACGGACATGGTCACCTCCATCACAGCTCCGGCATAGGATCGGCCCCGGAACGGCCGGCGCAGGCGGACGGGGATCGCTGCCCCGATCTGCCTCGAAGGCGCACTACCTCTTGAAGTATGAACGACCCCCACCCAACCCCGGGTGTTCCGGTCGGTCGGGCCCGGGCAGCCTTCTTGAGCCGATCCGCCACCTGTCCTATTCTTCGTTTTCGCGGTCAGGACGCCCACCGTCACTTCGCGGAGCTCGCCTTCCCGGAAGTCCCGGTCGGGTGGGGTCCCGTCGCGCGCAGCGAAGGCATGAGACCGACCCTACCCCGGGATCCCTTGGCACGAGCGGCTCTCCTTGCCGGAGCAGCCGTCCTGTTCGGGTCGATCCTCCTCTGGTTCTGGCGTCCGTGGGCGGCTCCCCCCCGAGTCGATCCGCCCGCCCCCGAGGTGGTCGCGGAAGATCCCGACGTGCCGGAAGCCGAGTTCGCCTATCTCGCCGCCCCCGTGGTCTACGACCTCACGGCGGTGATCCAGGACCTCGAGGAAGCCGTCCCACGGAGCTTCGGCGATCTGGAGGACCGCGAACAGCATCCGGATCACGACCGGGTAGAAGTCGCGTATCGGGCCGAGCGGGAACCGTTCCAGGCTCAGATTCGCGGGGACACCGCCCTCATCTCGACGGTCCTGAGCTACGGAGGACGGGCCTGGTACGACCCTCCCCTGCTTCCCACGGTCAGTGCGGGGTGCGGGGAGAACGACGAAGAGGGAAGACCGCGAGCCACGGTTGAGCTCTCGTCCCGGTTGCACCTGGATGCCGATTGGGTGCTGAGATCGGAGGCACGCGTCGACACGGTGGAAGCCTTGTCCGAGGAGGATCGGGATCGGTGCCGCGTGACTCCCCTCGGCATCGACGTGACCGGAACCGCTCTGGGTGGTGTGAGGTCGGCGCTCGCAGGGCGCACGGATGAGATCGATCGGCGGGTGGCGGAAGTCGATGTACGGTCCCGGCTCCAGGACGTCTGGCACACCCTCCAGGAACCCATCGAGCTCACGGACGACGTCTGGCTGCTCGTGAACCCCATCGGGGTGACTCAGGGCAGGACACATGGGGAGGGCTCGGTCCTGACGATCGACGTCGGAATGAGCGCCCAGCCCGCGATCGTCCTGGGACCGGCCCCGGACACCGTCCTCACGGACCTCCCCCCACTGGAGCAGGGCGAAGTCCCGAGTCGCGCGAGGATCGTCCTCGAGGGGCGGATTCACTATCCGCAGGCGGGCGAGATCCTGACCCGGCAGCTCCAGGAGAGGGAGGTGGAGCTGGGGCGGCGCCTCATCCGGATCCAGGAGCTGGCTCTGCGTGGCATCGGGGACGGGCGGGTGGCCCTCGAAGTCCGATTTGAAGGCTCCGCACGCGGCCGAGTCTTCCTCGTCGGACGGCCCGAGCTCGATTCGAGTGCCGGGGAGCTCCACGTCCCCGACCTGGAGTTCGATCTCGAAACGCGCAACGTCCTCGTCGGAGGCCTCGCCTGGCTTGCCGAGGATCGCCTGGTCGAATTCCTCCGCCAGCGGGCGCGTGTGTCGGTCGCGGAGGTCATGGAGCCCGCACGGGACCAGCTCCTGCGCGGAATGAACCGCGACCTCTCGGACGATGTCTCCGTCGAGGGTGACGTCCACTCCACCGACCTCCTCGAGGTGCGAGCGCTCCGGGATTACCTCCTGGTCCACGCGGAAGCCGACGCTCACGCGACCTTTCGCGTTCAGCAGGACGAGTAGGACGCTCCCCACGGACCGCGATTCTACGGGAGCGCCTTCGCGATTACCCGGAAGCGTCTCCGCGCTCGACCACCAATCGTTCGGCGGGCGGCAGTGACCCCGCGACCGCCGTCCCCGCGACCGCCAGTCCTCCGAGGACGCCGAGCACGACCGGTATGCCGAGGTGGGCGGCCAGAACGCCGAGCCCCGCGCCCAGCGCGTACATCACCCCGACGAGGGTGTTCGCGACGGCCACCATCAGGGGCCGCTCCACTTCGGGCGCCCCGTCCAGCAGGTAGGTCTTGCGGCCGAGACGAACCCCCGCCACTGCGAACCCGGACGAAAGAAAGACGAAGGTGAGCACGATCAGGCGCGCTCCTTCGTCGGGGACGAGCTCGGCCGTGAGAGCCGCGGCGATGGTCAAGGCTGACCAGACGCCTCCAGCCACCATCACGCGATGCGCGGCCGCATCGGAGAACTTCCCCCAGAAAGGGGAAGAGACGACCGCCGCCAGGCTGGACGCCATCACGAAGAGCGCGAGGTGACTAGCGTTCACTCCGGTCACCGCCTGGGCGTGGAGGGCGTAGAAGGGAACCGCGAACTGGGCCGACAGGAGGAGAGCCCTCGCGAACACGAACCTTCTGAAGCCCGGCTGCTCCCCCAGGAAGCGGAGCCCCGCACGCCCCTCCTCGAAGGCGTTTCGCCCTCCCTCGCTCGCTCCCCCTCCTTCCCGGATTCCCGCAAACAGCCCGGCCGCAAGGACCCAGAGGGCGGCGGCCGCCACGAGGAGCGCCACATAGGGGCCGAGGGACTCCTCTTCGGCCACGGTGAACCGAAGGACAGCCGCCGCGACCAGGGCGAGCAGCCCGCCCGCGGTTGCCCGCACACCGAGAAGTCGGCCGCGGCGTCCCCTCGGAATGGTCTTGGCCACCACATCCTTGAAGGCCACCGAGCCGACTCCGCTCGCCACCGCGAACACGGCGAGAAGTGCGACCACCGCACCTCCGGCCTGGGTTGGCGAGAGCCAGAGCGCCGGCACCATGGCCGCCAGAGCTCCGGCTTGCACCAACCCCGCTCCGGTCCAGAACCACTTCCGCTTCGGATAGGCTCGAATCCAACCAGCGACCGCGAGCTGCGGCAGGAGGGCGGCGGCCCTGCGGACCGGAACGAGCAGACCGATGAGCGCGGTCGGCGCGCCGATCGCCCCGAGAACCCAGGGGAGCACCAGCCCGGGGGACGCGAGCTGCTCCGCGAGCTTCGTGCAGACCCCGTTCAGCGCGTTGAGGAGGAAGTTGCCGGGGACTTCAGCGCATGCGTCGTCGGAGATCGCGTCGCAGGTGCGTTCGTCCTCCTCTCCGGCTACGACCTCGTAAACCCACTCGGCCGGCCGGTCGGCGAAGTCCCTGACCTCCAACCGGTCAGAATCTGGAGGAGCGCAGCCAGACGTCGGCGCGAGCCCAGGAGAGCTCGAAGCTCTCTCTCACCTGCTCGGCTTCTTCATCCCGTTCCTGGGCGCGTAGCGATCGCTCGAGGCCGAACAGCGCCCATCCGAGCTCCGGATGCCGATCGAGAGCCGCACGGTAGACCTCCTCCGCCTCGACCGCACGGTCCATGTCGAGGAGCAGTTCGCCGAGCGCGAGGCGGGGAGGGAGGAGCCACGGCTCCGGTTCGTCGTAGACCAACCCGTCGTACGTCTCGATCGCCTCGGCGAGGATCTCGACGGCTCGTGCGTGCTCCCCTCGGGCGACCAAGAGGTCCGCTTCGAGCAGCCCCCTCGCAATGGCGAGGAGGTCTCGCTGCGGATGGAACCGAAAAGTCTCTCCCTCGGAGGTGTTTTCTTCGATCTCCCGCAGTCGGCGCAGATCGTCCTCCGCCGACCCCTGCCAGCCGGTGCGGAGGTGAGCCGTACCACGCGCCCAGCTCCACATGCCCTCGAGAAAGGGGCTCGCGGGCCGCTCGTTCATCTCCAGGAGCTCGTCCCAGCGACCGAAGATTGCAAGTGTGACGGGGAGGAAGAAGGACTGCGGGCCCGACATCTTGGCGAGATCGGCGGCGGCCCGGGTCGCGATTGCGCTCTGACCGTCGAAGACGGCGGCGAAGATCAACATGTTGAGGTTGTGGGTGGGGTAGATCCCGGGGACCCCTCCGTACGTCGCCTGTTCGTCGACCCAGCGGGCCCGCATGTTCCCCCTCACGGAGTCGCCGTAGCGGCCGATCTGCATGAAGATGTGCGAAGGCATGTGCTGGATGTGGCTCGCTCCGGGAATCTCGTCCGCAAGATGATTCGCGCACGCCTCCGCACGCTCCGGCTCAGGAGACGCCTCGACGTGGTGGATGAAGAGGTGACATGCGCCCGGATGGCGGATGTCCCTCTCCAGTACGCTCTCCAGGACGCTGGTGATCGCCCGGACCGACGGATCGGTGAGGTCCACGGCCCCCCTCCTCGGTCGCAGGAGCATCCTGGACTCTGCGTAGAGGGTCTGCACGTCGAGGTCGTCCGGGAAGGCGGACGCCACTTCCTCCATCGCCTCGGCATAGGCAGAATCGTACGCCGCCCGGCCGGCCTCATCCGGCTCGGCGGAAAACCGCACGGCCATCGCCTCGATGAGTGCGGACTCCACTGGGCTCGCAGCATCCCTGAGCTCCATCGCGTGGGCAATCACCCGGAAGGCCTCCTCCTCGTTGGCTGGGCCCATTCCCCCGTTCAGATAGGGTGCGAGCGACCAGGCCTCCCCCCACCAGCAGATCGCGCACTGCGCATCCGCCTCCCGGGCCGCCTGGAAGGAGAGGCGGGCCACGCTCCTGCCGAAGGCGTACATGAGCTGCATTCCCTCGTCGAAGTACGCCTGTGCGAGCTCGGACTCCGTCGTGATCGGGCGCGTTCGATCTCCGAGGGTGCCGTACAAAGGCACGCCCTCCTCGGAGACATGCGCGTATTCGGCGTGGCCGTGTGGCTCCTGCCCGGCGAGCGCGAGCGGGACGATGCACAAAGCCAGAATGGCGACCAGAGGGCGGGTACAGTCGGAGATGGTCATCTCAAAGACTCCCGGTGGAGACCGGCTGAGGACGGATCGGTGCGATCCGTCGGGAATCGATTCCCAACGCTAGAGCGGATCCAACGATCGCGACAGGGGTGAACGGTGGGCGCATGGCGGCCGGGAGCCGACGGAACCGAAACCGGGAGCGGTCTGTGTGAACCATCTCAAGAAGACGTACGACAGGATCGCCCCCTGGTACGACGTGCTCGACTGGTTCTTCGAGTGGGGGCGGTACCGCAAGGTTCGACCCTCCGTGTTCGAGGTCGTTGGGGACAAGGCGCTTCTGCTCGACTGCGGAGCCGGGACCGGGCGCAACGTGCCCTACTATCCGCAAGACGCTTCCGTCATCAGCTTCGACCTCTCCGCACGGATGCTCTCCCGAGCCAGGCAGCGTGCAAGGCCGATACGGCCCGACGTATCCTTCGTGCAGGCCGACGTGAGGACACTCCCTTTTCCTGGCGACCACTTCCCCGCGGCCACCGCTACCTTTCTCTTCTGCGTCCTTCCCCCCGAGGCCCAGACTCCGGCCCTCCTCGAGTTGCGCCGCGTGGTGCAACCCGGAGGACGAATCGTGCTTCTGGACTACACCCTCTCGGAAAACCCCTGGCGCCGACGGATCATGCGGCTCTGGGCGCCCTGGGTCCGCTTCGCCTATGGAGCATCGTTCGATCGGGACCCGGAGGGACACGCCCTCGAGGCCGGGCTGAGCGTGGAGGATTCGGAATTCGTCTATGCCGACATTCTCCGGCGACTCGTGCTCCGGGTGCCCGGATGACGTCGGACGAATCTCAGCGCCGCAAGACCTCCCCAGCGAGCGCTCCGGTGAACTGGCCGTCCAGCACGGCCGCCTCGCCGTTCACGAAGAGGTGGACCACTCCTTCGGCGAGCCGATGCGGATCCGTGAAGCTCGCCGGATCCTGGAGGCGCTCCAGGTCGAAGACGACGATGTCCGCGATCATCCCCTCCCTCACGAGGCCCCGCTCCCGGATCCGATAGACGGAAGCCGGGAGGCTCGTCATGCTGCGGATGGCGAAGGACAGGTCGATCGTGCCCTCCTCCAGCACGTACTGTCTGATCTTGCGCGGAAAGGTCCCATAGTTGCGGGGATGGGGCACCCCTTCGCCCATGGGAACCAGGCCGCCGTCCGAAGCGGTCATCGTCCAGGGCTTCGCCATGAGAAGCCGCACATCGTCCTCGTCCATGTTGAACGAAACGATCGAGGGGCTTCCCTGGCGGAGGAGCTCGATCGTCGCCGAGATCGGATCGAGCTCACCGTCGAGCGCGACGTCGGCGAGCGTGCGTCCTTCGATGCCCGGATCCTCAGGGAAGCGTCGGAACTGAATCCGATCGGCTCCTCCCCGCCGGGCGAGGTTCTCCGCCATCTCCTCTCGTATCCGTTCTGCGGTATCGGTTCGGTCGAGTCGAACCATGAGCGAAGCCCTCCCCCCCTCCTCCGCCCACCTCGGCACGAGGGCGGAGGAGAGCCCGGTGGCCGAAGCGATGTATGGATACTGGTCGGCGTAGACCTCAATGCCCACTTCCCGCGCCCTCTCGACGCGGTTCGCGATGGCGAGGGAGAAGCCCCACACCGGGGGTCCGAGCGCCTTGACGTGGGTGACGACACCGGGAATCTGCGCTTCCCGAGCCACCTCGATCACCTCCTCCACGGCAGCGAGGACCCCGACGGTGTAATCGGATTCGTCCCGGATATGGCTCTGATAGGCGCCGCCGTACTCCGCCACCACCCGCCCGAGCTCGACCAGCTCGGAATTCTCGGCGAAGCTGCCCGGCGAGTAGAAGGTCCCGCTGCTCAGTCCGAAAGCGCCCTCTTCCATCCCCTCCCGGACGAGGGCTCGCATCCGGTCGAGCTCCTCGGGATCGGGTGCTCTAGCCTCGGTTCCGAGGACCTCCCGCCGAACCGATCCGTGAGGAACCATCTGGCCGGCGTTCACTCCGAGACCGTGATCCAGGAGGTCGCTCCGTTGGGCAGCCAAGTCCACCGGCCCTCCCCCATCCGGGTTCACGAGAACGGTGGTGATACCCTGCGCAAGAAGGGGGCGGGCCTGGCTCAGCTCCACTGAGCCGAGTCCCCCTCCCGCATGGGAATGGCTGTCGATGAATCCCGGAGCCAGGTAGAGACCCGTGAGGTCCAGCTCCACCGCCGCCCGTACATCGGACAGCTCCCCTATCGCGGCGATCCGATCGCCCCGGAGCGCCACGTCGGCGCGAAACCATGGGTTCCCGGTCCCGTCCATGACCCGGGCATTCCGGAGCAGCACGTCGAAGCTCTCCTGGGCGCCCAGCGCGGAGGGCGTGCAAACGAGGAGAAGGAGCACCGCGCCGCGAGCGGCGGCCTTCGTCAGGAGCGTCCTTGATCTGTTCACCGCGCCGTCTCTCCGTTCGCCGGGCCACGTCTCCGGGACGCCCCACCGGCGCCCCGTCTGCTGGAAGCCCTGAAATGATCTCTCCCGCCAGCGCCCGGCAAGGCCAACCCCTTCCGGTTCTGCAGGCAAGCGGATGCACCCGATGCCGCGATCCACCCGAAGAGTGGCGCCCAAGCCGATCTGTCCGTTATGCTTAGGTCTGATCAACAAGGTCCATGCAAGGCCCTGAGGTCCTGCGGCTCCGCGCGTCGAAGGGGCCTGACTCCGGGACCTGACACTCGCTCCGTTCCGCCCCTCATAGCGTTTGCCGTCTCATGGTTCCTGGTCCGCAATCCGGCCGGCGCCCAGCCGACCTGCAGATCGTTGCAGTCACGGTCGCCGCCCTCGCCGGTATTCTCGCCCCTTCGGTCCTCCTCGCACAGACACCCGAGGCGCCTCCCGGGGAGCAGGAGCTCCTCGGCGCTCCGCGTGTGCTGCAAGCCATCCCCGTCCGGGACGCCCCCCCGGTCATCGACGGGCGACTGGACGATCCCATCTGGCAGGAAGCGCCCGAGGCCCGGGGGCTCACGCAGCGCTGGCCGGATGCGGGGCACCCTGCGACGCAGCAGACGACGGTGCGGCTCGTCTATGACGAGGAGGCGATCTACGTGGGGATGCGCCTCTACGATGACGACCCCGACGCGATCGTGGCGCACATAGGTCGCAGGAATCAGATGCTGGACTCCGACTGGGCCCGCGTCCTGATCGACACGAATCACGACGGACGGACGGCCTTCGAGTTCGCGGTGACCCCGGCCGGTAGCCGGCGAGACGTGTTCCACTACGATGACACGCAGTCCACCGTGGATTGGGACGGCGTGTGGGAAGTCGCCACCTCGATCGACGAGGAGGGCTGGGTGGCGGAGTTCCGGATTCCGCTCTCCCAGCTTCGCTACTCGGAAGCCCGCGCGGACGGAGCTCCACGAGTCTGGGGCATCAACTTCGCCCGCTTCATCACCCGCACCTGGGAACAGGCCTGGTGGGCGCCGAGTCCCCCCGACGTCGACCGACAGGTGTCGCTCTTCGGGCGACTCGAGGGCCTGGAAGGGCTTCCCTCCCCTGGCCGACTCGAAATCCTCCCCTACCTGTCGACCGACCTGACCCGGGGCCCTGCGGACCCCGGCAACCCCCTGCACTCCTCGAACGAGCTGGGTGCGCGGGCCGGCGTCGACGTGCGCTACGGTCTGACTCCGGAGCTCACCCTCTCGGGGACGGTGAATCCCGACTTCGGACAGGTCGAAGCCGACCCGGCCGTGGTGAACCTCACCGCGCTTGAAACCTTCTTCCCGGAACAGCGGCCCTTCTTTCAGGAGGGCGTCGACGTGCTCGACTTTCGCCTGATGGGCGCGGACGGTCCTCCGGAACGCCTCTTCCACTCACGTCGAATCGGCGGATCGCCGCACTATGCTCTCGAGGTTCCAGGCGGCCACACCAGCACACCGTCGAACGTTCCGATCCTGGGCGCGACGAAGCTCTCGGGAGGACTCGGCGGGGATTGGTCAGTTGGCGTACAGAGCGCGCTCACCCGCAGCGCGCGTGCCGAGGTCGTCGATGCCCAGGGGGAGACGAGCCGCGTTGTGGTGGAGCCTCCCACCCACTACGGAGTGTTGAGGGCGGTGCGAAATCTGGACCGGGGGCGGGGGAACGTGGGCGCGATCGCCACGACCACCCACAGGAGCATCGACGAGGCACATCTCGAGTTCCTGCACGACGCGGCCTACGCCGGCGGACTCGACGGAGGCATCCGATTCCGCGACGAACGGTACCGGGCCCGGGGATGGGTAGCCGGTAGCCGGGTGGAGGGAAGCCCGGAAGCCCTCGTCCGCACTCAGCTCTCACCAGTACGCTTCCTTCAGCGTCCGGACGCGGCGCACCTCGACTTCGATCCCGGCCGCAGGTCCCTCACGGGCTGGGCGGGCGAGGCGGGCATCGAGCGTTTGACCGGCCGGTGGACCGGACGGATCCTCGGCGGTGCCCGCGATGCCGGGTTCGAGGTGAACGACCTCGGGTTTCAGCAGCTATCCGACCTCCGGTACGGAACCGCGACGCTCGACTACAATCAGTACACGCCCGGAGATCGTTTGCGGGAATGGAGCGCGTCGTCGACGGTGATGGAGTCCCGAACCTTCGGGGGCGAGCGGCTACGAAGGAGTGCTTCGCTCCGCCTCAGCGGGGAACTGGTGAGCTTCTGGAGCGGATCGGTCGAAGTGGAACACCGGGCCATACACCTGGGCGTCCACGAGCTCCGGGGCGGGCCGGCTCTCCACCTCCCTGCCTATACCGAAGGGAGCTTGAACCTGCGAAGCGATCTGCGCCGAACCCTGGTCGGCCGCATGGGGGTGACGTACCGTGGCGACCACGGTTGGGATGGGAGCGTTCTCTCCGTCCAGCCCTCCCTGGACCTGCGGCCGTCGCCGCGGACCCGCCTGCAGATCTCACCGAGCGTGGAGTGGAACCGCAACCCCGCGCAGTACATCGGGACCGCGGATCCCGAAAGCGATCCCGCCTACCTGCACGGGCGCATCGATCAGACGACGGTCGATCTCACGGCCCGCATCTCTCACGCGTTCACTCCGGAGCTCTCGCTGGAGCTGTACCTGCAACCCTTCGTGAGCGCAGGCTCCTACGACGAGTTCTCCGTCGTGGATGATCCCCGCGCATCGGACCCCGCAAAGCGCTTCCGTTCCCTCGAGGCGGACCGGGCCGGCGGCGGAAGCGATGAGATCCTCTTGCGCGACGGAGCGCGGACCCACCTGCTCCCCGACCCGGACTTCAAAGTGCGCCGCCTCAACGCGAACACGGTCCTCCGCTGGGAGTTCGTGCCCGGTTCGACTCTCTACGTGGTCTGGACGCGTGAGGAGGCGGTGCCGGGATCGGACGGCACGCTCGACCTCCGGCGGGACCTGAGCCGGCTCTTCGGCTCGGAGGGCACGAACGTATTCATGGTGAAGGCCTCCTACTGGCTGAACCCATAGAAAGGGGCGTTGACGGTCTACGCTCAGACCTTCTCGGGCTCCGCCAACTTCTTCAGCGGCTCGAGCTCGGGCCCCGTGTCGCCGTACTCCCGGTGCCGCCTGCCGAGCCAGAGGGCCAGCATCAGCCAGAGCGCAGATACCGGAACCATGGTAAAGGCGACCGCCGACAGGCCCAGACCCATCGTGACCATGAGTCCGTGGTGCGACCAGGCGCCGACCTGGTCCCCGAGCCTGTAGACGAAGGTGTCGTTGAAGTTCTTCGCCTTCCACTTGTCGGTGCGGGGCAACACCGTGTAGAGGACCTCCCGGGCCGGGCGCTGGATCGCGAAGTTGGCGGCCCTGCGAAAGACCTGGAAGAGGACGACGACGATGAGCACGGGCGCGATCCCCAGGATACCGAAGCCGATCAAGCTCACCACCGGCAGGAATGCGAGTGACAGCCCGATGCCCAGCCAGCGGAGGATCCGACCCGTCAGGAAGAGCTGGGTGATCAACGTCATCGACTGGACGGCGATCTCCATGATCGCGAAGAGGCGGGTCTGACCCTCCGGATCGTTCGCGTAGACCATGTCCACGATGTGCATCAGGTGGAACCAGAGGAAGGTCGACACGATCGTGAAAAGCGCCATGAAGGCGGCGATCCCGAGCAGGTAGGGGGAGCTCAGAACGTTCCGTACCCCCTCGAGCACCCCGCCACCTATGACCGCATCCTCCCTCCGTTCCGGCTCCGTCTCCTCGATGATCTTCTGGTCCGCCGGAGTCGCGTGCTCGTCGTGCTCCACCACGCTGGCGAGCCGGCCCTCGTGCTTCGCCAGGAACCGGGAGGCCATGCTCGCCGCCTCCAGAAGGGCCGCCGAGACGAGCAGCATCGTGACGGGCCCCAGGAGGGCAACGAGCGCGCCGGTGATCGTCGAGCCCGTGAGCGCCCCGATCGTCCCGCCCACCGCGATGAACCCGAAGAGGCGCTTCCCCTGCGAAGGTTGAAAGGTGTCGGTCATGAAGGACCAGAAGATCGACACCACGAACAGGTTGAACACGCTCGTCCAGATGAAGAAGAGGCGTGCAACCCACACGCTCTGCTCCGCGTCCGCGAACTGGAAGAGAGCGTAGAAGGCGACCAGGTTCAGAATGAAGAACCGGTAGATGTAGGCGACGAAGGTGCGCCGCGGAAAACGCTTCACCAGGTAGGTGAAGACCGGGTGAAGGAGGAGCATCCCCACGAGCGTCCCCGTGAAGAGCCAGGCCAGGTTGTCGACCCCCCCGGCGATACCCATCGCGTCCCGGATCGGGCGGATGACAAAGTAGGCGGCCAGGACGAAGAAGAAGTACGCGCAGGACCAGACGAGAGCTGCGACCTCCTCGTCTCGAACGTCGACCGCCTTCTGGATGAGCCTTCCGACCGCAGCGCTCACCGGGGTAAGCTCGACGTACGTGAGGGGATCCAATCGGTCATCTGCGTGGCTCCATGAGCGGGTAGCGGGGATCCTTTCCGTCGAGGGAGATGTACCTTGAAGGCACGCCTAGCCCCGGTGGTTGTCCGGACATTAGAAAGAGCCTAAGGTGGAAGCAAGTGTTGAGAATGAGGCTAGAGGTCAAGCATTCAAAGGACAATTGACGTCTTCGCCGAGGAAGCCGCAGGGCCCTCCGAAGTCCCCTCCCCCCAGCATAGAAACCAGATGATCGATCGACGTGAATGGCTGAAGCTCACCGCCACTGCCGGGGCAGCGCTCACGCTGAGCCCCCGACTGCTCGAAGCGTTTGCCCGAGGTGACCTCGTCCGGGATGAGATGATTACCCGGACGATCCCCGGGACCATTGAATCCATTCCGGTCATTGGACTCGGGAGCTCGGCTACCTTCGCCGCACTGGCGGGAAGCGACGAGGCCAATGTGCTCGGAGAGGTTCTGAGCACTCTCGTCGAACAGGGTGGAGCCGTCTTCGACACCGCCCCCGGCTACGCGGGCGGCACGTCCGAGGAAGTCGCGGGACAGCTCGTCCAGGACCTGGGAATCGTCGATCAGGTCTTCTGGGCCACCAAGTTGAACGTGGCCCAGGACGGCACCGCCGATCCCGCTGCGGCGCGCGCCCAGGTGGAGACCTCCTTCGACCGCGTCGGAAAGGATCCCATCGACCTCATCCAGGTCCACAATATGGGCGATCCCGCCGTTCAGCTCCCCATCCTCCGGGAGTACAAGGAGCAAGGACGGGTCCGCTACTACGGGATCACCACCACCTTTGAGTCTCAGTACGATGACCTGATTTCGGTCATGCGAAACGAGCCGCTCGACTTCATCGGGACGGACTACGCGGTGGACAACCTGTTCGCGGAGGAGACGATCCTGCCCCTCGCCCAGGAGCGGGGCATCGGGGTGCTCGTCTACGCGCCCTTTGGCCGCACCCGCCTCTGGAACCGGGTCGAGGGACGTGAGGTACCCGACTGGGCGGTCGAGTTCGACGCCACGACCTGGGCGCAGTTCTTCCTGAAGTTCGTGGTCTCGCATCCGGCCGTCACCGCGGCCACTCCCGCGACCAGCCAGCCGCACCACATGCTGGACAACCTGGGTGGGGGGATGGGACGGCTTCCGGACGAAGCCACACGGCAGCGGATGGTGGAGTACGTGGACGCTCTTCCCTCCGCCTGATCGGAGGGAGGACCAAGGTTCCAGAGTCGGGCACGAGGACTTGCGAAGATGATCACTCGACGAGAATGGCTTCGGAGGGCCGTGGCTGCCGGGGCCATCCTCCCCTTCACACCACGCCTTTTGGAAGCGCTGGTCGGAGGGGAATCAGTACTTAGAAGGGAGCTCATCGAGAGAACGATCCCCGCGACGGGTGAGACCGTCCCGGTGATCGGGCTCGGCAGCTCAGCCACCTTTGCGTCCGCGGCGGGGAGCGGGGCAGGAGACGGCGCAGAGGTCGTGCGTGAGGTCCTCCAGGCGCTCCTCGACGGGGGGGGCAAAGTCTTCGACACCGCGCCCGGCTACGGGGGTGGCAGCTCGGAGATCGTGGCGGGGCGGGTCGTCCAGGAGCTCGGAATTGGCTACCAGGTCTTCTGGGCCACGAAGGTGAATGTGGCGCAGGACGGAGAGGCCGACCCGCACATGGTCCGGGCCCAGCTCGAGGCGTCCTTCGATCGGGTCGGCAAGGCGCAGATCGACCTGATCCAGGTGCACAACATGGGTGACCCGGCCACCCAGTTGGGCCTCCTGTACGACGAGTTCAAGAACTTCGGGAGAGTCCGCCTCGTCGGGATCACAACGACCCGTCCGGCCCAATACCCCGAGCTCGTGGACGTGATGCGAAACGAGCCCATCGATTTCATCGGAGTGGACTACGCCGTCGACAACCTGGAGGTCGAAGAGACGATCCTGCCCCTTGCCCAGGAACGAGGAATCGGCGTCCTCGTCTACGCCCCGTTCGGCCGTACCCGCCTCTGGAACCGGGTGGAGGGACGGGAGGTTCCCGAATGGGCGGCGGAGTTCGATGCCGCGACGTGGGCCCAGTTCTTCCTCAAGTTCGTGGTCGCGCATCCTGCCGTGACTGCGGTGACCCCGGCCACCAGCCGTCCCGAGCACATGCTCGACAACCTCGGGGGCGGGATGGGTCGCCTTCCGGATGAAGCCACTCGGCAACGCATGATCGACCTGGTAGAGGAGTTGCCCTCCGCCTGACCCTGGAGGGACGTTCTTCCACCGATCTGCCCGCTCTCATTGCCAGCGGAAGAGGCGGAGGGCCAGCGCGATGCTCCCGACCGTCCACGCCACCGCCACGCCCAGCTCGGCCAGGACCGATCCGAGACCGAGCCCGTCGTTGTAGACCGCGCGAAGCGCATCATTCACCGCCGTGAGCGGAAGGATCTGAATGAGGGGCTGCACCTCGTCCGGGAAGCGCTGCGCGGAAAAGAAGACCCCTGAGGCGAGCAACATCGGGAGCATGATCAGGTTGATCACTCCGCCGATGCCCTCGGTCGTGCGCACGCGCGATGCCGCCAGCAGACCGAGGCCCGTGAAGCAGCTGGCGCCGACGAGGACCACGATGGCCAACGCCAGCGGACTGCCTTCAACGGTGACTCCGAAGACCAGCCAACCAAAGAAGATGAGAAGGGGGATCTCCCCGAGCAGAAAGGCGAATCGGGCCAGCACCTGGGAGAGGAGAAAGTCGCTCCGCCGCATGGGGGTCGCGGCCAGGCGTCGCAGCTCTCGATTCTCCCGGGCCTGGGTCGTGTAGAATCCCACACTCCAGAGGCCCGTCCCCATCAGGTTGAAGCCGATCAGGCCGGGAATGAGCCAGTCGATGTAGCGCTGTCCCGGAACCCGAACCTCCTGCGCGCGAATCGACACCGGACGCGTCCCTCCGGCCATCTCCTGCAATCGACTCTCCACGACGAGTCGTGCGGTACGCGCCTCGGGGCGGGTCGGATCGAATCGAAGTAGGATTCCCTCGGATCTCTCCACATCCGTTCCCAACACGAGCGCTGCTTCTCCCCTGCGCAGCACATCGGAGGCCGACTGCACAGCCACGGCCTCCACGTCCAACGCGGGATCGGCGTCGAGGGATTCGGCGTATCGCTCGGCAGGTGAGCCCGCCTCGATCGCGACACGCACGACGTCTGTGGTCCCGTCGCTGAAGGCAACCCCGATTCCGATCGCCAGTCCGACGGGAAAGAGGAAGATCCAGAAGAGGACTTCCGGCTCCCGGAGCATCACGAGGACCCGATTGCGCGTAAGATGCCACAGGGCCGACGGATCAGTCATCACGTAGCTGCCGACCCGTGAGAGTCAGGAACACGTCATCGAGCGTGGCCCGGTGCGTCCCGAGCCAGGTCAACTCGCCTCCCAGCCGATCGATGAGTGAGAGGAGCGCCGGTACGGTCCTGTGACTTTCGTCCACGGTGAGGTAGTGGCGGCCCTCGGAGGCCACGACCCGGCGCACGGAGGGTAGTTCGGCCAGGTCCCCCACCTGCAGGGGCACCGTGCACTCGACCTCGATGGTGTGATCTCCGCCGAGGCGATCGATCAGCTCGGCGGGCGTGCCTTGTACGAGGATGTCGCCGTGATCCATGATGGCGATCCGGTCGGCCAATCGCTCCGCCTCGTCCATGAAATGCGTCGTCAGGAGGATGGTGCCTCCTCCTGCGCGAAAGCTCTCGCACACGTCCCAGAGCGACCTCCGGGACTGAGGATCGAGGCCCGTCGTCGGCTCGTCCAGGAAGAGGACGTCGGGAGATCCAGCCAGCGCGCAGGCCACGGACAGTCGCTGCTTCTGACCCCCGGAGAGCTCACGCACATAGGTGCGCCTCTTCTCTTCGAGTTGCACCAGATCGATGAGCTCGTCGACGGTGGGGCCGGACGGATAGAACGCCCGAAAGAGCGCCACGACCTCCTCGACCCGCTGCTTTCCCGTCAACCGGGTCTCCTGCAATTGGATGCCGAGTCGGGAGCGGATGCGGCGTGCATCGGTGTCCCAGGACATTCCGAGAATCCGGACCTCGCCGGCGTCCGGATCGGTGAGCCCTTCCAAGATCTCGATCGTCGTCGTCTTTCCCGCCCCATTCGGACCGAGGAGGCCGAAACACTCCCCGCGTGCGATCGAGAGGTCCAGGTCGCGAACCGCGATCGTATCTCCGTATCGCTTCCTCAAACCCCGGGCGAGGATGGCTGGAGTCGAGATCGCCTCCTGCTCGAGCTCGGTGGCGGCCTCGACCGCATTCGACTGTATCATGCCATCGTCTCCGACGACTCCTTTCTAAGCCCCGTGCACGACGAACCTCCGCAGCCGGGAGGCTGCGGGTCCGTGTGGCAGGCGTGGCCTGAAGTTGTGGGCGGGCAAATGCAATGCTCGGGCGGACTCGCCCATGACGAAGAGGTGTGGCGAGCCAACTCACCCCCTCGGTACCGCGCCAGAGCTTTCGTTACACCAGATGGCAGCTCTGGTGCCCGCTCTTCGTGATCGTTGTGTTGAGGCAACTCCCCCCGTAGCTTGCCAGGAACACGCGTATTCGGTCATCGCGTGCGCAAACGTATCGCCGGGCGAGACTGTGCGTCCGACGATGCCGTACCGAGCGACCTCGTCACCCCCTGCTTCCTTTTCGAACCTGGACCATGACCGAATCAGGCCCGGACGGACGAACAAGATCGATCGCCGGGGACGATTCCGACGTCCACCGACTCCTGGTCGAACACACGCGGGAGCTCCTCTGCCTCCTGGATGTCTCGGGAACGCTCCTCTTCGTGAGTCCGAGCGTCTTCCCGCTCCTGGGGTACGCCCCTGCCGACGTGATGGGCCGGTCCCCGCTCGACTTCGTGCACCCCGAAGACCGGGACACGGTCGCGGATGCGCTGCAGTCCGCGGCCGAGGGACTGGAAGTGCCGGTCCTCACCTGCCGATTTCGGGGAGCCGACGGGGAGCATCGATGGCTCGAAGTGCAGACCCGCGCCCTCCGGGACGAGAATGGAGCCGTGACACGCCTGGTGACCAGCTCCCGGGACGCCTCGAATCGGATCGAGCTGCTCGCCAGGGTCTCGACCCTCCGATCGGTGATTTCGTCCTTCGACGATCTGGTCTTCGTATTCGATCCGGACGGTCGCTTCCGAGAATACTATCAACCCAATCGGCGGAAACGTCTCCACGCCCCGCCGGAGGCGTTTCTGGGCCGACATTTCTCGGCCGTACTCCCTGAGCAGGTGGCGATGCCTCTGGGGCACGCGCTCACCAGAGCCAAGGAAAGCGGGGAGCCTCAGGAGTTCGATTACGACTTGGTGGTGGGAGATGAACCCCGTAGCTACTATGCGAAGATCACGCCTTTGCGGGGATCGGCAGGAACCGTTGGAGGATTCGTCGGCGTCGTGCGGGACGTCACACATCGACGCTCCGAGGAGCTGGCCAGGGTCGAGCTCCTCGAGGCAAGGGGAAAGGCGGAACGGTTGGACGCCCTCGCCGTCCTCGCTCGGGGAACGGCCCACGAGTTCAACAACATCTTGACCGCTGTCCAGGGAAATCTCGCGCTCGCACTGGACGAGCTTCCCACGGATGGGCCGGCGACGGCGGGAATCGCAGCCGCGATCGCAGCCGCGGATCGGGCGGCGGAAGTCACCAGACAACTGCTTACGTATACGGGAGCGAGCGCGGCACGTCCGCTCGCCGGAGACCTTGTCGAGTTGATCGAGGAGCTGGAGCCGGGATTGCGCCTGCTCGTTCCACCGGGCGCCCAGCTCGAAGTCCGCCACGAGGCCGACGAAGCGCCCATCGAGGCAAGTCCGGTCCTCCTCGCGTCCGTGGTCCGGCACCTCACCCGCAACGCGATCGAAGCCCTGCCCGAGGGACATGGCCTCGTCACGATCCGCACGTTCCGGCGAGAGTACGGTGAAGAAGAATTGGCGCGGAGCCGCGTTCAACCGCTGGCGGTTCCCGGCATGTTTGCGGGGATCGAAGTGAGGGACGACGGCGAAGGGATCGATGCGGACATGCTTGCGCGCATCTTCGATCCCTTCTTCTCGACTCGGTTCCTGGGTCGGGGGCTGGGGCTGGCGGAGGTATCGGGAATCGTCCGGGCTCACCGGGGTGCGATACTCGCCACCAGTGAGCCCGGAGCAGGATCGTCCTTCGTCGTTCTCATTCCCAACACGATGTCCAGGGACGAGTCGGCAACCTGATCGAAGGATCGAAGGTCGGAGTCAGCTCTACGGAATGAGGACCGCGTCGATCACGTGGATCACACCGTTCGACGTGAGGATATCGACATCGGTGATACCGGCATCGTTCACCTGCGCGCCGCCTTCGAGCCCGATCGTAATCGTTCCCCCACCGAGCGTGGCCACCTCGGCCCCGTCCACGAGGTCCGTAGAGAAGACTCGCCCTTCCACCACGTGGTAGAGGAGGATGTCCGCGAGGGATTCGGGATCGGCGAGCAACGCCTCGACCGTGCCGTCAGGCAGAGCCCCGAATGCGGCATCCGTCGGCGCAAAGATCGTGAACGGACCGTCTCCACGCAGCGCCTCTTCCAGCCCTGCCGCCTGCACCGCGGCCACCAGGGTCTCAAAGCCCGCACTCACCGCGGTATCCACGTTGTCCTCGACCGGGAGCAAGACACCGTCGATCACATGGATGACGCCGTTGGAAGCCTCCACGTCCGTCTGCACGACGCTCACGCCGTTCACGCGGGCACCGTCCGAAAGGGTCACCCTGAACTGGCGCCCCTCGGCCGTCGTCACCAGCTGCCCATCCTCCAGCGCGGAGGCGGGGATGCTGCCGGGCACGACATGGTAGAGAAGCACGGTGGCGAGGGCGTCCGGATCGGCCAACAGGCCCTCGACCGTTCCGTCCGGAAGGGCGGCGAAGGCCGCATCGGTCGGAGCAAATACGGTGAACGGACCCGGACCCGCGAGCGTGCTCGCCAAACCGGCCGCCTCTGCGGCCGCAAGGAGAGTGGTGAACTCTCCTGCCCGCTCGGCAGTCTCGACCAGGTTTACCGGATCGTCGGTCGGGTTGGAGGCCGTCACCTCGTTGTCGCAGGCCGCCACCAGGAGGGTTGAGCCGAGGGCCACAAGGCCCAGGCGAGGAAGAAGTCGGTTGAATCGGAACATCGGAAGCTCCTTTCGTTGGGAAAACTCTGAGGCGTCCATAACGGCACCGCAGTTTGTACATCGTTTGTACAGGTACAATGCATGTTTGTACAGATTGTGTCAAGCTCTACTTGGACGATACCTTGACGACACCCTCATGACGCGGGTATCCTTCGGGCATGGCCACCACTGAGGACAACGGATTTCGACACCCGATAGGCGTCGTGTCCCGACGAACCGGACTCTCCGCCTCGGCGCTTCGCGCGTGGGAACGCCGGTATGGTGCTGTGTCCCCGGAAAGATCCAAGGGGGGGCAGCGCCTTTACTCTGACGCGGACCTGGAGAGACTCTCCCTGCTCAAGCGCCTCGTAGATGAGGGGCGGAGCATCTCCCAGGTCGCCAATCTCCCCCTGGAGGATCTGCTCGAGCTGGCAGGGCAGGAAGTGGGGACTGCGGCCCAGCCGGTGCCGCACCACGGCGCAACACCGCCCCAGGCTGCGGATCAGCAGGCGATCGATGCACAACGCACCCTCGAGCGGGCCTTGCGCTTCACGGAGGAGATGAGGGGGGAGTCGCTACAACGGACTCTCACGCGAGCTGCCGTCGTCCTGCGACCGGAGGCACTGATCGGCCAGGTGCTCGTCCCGCTCCTCACCCGGATCGGGGAGACGTGGAAGTCAGGCCAAATGGGTGCGGCCCAGGAGCATCTCGCTTCCGGCGTGGTACGCCGCTTCCTGGAGTGGTTGATCGATACGGCCGAGGTCGGTCAAGGGGCCCCAGTCCTGCTCACCGCCACTCCGCAAGGGCACCGCCATGAATTCGGTGCGCTCATCGCCGGCACTATGGCGGCTGAGATCGGATGGCGGGCGGTGTGCCTGGGACCCGATCTCCCTGCGGACGAGATCGCCGCAGCCGCCAAGAGGACGGGTGCGGCAGCCGTCGCAATCTCGGCGGTGCACGGGCAGGAGCCCGGCCGTCTAGTCGCGGAGCTCACCCGCCTCCGGCAACTGCTCCCCGACGATGTGCGTCTGCTGGCGGGCGGGCGGGGGATCGAGGACGTTCGTTCGGAGCTGACCGGATCCGGAGTCGAAGTTGCGCACGATCTGTCGGTCCTGCCCAGAGTCACGAGGGCGAGTTAACCGTGATGCGTGGAGCAGGTGCACAGGGGGATCGGTGGTGAGGCGCCCCTCGGCGGAGGAGCTGATCGAGCGCTTCGGTCTCCGTCCGCACATCGAAGGAGGCCACTATCGGCGGATCTTCCGGTCCGAGCGCACCGTCCTTCGGGCAGGGGAATCGCGTGCGGCGCTCACCTGCATCCACTTCCTCCTCCGACAAGGCGAGCACAGCTCCTGGCATGAAGTGGCCAGCGACGAAGCGTGGCACTTCCTCGCCGGCGACCCCCTCGAGCTCCTCGTCTTCGACCCCAACGGATCCGGGCAGGTCGAATCCATCCTCCTGGGGTCCGTGGAGCTGTCCGGAACGGTGCCTTCCCATGTGGTGCCCGCAAGAACCTGGCAGGCGGCGCGTCCCACGGGGGAGTTCAGCTTCGCCGGGTGCACCGTGGGTCCGGGCTTCGAATTCTCCGACTTTCGATTCGTACGGGAGATCCCGGGGCACGAGGGGCGCTTTCCCGATCTGCCTCCGAGCTACCGCAACCTGCTCTAGGTGTCGGAGGCCTCAACCCCTTCGAGGCCCCCAGTCAACGTGTGCGATCCTCCCCCGGGAGCCGGGTTCGTCACCATCAAGTCCAGTTCAGGCACTCCCTGCCCCCCGCTCACCGGCGCTACTCCCGATACTTCGTCCGGGTCCGAGTCCGACACCTCCGTCACCTCGAAGCTCTCCCAGTCCTCGCCCCCGCCCGGCAGGGGGTTCGTCACCGTGACCGTCCTCGGCCCCACCTCCGCATCCTCGTCGATCGCCATCGTCACTCTGATCTGTGTCTCCGACTGCACCGACACTCCGCTCAGAACGACTCCGATTCCGCCGATCCCCACCTGTGTCACCCCGTCGACGAACCCCGCCCCGTGCAAAATCACCCCTCGCGTCTCACCCTTGTGTCCCGATGAGGGAGCCAAACCCCTCAGCGTCGGTGCCGGGTTTTGCGCCTCCTGCACCGTGAAGCTCTCCTCCAGCGTGTCCGATCCTCCCCCGGGGCCCGAATTCGTCACCGTCACGTCCCTATCGCCCGGGCTCGCGTCCTGATCGATCACGATCGTTGCTGTCAGTTCACTCTCCGACTCCACCGTCACCCCGCTCACTTGCACTCCGATGCCGCTGATCGTGACTTCCGTCACCTCTTCGACGAACCCAGCCCCCATCAGTTCAATCGGCAGCGTCTGCCCCTGCTCTCCCGAGGACGGGGTCACATTGCTCACCGTCGGCTCCGGGTTCGGCGCCTGCGTTACCGCGAAGCTCCCGGGCAGCGTGTCCGACCCTCCCCCGGGGCCCGAATTCGTCACCGTCACGTCCCTATCGCCCGGGCTCGCGTCCTGATCGATCGTGATCGTCGCCGTCAGTTCACTCTCCGACACCACCGTCACCCCGCTCAATGCCACTCCGCTGCCGCTGATCTCGACGTCCGTCACCCCTTCGACGAATCCGGTCCCGCTCAGTTCAACCGGCAGCGTCTCGCCCTGGATTCCCGAGGATGGGGCCACATCGGTCACCGTTGGGGCCGGGTTCGGCGCCTGCGTTACCTCGAAGTCCCCCGTCGCGTCACCCCCGCCCGGCAGCGGGTTCGTCACCGTCACCGTCCTCGCCCCCACCTCCGCATCCGCGTCGATCGCCACCGTCAGCTCGATCCGCGTATCCGACTCCACCGTCACACCGCTCACTTCCACTCCGTTGCCGCTGATCGAGACCTCCGTCGCCCCTTCGACGAACCCGGTCCCGCTCAACTCAACATCCACCGCCTGCCCCTGCTCTCCCGAGGGAGGTGACACACCGGTCAGGTTCGGCTCCGGAAAGGGCGCCTCTGTCACCTGGAAGCTCCCGGTCGCCTGGCCCCCGCCTGGTGAGGGATTGGTCACCCAGACCGTCCTCGTCCCCACTTCGGCGTCCTCGGCGATGGTGAGACTCAGGGCGATCCGGGTCTCCGAGGTGACCACCAAGCCGCTCAAGGTGAGTCCCTCGCCGCTGATCTCCACCGCGGTTTCTCCGGCTACAAAGCCTAAACCCGTCAGGACCAGGCCGAGCTCCTCTCCCTGCTCTCCAGATGACGGTGACACATTGGTCAGAGTCGGTTCCGGGAAGGGCGCCTGCTTCACCTCGAAGCTCCCCGTCGCCTCGCCTCCGCCTGGCGAGGGGTTCGACACCGTCACCGTCCGCGTACCCAGCTCCGCGTCCTCCGCGATGGTGAGGGTCAGGGTGATCTGGGTCTCCGAACCGATCACCACACCGGACAGGGTCAGACCTGATCCGCTGACCTCGACCTGGGTTTCTCCGTTCACAAAGCCCGAGCCTGTGAGCGTCACCCCGAGCTGCTCGCCCTGCTCGCCTTCGTTCGGGCTGACGGACGTCAACGTGGGTTCGGGGAACGGCGGCTGCAGCACCTCGAATCCGTCGACCAGGGTGGCCGTCCCTCCTCCCGGCGTCGGGTTCTCGACGGTCACGTCCCTCGGGCCCAGCTCCGCATCCTCTGCGACCGAGATGCTGACTCGAAGCTGAGTCTCGCTCACGAACTCGATCCCGTCGACCGAGATCCCCGCACCGAACGAGACCTCGCTTTCCTCCTCGACGAATCCGGATCCGGCCAGAGTGACCAACAACGTCTCGCCCTGCTCACCTTCATCCGGGGCCACGCCCTCGAGATCGGGTTCGGGGAAGGTCCGGAGCACGGTGAAGGCGTCCTCGAGAGTCGCGGTTCCTCCACCGGGTCCGGGGTTCGTGACCGATACCGACCTCGCGCCGAGCGCCGCGTCCTCCGCGATCGCGATGCTGGCTGCGATCTCCGTGGACGAGAGGACCTCGAAGTCCGTCACCTCGATGCCCGCGCCGAAGTCGATGGCCGTCTGACCGGGGAGGAAGTTTTGGCCGGTCAGCACGACATCGACTTCATCCCTCTGCAGACCTTCGTCCGGCTCAACCCCAGTCAGGATCGGCTCCGGATTGCGAACCTCCAGCTCCACGGAGATTTGAAGGGGCGAGTTACCGGCACCGGGTGCCGAAATCGAGACGGTCGCCCGGTACGTTCCCAGGGGCCGGCCCGTGGGATCGCTCGAAAGCACGAGCACGGTGGGTGCCGTTTCCGCGTTCAGCTCCGCCGTCAGCCACCCGGTCACCTGCCCTTCGTACTCCACAGAGACCGCGAGCTGGCTCAAGATTCCGGCGCCCGTGTTCGTGATCGTGATTCCGGCCGGGGTCGTGCTGGTCGCACCGATGAGCGCCGAGAATCGGAGGGATTCGCGGTCCACCCCGATGAGCGGCCAATCGATCACGCTGGCCAGCGCCGTCCCCCGGACGCCCTCGCTCGTCGCCGACACCTCCGCCTCCCCGACTCCCACAGCTGTGACGACCCCGTTCGCATTGACCGTTACGACACCTTCATCACCGGAGCTCCACGTGACTTCACGACCGCTCAGACTCACCCCGTCGGCGCTCTGCGGAAGGGCTTGGAGAGTGACGCTCTGTCCCACCTCGAGGATCGCCACGGACGGCTCGATCACGACCCGATCGACACCCACAACCGAGACGACGGTGTCGGAGCACGAGAGGAGAAAGAGAGACATGCCGATGGCGGAAACCCACCCGGTGAGAACACGCGACATGGAAGCCTTTCCGATCAATGGCGGAAGCGCAGCCAGACCAGATCCGACGCCCGTCCACCGGCTCCGGATGCGGTCGGGACGACCTGTAGAAACCCCGGACCGCTCGACACCTCGACAAAGGCATCCCTCGGGCCCACACCACGCACCGCATCGAGGGCGCCCAGAAGCGTGATGGCAGCCGCCGCTCCCAGCCCCGCCGCGAGGTATGGTCTCTCGGTGGACTCGGACCGCACCTGCCCGGGAGGACAAATCCCGTTTGTCGGCTGAGTCAGACACTCCACCGACCGCTCCTCGTGCAGAAACCCAGCCGCCGCAGATCCGCCAGCGAGCCCGAGCACGAAGACGCCCATCCAGGGACGATCCGTGTAGAGATGGCCCATCCCGGGAATCAGTCCGGCGAGGAAGACCCTGCCCCGGGACGGCCCTGGGGCGAAAGACGGCTGACGCGGAGTCCCGAGCTCGGCCAACACCGGAATCCGATCCTCCGCAGCGGGCTCGAGCTCCAGATAGCGGCGAAGATCAGCCAACCCGGCGTCGGTCTGTCCGATGTTCAACCGAGCGAGGCCCCGATTGTAGTAGGCTGCCCCCCAGTCTCCCGCATGAGCCACCGCATCGGAGAAGGCCTCTTCCGCCTCCTCCATCCGCTCGGCGTCGAACTGTTCCACCCCGTCCCGAAATGCCTCCACGGCTGCGTCCGGTACGGCGAAGGCAGTGGGAGGGGCGATGCTCTCCAACACTCCCTCCACCTCCGCGGCGCTCGCCGGGTCCGGATTGAGTGCGAGATATCGGCAATACTCGTGGCTCGCCCGCTCGAGCTCACCCAGCGCCTCGAGAGTTCTGGCCAGGAGATACGCGATATGCTGTGCCGTGGGATCGATCTCGGCGGCTTCGGAGAGCAATTCGCGAGCCCGCTCCTGGTCTCCCAGGATCTGGGCCTGCGCGGCGGCGTTCCCTAGCCGCGAGGCCTCCGACGCCTCGGAAGCGGTGGGCTGGGAAGGTATCGTCGGCGAGGGCGGGCAGAGCGTGTCGCCTTCCGCTCGAGGGATGTCTCGCTTCAAGGGGAGCTCCTGGGCTCCTGCCAACCCGCCCGGCAAGAGCGCAGCCGAGAAGACGAGGCCGGAGATGAGCACACCGACCACCGTTCCCGGGAGATGGGTTCTCGCAAGTCGCCTTGGATCCATCAGATTCTCACCTTCGATGCCTCATCACCCTTCCGCCGGAATGAGCTCGACGGGCCGGCCCCGGTGGTCTCGCGTTCCGTCGCCGAGTTGCCCTTCCAGGTTGTTGCCCCAGCAATAGACCGCGCCTCCCTCGGTCCGGCCGCACGTGTGGGAGCCCGTGGACGAAAGCTCGGCGAATCGCAATGTGGCGTCCACACGCACCGGAGCCGACGAGTCTGCGGACGACCCGTCGCCGAGCTGCCCAAAGGTGTTCTGCCCCCAGCAGTGCGCCTCTCTGCGATCATTCAATGCGCAGGTGTGGTTCGCACCAACTGTGATCGACACAAAGCGCTCCTCGATGTCGACGACCGCGGGATCGGACGGGGCGCGACCACCGCCCTCCACCCCGAGTTGTCCGAATCGATTCTCACCCCAGCAGAGGACCTGTCCCTCACGCGTCAACCCGCACACGTGCGAGGCGCCAGCGCTCACGGCCATGAAGGCTCGACCGCCCCCCACCTGGGTGGGCTGCGAGCTCGCGTCCGGGACGCCCTGACCCCAGCACCAGATCTCACCGACGCCGGTGAGCGAGCAGGTGCGATCCCATCCGGCGGAGACCACGACCGCACGTGGTCCCATCGAGACCCGGACCGGCTCGGCCCGGTCCTGAGTGGTGCCGTCGCCAAGTTGCCCGTCCGTGTTCTCCCCCCAACAATAGACCTCCCCTCCGTCGGTGCGGCCGCAGGTGTGGCTGAGCCCGGCCGAGAGCTCCACGAAGTAATGGTCCCCGGCAACGGGAACCGGCGCCGCCCGGTCTTCCCGGGTCCCGTCTCCAAGCTGACCCCGATCGTTGTCTCCCCAGCAGTAGGCACGGCCCCGGGTCGAGGCGGCGCACGTATGCGAGATCCCGGTCGCCACGATGGCGAAGGTCTCCGGAAGCGCCGGCGCGACCGGAGCGGCGCTCCGCATTGCACTCCCGTCGCCGAGCTGGCCGTTTCCGTTCCCCCCCCAACAGGCAAGACCGCCCTGGGCCGTGAGGCGACAGGTGTGCATGCCTCCGGCGGAAATCATCGCCCTCGGAGCGAGTGCGGGGGGATCGGGGGAGCTGCCGACGGACTCGGCGATTCCCGGGAGGGCCTCGGGCTCGAACTCGGCAGGAGACTCAACGGGGGGGGACGGAACCTCCGGACCCTCCTCCTGTGGAGCCTCCGCGACCGCGTCGGGGGATGCCGTCGCGATCCACTCCACTTCGGTGTCGCTGGCAAGGACCGAAGCCACCAGTCTCTGTGTCCCCGTTTCCGGACCCAGAGTCCAACGTGTCGCCGCAAGACCGTCCCGGTCCGTCAGGACGACCGCCTCACTCACGCTCCCCTCCCCCTCCGCGGCCACGAACTCCACCAGCACTCCGGAAAGCGGATTGCCGAACTCGTCCTCGACCCGCGCCATTACGGGCTCCGCGAGCGTGGCTCCTGGGGGCGCGAACCGGTCCGTGGATCCCATCGCGAGGAGAGCCGCAGCCTCGGAGGGGACGCCGATCGCCCGCGCCGAAGTCGCCGCGTCCCCACTGGGGAGGACAGCAGCGACGAGGTTCTCTCCGGGAGCCGCCCCGAGCGTCCACTCCGCCGACAGGACGCCGGAGTCGTCGGTGACACCGGCCTCCGGAACGATCGATCCCCCACCGGATTCGATCCGAAGCTCCACCGGGACACCCGAGAGCGGGCGGCCTGCGTCGTCCTCCACACGCACCAGAACCGGGGTCTCGAGTGGGGTGCCGACTCGCCCGACCTGGGCGCCACCTTCGACTATCTGGACTCGCGCGGGCATCCCGCCGGCATCTGCCGAAGCCGGACCGGATGGATCCTCCGCCGGCCCGAAGGGAGAGGCGTCGAGGATCCATGCGAATCCGTCGAGCCCTTCAGCGCTTTCCTGGACCGCAAGCCATCCCAACCCCCCGGCAATCAGCAAGGCGACCACGAACACGGCCGTGCGGGCCAGGGTTCGGCGCGCGGGAGCGGGTGGGGAGGAGCGGCTCGGCCCATCCTTGCTCCGACGGACTCCGGCCGCTCGCTCGGGAGCAACCCATCCGGCAAAGGACTCTCTACCGGGCTGATCGGATGCTACGGGCTCCGCGGGAATCCGCACCGTGGGTGCATGCTCGTGCCAGTCGATCGACTCCCCGTCCTCGAGGGGTGTGCGGTTGACCCACTCCCGCAGCGCCTCCGCCTCCCTGTGGATGTCCGGAAGTCCCAGCCTGCGCACCACGGACTCCGCGCTCGACCAGCGGTCCTCGGGAGCTTTCTCGAGGAGACCCTCGATGACCACCCGCAAGTCCGGCCTCAGGTCAGGCCTGAGCTCGGTCAACGGCGGCAAGGACTCGTGCTTCTGCTTGTAGACGATCGCGTAGAGGTTATGGCCCTCCCACGGGGGGCGACCCGTGAGCATCTGGTAGCTGACCATCCCGAGGCTGTAGAGGTCGCTGCGGCCGTCGAGCTCGCGGCCGTCCACCTGCTCCGGAGACATGTAGGCCGGCGTACCGACCGTGGCCCCAGCGAGAGTGATGTCATTGCTCTCACCGGAAGCTCGAGCGATCCCGAAGTCCGAGAGGAGGGCAGCGGCCTTGTCGACATCGAGATAGATGTTCTGCGGCTTCAGGTCGCGGTGGATGATCCCATGCTCTTCGTGCGCATAGGCGAGAGCGGACCCGACGTCTCGCAGCACGCTCCGCACCACTGTCAAAGGAGCCGCTCCGCTCCGTTGAATCGCCTCCTTGAGAGTGATCCCAGGGACGTACTGCATGATGAGGGCGAGGCTGCCGTCCCGAAGGTGTCGGGTCGCGAGCAGCGAGACGATGTTGGGGTGCCGAAGCTTGGCGACGAGCGTGGCCTCCCGGGCCAGCCTCGCCACTGCTTCAGAGTCACTCGAGAACCCGGGTCGGATCAGCTTGACGGCGACTTCGCCCCCGCTCCCGAGCTCACGCGCGAGATACACGATGGCCGTACCGCCTCGCCCCAGCTCGCGAATCAGCTCGTACTGGCCCTCCAACTCCGGCACTCGAGGGATCCCTCGAGCCTCACCGGACGAGTCCTTAGGTCTGCTCGATTTCTCCATAGACCGACCCTATCAGAGAAACCAGAGGAGTAGCCCGGAGACGACCATGAAGATCGCTACCGCGAGCGCCGTATCGTACTGCCTGAGCCAGCTCCGCAGCCGGCTTCGCCGGCCGCGTCTTCTCGACCTCGCCGAGTCGTCGAAACCGAGGAGGGGTGCAGCCACGGTCTCCGCGGACGCCGGAGTCGTCACAGCCGCACGAGGTGTCTCGGAGTTCCGAGCACGCGGGCCCGAGTCCGTCGAGCCTTCGACCCGCGACGAAACAGGGACACCCGCCGGATCGAACGCACCCAACACCACGCTGATGTTGTCCGTGCTCCCGTTTTCGAAGGCCCGCTCGACGAGCCCACGAGCCGACGCGTCCAGGTCGGCGGCGGAAGTCTCCAGGTCCTCCGCCAGCGCCTCCTCGGAGACCACCTGGTACAGGCCGTCACTGCAGAGGAGAACGGTGTGCGCCTCCTCGACCGGGAAGGGCCCGAAGCGGTCCACCTCTACCTCCGGCTCGGTACCCACCGCCCTCGTGAGGGCGTGGCGCCAGCGTGTTCCTTCTACCTCACGAACGGCTTCAGGTCCGGTGCGACGGGCCTCCTCCAGGACGGAGTGATCCGCAGTGAGACGCGTCACAGTTCGCTTCACGACGTGATAGGCCCGGCTGTCACCCACATTTGCGATCTGATAGCCTCCGTCCTCTACTAGCAGGCCGATCAACGTCGTTCCCATTCCCTCCCATTCTGGATTCTCCTGGGCCGCGTCGTACACGGCCCGGTTCGCCGCGCGGAACGCATCTTCCAACGAGGCGCCCGCCCGAAGCTCCTCGACCAGTTTCGCGAGAGCGCACGCGCTCGCCTGCTCGCCTGCTCGGTGTCCCCCCATTCCGTCCGCGAGGGCCAGGAGAACCCGGCCGTCCGGAAAGGACTCGACCGTCACCGCATCCTGGTTGCTAGGCCGTCGCCCCGCCTCGGTGTGGGCTCCGTGTCGCAGGAGAGGTCGCGCCATCGGTTACCGCTCCCGAAAGATGAACACGACCTCTCCCATCTCGATCCGCGACCCGTCGCTGAGGCCCCGGCTCTCCTCGTCGCCCTCCAATAGCTCACCGTCCACGACGAGACCGTTTGTCGAGGAAAGATTCCCGACCCGCCACTCGCCGCCGACGTATTCCATGTACGCATGCATTCGGCTCACCGTGGGAGCGAGAATCCTGATGTGCTCATGCTCCGGACCCCGGCTCCGCCCGAAGGTGAATCGTGCCCTCCCAGGGCCCCGAACGAAGCGCACTTCCCGATCCGGATACCCGGAGACCGCTTCCAGGCGACCCGGGAGGAGGTGGAGGGTCCGGTCATCGTCGGTCGCATCGTCCGGTGACGCATCCGGTGTCGCGGCCGGCGGCGCCGTACGCACCGCCGGGGGATCGTCCCGGAGCATGCGGCCCCGTTCGTCGTCCCCACGTCCCCGCGTCCCCGAGGACGCGAACGCCTCCTCCCTAGAATGCGGATCCTCGAGCGTAACAGCCCCTTCCGACACCTCTGAACCGCCTGCATGATCCGGGCCAGCCGTGAAGCCCGGTCCGGAGGAAGGCACTCGCGGCCCATCTGCGTCGTTGAAGAGAAACCTGGGCCTCTGCTCCTCATCATGCCGACGCCGAAGGGCCCTGACTCCGAACCAGAGACCGAGCCCGAGCACCCCGACCACAACGAGCGCCCCCACCCCTACCGCAACAGGGGCCTCCCGCACCATGTCCAGAGAGAGCCACCCCCCGCCCCCCTCGGCCGGGGCGTCCTGCACCCGGAGCAGCCCGAGCACCACCGCACAGAGCGTCCACATGTCGGAAGCCAACACCTTCCTCCAAGCTAATGGAGTCCGTCCCTCACGGAACTGAAAAATTCCCGCATGCCGGCCGCAGGAACGGCGGCCGAGCTATCCGGCGACCCGCAAGATAGCTGATACACGCCAAGCGGCCCCAGGTGCGGGTGCCCCCCGCCGGAGCTCAGACCCGCTCAGGAGGGATCCGGCTCGACTCCACGTCGCCGCGAAAGCCAGGCGAGGGCGGCGACAAGCAGGACGGCACCAACCCCCGCCGCCAGAGCCTCGGGTACGGCGGCATTCGTCCCGGTCAGGGCCTCCCACCGTCCGGGTGAGATCGGACGAGTCACGAGGGGCAGAGTCGCCCCGCTGGAGTCGACGTAGGTGCTCATGATCTCCCGCCACGGCCACAGCTTCTGGAGGGACCCCACCATGAGGCCGCAGAGAAACGCAAGCGTCGCGTGATATCGGGTCCGGATGAGCCACGTGAGAACCCGGGAAAAGGCAATAATTCCCACGGTGCATCCCATGGCAAAGGCCACGAGGAAGGGCAGATGCAACTCGCTCACGGCACGCACGAGCTGCTCGTACTTACCCAGAAGGAGGAGAAGGAAGCTGCCCGAGAGGCCGGGCAGGATCCAGGCGCAGATGGCCACGGCCGCGGCAAGGAAGGTGGAAAGCCAGTGTTCGGGTGCCGGCAGCGGTTGGACGCTGGCCAGCACGAGGCCAATCCCGATCCCAGCGGCGGCCACCCCGATACGCGAACCGCTCCAGGGGCGAACATGACGACCGACGAATGGGACCGACGCCACGATGAGTCCGAAGAAGAAGGCCCAGATCTGGACCTCCCGGTGCTCGAGCAACCAGGCGAGCATCGAGGCGAAGAGTACGAAGCTGGTGAGCATACCGACTCCCAGCATCGCCAGGAATCCCAGATTCCCCCGCCGCCACGCCTCGAGCGGCCGACCGCCTACCGCCAGGCGCACGAGGCTCCACTCCAACCCCCGGATCGACCGCACCAGTTCCAGGTAGATCCCCGTGATGAAGGCGATCGTGCCCCCCGAGACTCCCGGAACGAGCTCGGCCGCACCCATCGCCATCCCCCTCAGGTGGATTCCCACCCAACCACCGATCCCGCGGGCGGGGGAGGGGCCCCGAGAGTCGAGGGACGGCGGCTCGGGATTCAGGGTCATGGCCTCCACGAAAGTCGCGCTGGGGAGCTCGAAGATCGGTGAACTCTACCGGGCAGGGGAGACGAGGTCCAGAGACCCCCTGCCGGACCGCGCCTCGCCCGGGGTGCGGGGATCCGGCCTGGAACCCGGCTTGACGGTTCCTCCACCGGGCGGGTATACCTGTTTGCCGACTCTGCCGATCCTCGCGCCCGGAGGCCCCCGTGAGAATCCTCGTCAAGGATGCCCTCCTCGACGGGAAACCTTGTTCCCTCCTGCTCGAGGAGGGAAAGATCTCCTGGATCCGAGACAGCGCCGAAGAACACCCCCGCCGGGAAATCGCGCCGGCGATCCCAGGGCCCGACCCGGTCCCGGACACCCCTCGGGGGACCGACTCCGACGTAGACCGCGTGCTGGATGCCCGAGGCCTCCACGCGTTTCCCTCATTTCGAAACGCGCACACCCACGTCGCGATGGTGCTCTTCCGGGGCTATGGCGACGACATGCCCTTGATGGACTGGCTGCGGACCCGGATCTGGCCCGCCGAAGCGCGCCTCACCGCCGAGGACGTCTACCACGGCGCGCGCCTGGGCATCGTCGAGATGATCCGGTCGGGGACCACCTTCTTCAACGAGATGTACTGGCACCGGGATGCCATAGAGCGCGCGGTGCAGGAGCTCGGGGTGCGAGCCGTGCTGGGGGGAATCCTTCTCGACCTGGGCGACCCTGAGGCCCTCGAAGCCCAACAGGAGGAGCTGGAGCACCTTGCCCGGAACGCCCCAAGAACTGGGCGAGTCAAGGTGGCGCTCGCCCCCCACTCCATATATATGGTGCCGCCTCACGTGCTCGAGCGGGTGGGAGAGCTGGCCCGGAAGCACGACCTCCTCGTTCACATCCATCTGTCCGAGACGGAGGACGAGGTGCGTACCTGTCTGGAGGCGAACGGTTGCCGCCCTGCCATTCACCTTCAGCGCACGGGCCTCCTGGGCCCCCATCTCGTGGCCGCCCATGGACAGTTTCTGGATGACTCGGAGCTCGAGCTCTTCGGAGAGGCGGGCGCGACCATCGTCACCAATCCGACCGCCAACCTCAAGCTCGCGACGGGCGGCATCTTCCCCTACGCGGCCGCCAGGAGGGCGGGGGTGAGAGTCTGCCTGGGCACGGACGGTGCCGCGTCGAACAACAACCTCGATCTCGTCGAAGAGATGAAGATGGCGGCGCTGGTCCAGAAGCACCGGGAGGCCGACGCGACCGTCCTGCCGGCGGAGGAAGCCCTCGCACTCGCCACCTCGAATCCGGCAGGCTTGTTCGAATCCGCTTCGGGAACGCTGGCTCCCGGCGAGCCGGCCGACCTCGTCCTCGCGGACTTCTCCTCTCCCGGCACGCAGCCGGTTCACGATCCGATCTCCACCCTGGTCTACGCCGCCTCCGGTCGGTGCGTCCGGACCACGATCTGCGGCGGTCGGGTCCTGATGCACGAAGGGCGGATCGAGGTCTGCGATGAATCCGAGGTCGTGGCCGAGGCCGTGAAGGTGGCTCGGAGAGTCACGCAGCCGGAACGCTCCTGACCGAACCCCTCCCGTGCCCTGATCGCGGGAGAGCCGACGACGTCATCGCCCAGTGTCTCCTCCGCCCCTTTCGTCGTCGGCTCGGATCCTCGCCACACGAAGAAAGAGATACCGGGACACCATCCATCCGACGGCAGCGACGGCCGAAGCGGCAAATGAGAGCAGGAGGGGCAGGGCGGCCACCAGCCAGAGCACATTCCACTTCGAGCTTCGCAGGAATTCGGCGACCCGACGACGTCTCCGAAGCCCCTTCACCTTCGTCACATCGGGCGCGCTCTCGCGCAGCGGCGAACGCGATGCCGACCACAACACCGCACCCACTGCGGCGACGAGCACCCCCGCGAGGAAGGGAGCGCTCTGCGGAATTTCGGGAAGGACGTCCCGTCCGAAGGTGCGCACCAGCCCCTCCATTGGTTCGGGGAGCGGCACGAGGAGGATCTCCATCCACCATCCCACAGCGGCCGCTATGGCCGCGCCCACGTCGGCAAGGGTGAGTCCCGAGCCGAGAATCAGGATCGGGGGAAAGAGGAGGGCCGCCGCCGCCAGAAGCAGGGAAACGGGCTCGCGAAGCCTCAAGGTGCGAAAGAAGCGGGCTCGCCCTGCCAGGAGAATCTCATCCACGCGGTCACCGCCCACGGGAGTTGCCGGCGGGGATGGCGGCACACGCGCGGCCTCGGGGGGCAGCATCGCACTCAAGTGTTCCCGTACGTACCTGTCCGCGGTGGCGTACCCGTGGTTCACGAGCGCACGAACCTCGATCTCCCCGAAACCGTCGAGGTCGGTGCGCAGAGAGGCGACGTCCCGAGGACGCGTCGGGAGCTCGATTGGATCCGGCCCGGAGCGAACCGCGATCGGAGGCGACTGGATATGAAAATACGCCAGCCCGTCCAACCGACGGACTTCACAGAAGTCGGCGAGCCGTCCGTCGGGCTGGGATCGCTCGACCGCCTGCGAGAGACGCCGGCGTTCCCGGACATACAGTCGCTGGAGCCCCGCGAGCGCGCCCCTCAGAATCTCGGGCACCCGCAGGACCAGACTCACGTGATCGGCGGGAGCGGCCTGCTCCTCGCGGAAGAGCCCTCCCGTGTCGCTCGCGATGATCTGCGTGCACCCCTCATCGAGCAGCGCCGTGATTCCCATGTTGTCGAAGACGCCTCCGTCGGTCAGGGACAGGCGCGACACGAAGGCGTCTTCGTAGAGACCGTGAATGACCATCGGAGGAAATACCGGCGGAAAGCACGCGGAGGCGCCGACCGCCTCCGCGACCGTGAGCCGCCCCCAGTCCTTCTCGAGGTCGGGCGATGCCCGCTCTCCCGTTCTCAGCCAGTAGAGCTCGAGGATGAACTCCACGAGAAGGAGCTCCAGCTCCGGCGATGCCTCCGTCGCCGCTCTCAGGGAACGGACCAGGTCTCGGTCAAGGTCGGCCAGAAGCTGGTGGAAGCGTGCCCGGTGAATTGCGACGTCCTCGTCCCGGATGACTCGGTCCGAGCCCGAGAGCTCCCGAATACACCATGCCTCCACCTTCACCGGACGGAGAGCGCCGAGCTCAACCGAGGGCAGCCTGCCCGGGAACCCCTGGACCTCGAAGAGCGCCTCCCAACCGGCCGGGAGCTCCTCAACGTCGCTTCCCCCGCGGCGCCACCACAGCGCGAGAGACGCGGTGCGATGATCGTCGTCCGATCCGGGAATGTCTCCCTCTTCGGTATCCCCCCCCAGGGCGAGCTCTTCGACATCCTCCTCGGCCAGATCGTGCAGGAGCCGCTTTCTAGCCAGGATTCTCGAGATCTCGTCGGCCCGGAAGGCCCCGAGCTGCCAGTCGCCCACCTCTCCGGCCGAGAACCAGAAGCGGGTGCCCGAGTTCAGAGAAGTGGCATTCAGCACGAGCGCCGTGAGCACCGACCCCCCCGAATCCAACTGGTCCCGGTTGTAGGCTGAGAACTCCCTATCCGGAAGACGTCCTCCCGGTCGGATCCGCAGGTCCGTGAGGGCGATCCGCCCCGGCCGAAGCCACCGCTCGAGGAGCGGGCGCTCCCGGTACCCCTCGAGGTCCTGGGCCACAGCCTCGAAGAGATGGCGCTCATAGAGACGCGACATCCGGCGCGCAAGGGAATCTCCCGTAAGGAGCACCCTGAGGGTGCCGAGCGGGTTGACCAGGAGGAGCGTGCGCAGGTTGCGCCTCACACCGCGCACCAGCACCTGCTCGAGCTCACGAACGATCTCGACATACTCCTCCCGGGTCAGGCGACCATCGGGAGAACGCTCGAGCTCCCGCTTCAGGAGGAGAACGTACAGCGCCCCGACGATGGACCCTCCGGATACCGTGCTCAGGTGCTCGATCCGCCGCAGGAGGTCCAGCTCGGCCAGGCGCCGGAGCACGCCGAGGTGAAAGAGCGAGGCCCGGAATCCGCCACCTGCCAGCGCAAGGCCCAACTTGGACCGGGTCGAGGCCAGCGACCCTTCCGAATGCGCGTCCGTCATGGTTCAGAGTGGGAGTTGTACTTCAGTCCGGTCATCCTGGCGAGCTCCTCGTCGACTCGACCGACAACGCAAAATGGTGTGCGCGCCCCGTGATCGATCTCAGGCTACGGGTCCACAACGCTCACGTCATAGGTCACGGCCCCGGAAACGGCAAGGGTGCCGAGCCCTGGTCCGCACCGCCTCCCAACCCCGCAACTGGCGTCCCCGGAGCCCATCTCCTATTTTTCGACGGAATCCGTTCGGGCTCGCGCCCGGGGTGGTTCCCAGCGAAGACACATCCCCAGACTCGAGCCCGCATGCGCCCCACGGGCGATCCCCAGAGTATCGAGATTGCGGAGTTTCGCAACCGCGCTCAAGGACGGTCGAGATGAGCACAGATCGGTCGGGAGGATAATTCATTGCCCCCATTCCGTGGGAGTGACCCACCTGACCAACCGGATCGGGGGTCGCTCCATGACACGCTTTGCCGTGCTGGCGCCGCAGCCGGCATCGAAGAGGCCATGGAGCTGGGTCCCGTATTCGTCGAGGCCCTCTTCGAGGCGGCTCCCGATGCGATCTGCTTGCTCGCACACGGGGGGCGGATCCTCAAAGTGAACCGGGAGTTCGAGAGACTGTTCGGCTATTCCTTGGCCGACTGCCAGGACCGCAACATCGACGACTTGCTCGCTCCTTCGGAGCACAAGAAGGTGGCCAAGGATCTCACGAGACGGCTCGATGAGAGCAATCACGAGCGCGTGCGGCAGGACGTGATCCGCCAGGACGCTAGCGGAAATCTCATCCACGTCTCCATCCTCGCCCAACCCATCTTCCTGGACGACTTTCGGATCGGGACGTACGCGAGCTACCGGGACATCTCCGCTCGCAAGGCGCGGGAGCTGGACCTGCAGGAGGCCAAGCGGATGGCCGAGTCCGCCAACGTTGCCAAGACTCAGTTTCTGGCCAACACCAGTCACGAGATCCGCACACCCATGAACGCGATCATGGGAATGGCGAACCTCCTGGCCGAGACCGATCTCACCGAAGAGCAGAGGCGCTACGTTGAGATCTTCCGCTCCGCCGGTGAGAATCTTCTCGAGCTGATCAACGACATCCTCGACCTCTCGAGGGTGGAATCTGGCAGTCTGGAGTTGGAGGACGAGCCGCTGCACCTGGACGACCTCCTGAACAGTGTCGCCGAAGTCCTGGCGGTTCAGGCCCACAAGAAGGGGCTTGAGCTGATCGTGCGAGTTCCGCCGGAGCTGCCGACGGCCGTGCGGGGAGACGAGAATCGACTCCGGCAGGTGCTGACCAACCTGGTCGGGAACGCGGTGAAGTTCACCGACAGTGGTGAGGTATCTCTGGAGCTGAGCGCGGCGAACCGGAGCAGGGCCACGCCGGAGGGAATCGTGCATCTGCTCGAGTTTGTGGTCTCCGACACGGGCGGCGGCATTCCTGAAGACCAACAGGCCGAGGTCTTCCTTCCGTTCACCCAGGCAGACGGCTCGACGACGAGGGAGCACGGGGGGTCGGGACTCGGTCTCACCATCGCCTCACGCTTGGTGAAGCTGATGGGCGGCGAGCTCCAGCTCGAGAGCATTGTCGGCCAGGGGAGCTCCTTCCGCTTCGTCCTCGCGATGCCTGCCCATGATGAGGCTCGCAGAAAGGTCGAGGAGGTCGAGTCGGTCAATCTCAAGGGCAGCCTCTGCCTGGTGGTGGACGACCACGCGGTGAACCGGTTGATCCTGAGCGAGATCCTCATGGGATGGGGCAGCGAAGTCGTGGAAGCGGGAGGCGGAATCGAGGCTCTCGCGCTCCTTCGCCGGGCAAAGAGGGAGGGGAAAACTTTCGACTTCGTCCTCCTCGACGGGCAGATGCCGGGGATGGACGGATTCGAGGTAGCGGAGGTCATCGACCGGGAGCATCGCGGCACAGGCGTCACGGTGCTCATGCTGACGTCTCTCGACCGACGGGGAGACATCGCTCGGGCCAAGGAGCTCAACATCCACAGGTACATGGTCAAGCCGGTCCAGCGAAAAGCCCTCGCCCGGGCACTGTCGCGAGCACAAAGCGGCGCCGAGAGCAACGCCGCACAGGAGGCTGCGCCACGAACGGAGCCGACGACTCGACCCGAGCCGGCATCAGGCGCCTCGACTCCCATGCGCGTCTTGCTGGCAGAGGACGTGGATGACAATCGACTCCTGATCGAGCTGTTCCTGAAGGATGCGAACGTGGAGCTGGTCATGGTCGAGAACGGGAAGGAGGCCGTGGAGGCAGTCCGAAGCGGCCGCACGTTCGACCTGATTCTCATGGACATCCAGATGCCAGTGCTGGACGGCTATCGGGCCACCCGAGAGATCCGCAGCCTGGAGAAGGCCAATGACCGGGGGCGCGTGCCGATACTGGCTCTCACGGCCCACGCTCTGGAGGAGGAGCGCCGATTGACACGGGAGGCCGGCTGCGACGATCACCTGACCAAGCCGATCCGGAAGGACGAGCTGATCTCGATCGTCGAGCGATATCGGGCAAACCCGAAGCCGGGGCAGGCAGACGCATGAGCCGAACTCCTGTCCGACGCGAGAGCTGGCTCCTTCCGGAGACGTTCAGCGCCTTCAAGCGTGATCTCGTCGAGCGTCGCTCTCCCGACCCCGACGTGATCGGAGAAGCCCAGACCGTGGGGCCCACGCAGCTCTACGAGCTCGGTCGTATCCTGCACCTTCCCGACGACCAGATCTGCCGATACCTCGCTCGATTTCTGGAGCTCCCTTACCTCGAGCGGCTCCATGCCGAGGAGCTTCTTGGAAGTGCGCTCTCGCGCGAGTTCTGCGAGGCGAACCTCGTAGCTCCCCTCACTGATGGCCGGGTCGTCCTCTCCAACCCCTTCGACTGGGCACTCATCGACACGCTCGAAAGGACGCTGTGGAGGGGTGCGGCGCCGGACGTCGCCCTGGCCGAGCCGGAGACCATTCTCACGGCTACTCGCCGGGGGGATGACGAAATCCTCCAACACGACCTTACGAAATCGGAAGTCCTCTCCCTTGAGTCGGCCGAGTCGACCGCCAGCGAACACGAGGGGCAGTCAGAAAGGGCGTCCGCCGCCGCGATCGGGAACGAGATCATGCGGGGAGCCGTGCGGGAGAAGGCCAGCGACGTCCACTTCGAGCCAAAAGAACGCGGAACGCTGGTCCGGTACCGGATCGACGGGGAGATGCACGACATCCGCATGATCGACCGGGAAACGGGCACAAGGGTCATTTCGCGACTCAAGGTCTCTGCGGGCATGAACATCGCGGAGCGACGCAAGCCGCAGGACGGCTCTGTGGAAGCAAGCTTTGACGGTCGTCGGTTCAAGCTGCGCTTGGCCACCAGCGCGACCACCGACGGAGAGACGCTCGTCGTCAGAATCCTCGAACCCCACGTCGAACCGATCCCCCTGGAAGATCTCGGTTTCACGGAGGATCAAGCGGCCGACCTGCGCGAGATGGCGGGGCAGCGACAGGGAACGATCCTCGTCGTGGGACCGACCGGCTCGGGCAAGTCCACGACCATCTTCACCCTCCTCAGCACGGTCGACGGGGAAAGTCGCAGCATCATGTCGGTCGAGGACCCGGTCGAGTATCGGATTCCTCACGCCAACCAGCAGCAGGTCCAGGAGCGGGCGGGAATCACCTTCGAGTCGCTGCTGCGCTCGGCGATGAGGCAGGACCCCGATATCCTGTTCCTGGGTGAAGTGCGCGATCGCTTCTCGGCTCTGGCCTTGCTTGATTTCTCGAGCTCGGGCCACCTGACGATCTCGAGCCTCCATTCATCGAATGCGACCACCGCCATCTTTCGACTGGAGCGGCTGGGCGTCGATCGCAGTGCCATGTCGGAGGCCATTTCGGGAATCGTCGCCCAGAAGCTTTTGAGATCCCTGTGCACATCGTGCCGAGAGATTGGGGAGATCACCGCAGAAGAGCGACGCCTCCTCGAAGCTTTCACGGACGATGTTCCGCAGGTGGTGGCTCGGGCCGTTGGCTGTCCGGCGTGCCGGGAAACCGGCTATTCGGGCCGGCAGGCCGTATGCGAAGTCATTCGAGTCGACCAGACGATCGCGCAAATGATTCAGAAGGGGGAGCCGGTTGCGAAGATCCGCACCCACCTTGCCCGGTCCGGCCGCTACCTCATCGGCCACCACGTCCTCGACCGGATCCGCTCGCAATCCATCCCGGTCCGGGAGGCGTACGAGCAGATCCTGATCGAGGAGCTGCACCTGAAAGACCTGCCTGCGGAGCCCCCCGCGTCGTCCGAATCGGCGTCGCCCGAGGAGGAGGTCGCGCCGATGATCCTTCTGGTGGACGATGACCCCGACTTCCATGCGCTGGTCGAGGTCTTTCTCACCGGGGCGGGCTACCGGATGGTCTCGGCGTACGACGGCCTGGAGGGGATGATGGAGCTCGCCCGAACACCGATCGACCTGATCCTCTCCGACATCCGAATGCCGAACCTCGACGGTGTGAAGCTCATGGAGATGATCACGAACAAGGGTGTCGACGTGCCGGCCATCTTTCTGACCGGCGCCACCGACGACGGGCTCGAAGCCAAAGTGCTCTCGCTGGGCGCCGCGGACTTCATGCGAAAACCCATCTCCCGGGACGTGCTCCTCCTGCGGGTCAAGAAAGTCCTGGCGACCAAGGGCATTCAGCCGCCCTCCCCGAGCGAGAGCCTCCCATGACCGGGGAACACGCCTCCGGCCTCGGCCCGGGCACGCCCACCCGGGCCGAGGTGCCATCAGAGCTCGCCCCCCTGATTCCGCGTTACCTGGAGAACCGGCGAGCCGACGTCATCCGCCTTCGGGAGGCGCTCGAGCGGGGCGACCTGGACACCGTGGGCTCGGTGGGTCACTCGATGAAGGGGACCGGTGGCGGATACGGCTTTCAGGAGCTCACCGAGATCGGCGGCCGGATCGAGGCGTGTGCCCGAGCGAAGGACAGCTCGTCGCTCCGGGAACTCCTGGAGGAGCTCGAGGCGTACCTGGAGGAAGTGGACGTCGTGTACGTCGAGTGATCTCCGCAGTGAATAGGTCTTGCGGGCCTTGGTCCACGGCCTTCTACAGGACCTCTCGCCAACGAGTCACTCGAGCGCTTCCTCCCTCCGTGACCACCCCGGTTCGCCCTTCGCCCAGCGCTTCGTCGTAGTGGATTCCGCCCGCTCCGGTCACGTCGACGGAGCTACCTCGAACCGCGCCGTACAATCCCCCCGAACCGATCACGGAAACGTCCGTGCGGGGCGCGTACACGGACGCGTAGATCTGGGTACTTCCACCGATCCGGACACCGTCGTGCCCGGCGAAGGAGGAGAATATCGAGAAGGTCGGAATGACCACGGGTGAACCCCCTTCCACAATCGTCATGGTCGGAGCGGCGTTTTGGTTCACGAGGCCTCCTCCCAGGTTGACGCGCCCGGTCACGTACACCTCGAGTGCGGCGCCCGGCTCGATGATCAGCTGCGAACCGCCCCCAAGCGTCATGTCGCCGTCCACGAACAGTCGCACCGGAACGCCCTCTCCGGGAGTGGAGGGCGCCTGTATTCTCACGATCGAGCTACCGCCCATCGAGAAGTTGCCGTTCACGAAGACCTCTCCGACTCCGTCCGACGCGAAGTTGATTTGATTCGTCGCGCCGGATGAGAAGGAAGGGCTGAAGGCGACATCTTCCTCGAAGTTGACGGGGGAGGGTCGCCAACCCGAGTAGTTGCCGTTCTCGAAGTCCCCCGGCCCCCCGGGCCGAGCTCCTTCTAGCGTGCCATCCACGAAGTCGTTCACGTTCAAGGGATCACAGGTCCCGTGAGGAGCGGGCACGTCGGCCCCCGGCTCCAACTCGGCCCCGGGGCACCACCACGTACCGGGCGTCTGCACAGCTCCACCGGCCAACACCGGATTTGCTGGACACGTCGGATTCCCCGAAAAAGTGATGTCGCCGGTGGCCATCATGGATCCCTCCACGGTTGCGCTCCCGCTCATCGTCAGGTTCCCTCCGACGTGGAGGTCACCCTTCACGAGAGTGTTTCCGGGGAGGGAAACGTCACCCGACAACGTCGTGACCCTCGCATCCGAGCTGGCCTGCCCGGACAGATAGGGTCCATCCCGGGAATCGTAGGAATCGATCCGTCCCGATCCCCTCAGCACGACGCCGTTGCACCCCACGACCGCCGACTGGAAGGGCGAGGCCGTGGATCGTCCGCCTCGGGAGAACTCCACCTCGAGTTCTCGGCGCACCCTCCCCGAGGCATCTTCGCCCACGATTCGGATCAACACGCCGTTTCCTTCGAAGTCGACAGCGTCGACCCACCAGCGAGCGTCTGCGTGGTTGAGATCGAGGCCCGGCCCGGATGGAAGCCCCTCTCCGACTTGCTCCAGCGCCGCCCCCGCATACTCTCCGTCTTCGACCCACGAGAGTTGATCGGACAAGAACCCGTTGACGACGAACGCCGCCCCCGACTCCGCCGCCTGGATCGCTCGTACCGAGGAGTTGAGCCGACCCGCATAGTCCGCTTGCTGGACGGCCACTGCGGCCACGGAACCGCCCGCAATCGTGGCGACTACGAGAAGGATCAGCAAGAGCGGAAGGACGAATCCGCGCTCATTCTCGAAGGTGCGACGTGGAGCGGTCATCCTTCCAACTCCAGACGATCGAACACCTTCTCCCGAATCACGGCGGTCACCTCCGTTTCGCCCAGGAAGCGTCCCCGTCCGGATCTCGCGTCGACGAAGAGGCGGAGGCGCACAGCCAGGACGTCCGGAGCGAGCTCGACGGGGGCTTCCGAAGAAAAGCTGTCGACAGTTCCGATCCCCAGGGTGTCCAGGCCGAAGGTCACCTCGAAACCCGTGACCGCCGGTGCGATCAGCCGCGTCTCTCCGCTTTCCCCATCAGGCGGCCGGGCAACGAGCCCCGGACCCGAAGCCTCCAACCAACAAGTCTCGCTGCCGCACAGCGGCTCGCTTCTCGGGCCGGACAGAGCGAGTCGTGATCCATTGCTCGAGTCGTGGACCTCCGCTGCGTTCCTGACGAGGTTCAACAAGAGTTCCACCGACCGATGCAGCTCCGTCTGTGCGTCCCGCACCGCCTCCTGCTCTTCGGCCACGCGTGCGAAGATCAGAAAAATCGATAACGCGCCGGTCATGAGAATGCCCGAGACCACGAGGACGACCATGAGCTCGATGAGGGTGGCTCCCCGGCGGCCGAGCGCCCAGCCAGGGTCCCTCATGGTTGGATCACGGGCAGGCGCACCCGATACTCGTACTCCATCGGGTCCTGCGCTCCGGCCTCTTCCCATCGGATTCGGATCCGCACGAGGCCGGGCTCTCCTGATTCGATGAACGCCGCCTCCCCCGACCATCCGGCTGCAGAGCCGGCGTGGGAATCTTGCCAGGCGTCCACCTGGCCGAGCGGGTCGTTGAGATCGAGCCACATCCGCTCGCCCATATCCAGCGCCTGCGTGTGCGCCATCGTGCGCATGAAGCTGTCACTACTCGTCCTGGAGGCGAACCAGAAGAGCTGACCGAGCGCGAGCATGCCCACGCTCAGGATGACCAGGCTGACCAGGACTTCGATGAGCGTGAATCCCCCGTTTCCTCGGGTTCCTGCACGAATCGGCACGGTGTCGCTCCAGGATGGAGAGCGAGCCGACCTCGGTTAGAGGCGACTTCAGGGCACCCCAAGTGCAACAGACATGCCAATACGCCACCAATGGCCTATACCATTGCTTGACAACGACTTACGCAAGAAAGGAGGCGGGAATGTCCGCCTCGGCGCGAGGAAGAATGCGATGCCGTCTTGCGCTTCGCCCCAGACAAGGGTCGTCAGCCCTCCACCGCCTCCAGAAGCACGTCGCGATGGGCCTCGAGGAGCTCGGCCACGGTAATCGGATCGCGTCCGGTCAGCTCCCTGACCGCGTCGCTCATCACCTCGTAGGAGTCGAAGCCGGCCATCACCCCGGCCGGCGCCTGCTCGTCCCCGCCCTCCCCCTCCACCACCTCTACCGAAGCGCCGGTCAGGTCGCTCGCGATCCGGGCAATATCCGAGCGGGTCACGAGCTCCGATCCCGTGATGTCGTACGCGCGATTCTCGTGCCCGCTTCCGATGAGAACGCTCGCCGCGGCCGCCGCACAGTCCTCACGAGCGACGTAGGCGGTGGGTACCTCGTCGGGTTGGACGACCACGCTCCCCTCCGACAACATGTTCGCCGCCTGGTTCACCAGGCCGTTGGCATAGAGATGGTTGCGAAGCATCGTCCAGGCGACCCCGCTCGCCCGGATGTACTCCTCGGTGCTGCGATGATCGAAGGCGGAAGTGGTACTGGGGTTGTCGACGTCGACCGAGGAGGTATAGACGATATGCTGCACACCGGCCTGGACCGCCGCATCAATTGCACTCTGGTGCCACTCGACCCGATCGGGCACAGGGCTGATCGAGATGAGGAGCATTCGGGTTCCCCCCTCGTAGGCGGCCGGGAGGGATTCGGGCTCGCTGAAATCTCCGTAGCGCGTGCTGGCGCCGGCCTGGGCGTACTCTTCGAGACCCTCGGGCGTCCGACTGACCAGGATGAGTTGGGAGGGCTCAACCCCGAGCGCGAGCAGCTCCTCCACGACCAGACCGCCCAACTGACCTGAAGCGCCCGATACGATGATCCGCTCCTCCGACGTGTCCGGTGCTCCAGCTTCGTCGGGCGCCTCGCCGCCGCACGCGGCGAAGAGGAAGGCCGTCGCGAAGGCGATCGAGTGCCATCTTCGCGAACCCCGCCGCAGATTGCCGCCGACACCGTTGAACAACGTTCCGCACATCTCCCGTCCTCCTTGTGTTCCGTCCGAAGCGAAGTCGGCTGTCCCGCTCTACCAGGAGCGCCCATGACGGCGAACTCGCCGCACTCCGGCAGTGTAGGCCAGGCCGACAGGGGGGACAAGCCTCGCCGCGGGTCACCCCGAAACGGTGGAGGCAACGAGATCCCCCTCTCCCAGGGGATGCCGGGGGACTGCGTCAGGAGCTCAGGAGGGCCGTCCACCGATCTCCCGACGGACGGACGGCGCCACGCTGGTTCCGAGCAGCTCGATCGCCCGAAGTACGTCAGTGTGCGGCATCGGGCCCACCGAGAGCTGGAGAAGGAAGCGATCGTGGCCGAAGAGCTCATGTTGGTGGAGAATCTTCTCGACGACCTGCTCCGGGTCGCCCACGACCTGCGCTCCGTCGAGCGCGGTCTCGGCCTCGAACCGGGCCCGAGAGACCGGTGGCCATCCTCGTTCGCGCCCGATCCGGTTCATCACCTCCGCGAAAGGCGGGAAGGCGAGTTCGACCGCCTGCGCGGCGTCCGGAGCGAGAAAGCCGTGGGAATTGATGCTCAATGCGAGAGTCGAAGGATCGTGTCCAGCCCTCTCCGCAGCTTCCCGGTAAAGCTCCACCATCGGCTTGAAGCGCGACGGTGCGCCTCCTATGATGGCGAGCGCCATGGGCAGCCCCAGAGTGGCCGCTCGGACCACCGAAGCGGGCGTGCCCCCCACCGCGACCCACACCGGAAGGGGATCCTGCTCGGGACGGGGCAGCACAGGTAGGCCGTCGATCGAAGCCCGATGCCGCCCGGACCACCGAATCCGCTCCTCTTCCCGAATCCTCAGGAGAAGATCGAGCTTCTCCGAGAAGAGGTCCTCGTAGTCGGTGAGCTCGTATCCGAAGAGGGGAAAGGATTCCACGAACGAACCCCGCCCCGCCATGATCTCCGCCCGGCCCCGAGAGATCAGATCCAGGTGCGCGAAGTCCTGGAACACCCGCACTGGATCGTCCGAGCCCAGCACCGACACCGCGCTGGTCAACCGGATACGCCGCGTGCGAGCTGCCGCAGCCGCCAGAACCACCGCCGGCGCCGAGACCGCATAGTCTGGGCGATGGTGCTCCCCCACGCCGAACACGTCGAGCCCGACCTGATCGGCCAACTCGATCTCCTCGATCAGGTTCCGGATGCGGGTGCCGGCTTCCTGCTGCCTGCCCGTCTCCGGATCGACGCGAGTCTCGGCGAAGCTATAGATTCCGATTTCCATGAGCCCCCGGGGCCTACGCCTTCCGACTGCCGGATGGGTTCGCCTGCACTGCGGGATCCGAGTCCGCTCCCTCGGAACTCGACCTTCGGATCCTGACATGGCGGGCCAACCAGGTCAAACCGGAGGCACCGACTTCCGGCCGCGATCGAGATTGCGCCGAGGCGGCGGCGGCGGTAGGATCGACGCCGCCGGAAGCTCCGGCGCACACCTTCGGCCCACTGTGCGGGAGAATCGACATCGACGATGTGTCGCAGGATCATCTGGTTACCTGGCGCGACCGGGAGCGGAGACGCCTGATCGACCTGCGCGGCGCCCTACCCGGGGCCGTCCGCGCAGAGCACGATCGCCAGATTCGCTCGCTCCTCCAGGAGGTCCTGCCCGAGGTCCGCGGCCTCACGATCGCCGGATACTGGCCGATTCGGGGTGAGCCTGACATCCGGCCCTTCCTGCATCGGCTGGCCGAAGCAGGCGCCATCGCCGCTCTACCCGCAGTCGACACGCCCGCAAGCGCCCTCGTCTTTCGCGCCTGGAAGAGAGAAGAGCCCCTGGTGCGGGACCTCCGGAACCTTCCCGCTCCCGCGAGCACGATGCCGACCGTCCAGCCCGACGTTCTCCTGATTCCGGTTGTGGGTTTCGATTCAGTCGGATTCCGGCTTGGATACGGTGGGGGCTACTTCGATCGGACGCTAGCGGAGGCCTCCGCGCGCCCCCGCGCGATCGGCGTCGGCTATTCTGTCTCCAGAATGCCCACGGTGAGGCCTCAGCCGCACGACGTGCCCATGGATCTGATCGTCACCGAAGCGGGAATCTCGAACCCCACCCGAGAAGACTCCGACACCGCCTGATCAGGGGACGGGCCGTCCTGGACGCCCCTCTCCAGCCCCCCCTTCACAGGACGCCCCCCTCAGTGCGGCGCGGAATTGCGGAATTTTTTCCCGATCCGCGACCAGTTTTCGGTTCGCCCAAGCCAGCACGCTCCACGACCCGAGCACGCCCGGACCCCCTTCCACGCTTGAGGAACGGTGGTTTCCCAATGATGCGGACACCCCTGGCACGGTGCCTGCACGACACTCACACCATCCCGAGAATGCGGTGCACCGACGTCCCTTCGCTGGAGTGCAACCATCATGAACATTCACATGAACTGGACCTCCGGCTTACGTCCAGGCACTGCGAAGAATGACTTTCCCGGGACCGACCTGTGCGAGTTGGTGAGCCAGATGCCGTTGGGGAGACTTCTTCCTCCAGGGGTTCTGATGTGCGCCGACCTTCCGACGCACCCCTGCTCTGCCGCAATCGAGACCCGCCGGATCCGGGAGATCCTGGTGGACCTCGTCCTCAACGCTCGCGCAGCGGTGGGTCGTGAAGGAGTCGTTCACATTGGGATCGATCGCGTGGTTTCCCCTCCCGCACAGGGACGGCCCGCGCTGACCTGGATTCAGATCGAGGTGTCGGACAGCGGGCCCCGCCTGGCACCCGCCGCAGCGGCCCTGCTCTTCGATCCCTCGTTCAGCGAGGTCGGTCAGGGTCTGGGACTGTCCGGGGCGGCTCTGCTGGTCGCGCAGAGCGGCGGCTCGATGAAGCTCGTTGGAGACGCGAGCGACGGAAACACCGTGCGAGTGCGCATCCCGGCATTCCCGGCACTCCCGGCGCTCTCGGCTTGAAGGAGCGGACCCCCTCCGGGGTCGGCTTCCACGAAGCTTCGCTCACCCGCTGTGGGGGATCCGGTCACCCGGCACGGGAGATTCAACCAGGAACTCGGCCGGCGAAGGAGACATACCGAAATGTTGACTTGGGCCCTCATCTTCCTCGTGGTCGCGATCATCGCGGGCGCATTCGGGTTCGGCGGCGCAGCGTCGGCCGCAGCGAGCATCGCCCAGCTTCTCTTCTTCCTCTTCGTGATCGTCTTCGTAGTCATGCTCGTTCTCTCGTTCATGGGAGGTGCTGCCGCTACCTGACCCCATGATCGAGAAGTTGACTCGCCGGCGAGGCTCCCCGCGGTTCGGGGGGCTTCGCCGACTCTCAGCACAACACGCGGGAAGGCCCGGACTTCAGAGCACCGGTGCGAACAGATGGGCCACGCGCGAAGCCACTCTTGAAGGAAGTCGCCTGCGGCTCAGCTCCTGCAGGGTGAGCTCGGTCGATCCGCGGAAGTCCTCCTCGAATGATGCCGCAACCTCGCCGATCGTGGACTCGTCGAAGACCAACGCTGTAATCTCGAAATTCAGGCGGATCGAGCGGTAGTCGAGGTTCACCGTACCGACTCCCGCCACCCGGTCGTCGACGAGGATGACCTTGGCGTGGAGAAATCCGCTCGCATAACAGAACGTTCGCACATCCTGTCGGAGGAGCTCTTCCAGCGCAGGCACTCGCGCCAGATCCACCAGCCTGGAATCCGATCGCTCCGGAATGAGCACCCGGACGTCCACGCCCCGGAAGGCGGCAAGCTTGAGCGCCTCCAGGACACCGTCGTCCGGGACGAAGTAGGGGCTCGCCACCCAGATGCGCTGCTTCGCTCCATGGAATGCCGCCTGGATCAACAGCCCTACGGTATCCACTTCGTCCGCAGGTCCCGAAGGCAGGACCAGGATCGACTCTTCGCCCACCCGAACGGGCTCCCAGACAAGGTCGGGCACGCTCCCCGTGGCCCAGTACCAGTCCTCCACGAACGCGAGCTGGAGAGCCAGCGCGGCCGGACCCTCCACCCGCAAATGGGTGTCCCTCCAGGGCCCGATCTCCGGATCTCGGCCGAGGTACTCGTCCCCCACGTTCAGGCCTCCTACCCAGCCCACTCGCCCGTCCGCAACCACGATCTTCCGATGATTGCGAAAGTTGATCTGGAACCGGGTCGGCCGTCCCATGCGAGTCGAGCGGAACGGGCTCACCTTCACTCCGGCCTCCTCGAGTGCCCGTACGAACCGGCCGGGAAGTGCGTGGCTGCCGATCTTGTCAAACAGAAGGTGCACGGCGACCCCGGCCCGCGCTTTCTGGATCAGAAGGCTCTGGAGCTCCCGGCCGATATCGTCGTCTCGAATGATGTAGTACTGGACCACGATTGAATGCCGAGCGTCTCGGATCCCGGCAAAGATGTCCCGAAACGTCTCTTCACCGTCGAGGAGGAGGCGAGACGCGTTTCCCCCGAGCACAGGAAGCCGGGCCAGACGTTCGGCGACCAGTATTGTGCCCCGATCCCCCTCCGGGCGCGTGAGGCAATCGCGAAGCTCTTCCACCACCGATCGAAGCTCCCGGTCCAGCCTGGAAGCTCCGTGCCGTCGGGCGTTCACGTATCCCTGGAAGCGCGAAGCTCCAAGCAGCCAGTATGCGGGAACGGCTCCGTACGGAACCAGAAGCAGCGCGAGAGACCAGGCCACGGCGCCCTGTGACGTGCGCGCGGTGAAGATCGCTGAAAGGGCGCTTCCCGCACCCGCCAGGTGGAAAGCCAAAATGATGACGAGCCACATTCGAGGTCCGCTCCGCCGCAAGCGGCTCCGGTCTCCACTCCGCGGGTCGGGTCAGAGACGCACCGACCCGATCAGGGGGGTCCGGGGATCCGGGTGGGAGGTTGATCGTGCCCCCAAACCTCGGGGATCTCGTCCTCGGGTATCGGTCTCGACAGGTCGAACTCCACCATCCACGAGAATTCGTCATTGTACGTAGTCCCGTAGCGGTAGACTACGCCGGGCTCGATCTCGATGCGCCAGCCCACAGGGACCCGGGCGTTCCACGTCCGCTCGGGCGAGTGAAAGTCCATTCGGTTGGCCGTGCCCTCCCCGATGGAAAATCCGCCGTACCAGGTCCGGCTGCTTTCCGAACCGTCCTTCTCCCGGTGATCGTGGCGCAACTCCAACCCCTCGCCCACCTGCATGACGAACCAGGTCCGGGAGTGATCCCACCCCCCTTCGATCTCGTCGTCCTCGGCGTGGAAGGGAATCCAGATCTCGTCCTCGTCACACTGGCGGAAGTGGACGAGAAGGTGGTCGTCGTCCCTGGGCCCGCCTCCCGAGATGGCCTGATTGCCGGGGAAAGCCTGCCCGCAGTGCGCTGCCAGGTTCTCCATGAAGGCGCCGTGGGTCGCGGAGTAGTCGTGCGTCAGCTGAGCCGCTCCTACTGGGGGGGCGACCACGAGAGCGCACGTAGCCAGCGCGGCGGCCAGGAGGTTGGCCGGCAATTCGGGCTCGCGTGCTCCGGGCGGGCGTTCCTGGCGCGCAGATGGCCCATTCGAAGCAACGGCGCAGGATTCGTAATGGAATCCGGCATGCTCCACTTCACGCGCCGCATCGAGATCCGCTCTCATGATTCCCCCGTGCTGCTCCTCGTGGCCGGTGCTTCGTCCGCCCAGACCCGCCCCCCGGTCGCACACTCATCGTAAGCGCCGCCAGCCTCCCACGCGAATGCCCACCGGGTACCCGGCTACGGATCGACAGCGCGCCCGCTTGGGAACGCGTCGAGTGTGCGATCCCCAGAGTCTGCCCGCGATTCCGGGCTCCTCGGAGCGCTACTGGACGCACGCCGACCACTCCCCTACTATGCTTCCTGACAACCGGGGAGCATCCGATGCCATTGTCCCGGCTGCGGGTCGGGGGGATGCCGCCGACCGTGGCCGGCCCGGGTCAGACAGCGGCACCCGGCAGAGAGCTCACAGCGGAACCCAAGGAGACATTTCGATGCACCAGAGGCACAGTCCGAGCATGGCCGGTCGAGGAAGTCGCACGCCTCTCCCGCCTTCTCGGCTCGGAAGCACGAACCCGATCATCTGGGCGGCCGCCTTCCTCCTCCTCACGGCGGGCTGCGCTGAGTTGGGCGACGATCAGGTTCCAACCTTCGAGGTGGACGCCCTCTGGCCAATGCCGCTCGAGTATCCCTACATCCTGGGACCGGTCTCCGGGGTGACGGTCGCGCCCGACGATCACATCATCATCCTGACCAGGCAGGACGGCTTCAGCTCCGCCAACGAGATCAACACGGTGACTGGGACCGGGACCTGCTGCACGCCGTCTCAGGCCGTGCTCGAGTACGCGCCGGACGGGACGCTGATGAGCGAATGGGGCGGACCCGACGAAGGGTACCCCTGGCCGAACCGGCCCCATGGGATCGCGATCGATCCGGAGGAGAATCTCTGGATCGGTGGAGGAGTGGATGAAGAGGGCAACGTGGACACCCACATTCTCAAGATGTCGCGCTCGGGAGAGCACCTGATGACGATCGGTGAACCCGGTCAGAGTCCGAGCAACCAGAGCACCACCAGCTTTGGAGGCGCCGCGCGGTTCTCTTTCGACGCCGATGCGGGTGAGGTCTACGTGGCGGACGGATACGCGAACCGCAGGGTCGCGGTGCTGGACATGGATACGGGTGAGGTCCTCCGAACCTGGGGAGCCTACGGCAACGAGCCCGAGGATGGAGACCTGCCGGCCTACGATCCCGCGGCGGCTCCCGCCGACCAGTTCCGGGACGTCACCTGCGCCGAGCTCTCGAACGACGGAATGGTCTACGTCTGCGACCGCGGCAACAACCGCATCCAGGTGTTCGAGACCGACGGCACATTCCTCATGGAACAGGTCATCGCGCCCCAGACACTCGGCGACGGCGCGGTCTGGGACATCGCGTTTTCAACGGATGGGCAACAGAGGTTCCTCTATGTTGCCGACGGGATGAACGAGAGGGTGCACATCGTGGAACGCGCTTCCCTGGAGCGCCTGACCAGCTTCGGTATCGGCGGGCGCGTACCGGGCACATTCATGGCCCTCGCCAGCGTGGCCACCGATTCGCAAGGCAACCTCTTCACGGCCGAGAACGGTCAGGGCCGCAGGGTCCAACGTTTCGTGCACACCGGCGTGGGGCCCCTGACCGCAGATCACCTCGGCGCCCTTTGGCCGAACCGCGAGCCTTGACCGACGACCCGACGTGCGGAACCAGAACGAATGATTCAGCGGGGCGCGAAATCGGCTCTTCGAGCCGTCGCGATCCCCAACCACCAACGATGAGGAGAAGAGATCCATGCGGCGCAAGTTGATAATCGGTGCTGCGCTGGTTGCTGCCATTGCGGCGCTCAGCGTGGGCCAGGCCGCCCTCGAGGCGCGGGCCGCGCTCCAGACTGTGGAAGGGCCGATGTTCGAGTTGGATCCCTTCTGGCCCCAGCCACTCCCTGACAACTGGGTACTGGGTACGGTGATCGGGGTCGCGGTGGATTCGCGCGACCACGTCTACGTGGTCCATCGCCCCGAGGGAATCGACGCCATGACGGAGGGCGCAGCAGAGCAGACCCCCCCCCTCGCCGAGTGCTGTGTCGGAGCGCCTCCCGTGATCGAGTTCGATCCGGAAGGCAACGTCGCCAACGCCTTTGGCGGACCGGTCGAGGGAGCGGATTACATCTGGCCCGGCTCCAACCACGGGCTCGGAATCGATGCGATGGACAACGTGTGGATCGGGAGCAACGGCCTCGACTCGCACATCCTGCAGTTTTCTCGGGACGGAGAGTTCATCCGGCAGCTCGGCACCCCCGAACAGGACCAGAACAGTCTGAGCTACGAACACTTCTACCGGGTCGCAAAGGTCGCTTTCGACAACGAAAACAACGAGGCCTATGTCGCCGACGGCTATGGGAACCGGAGGGTTGCGGTGGTCGACGTCGATTCCGGCGAGATCGTCCGGTTCTGGGGGGCGTACGGAAACGAGCCGGACGACGACTTCGAGTACACCGACGATCGAACCGTAGGCACAGGGTGGGCGTCGGACGTGGATCCGCAGCCGCAGTTCCGGACCCCGGTCCACTGCGCGGAACCCTCGAACGACGGCCTGATCTATGTCTGCGACCGGCCGAACAACCGGATCCAGGTCTTCACGAGGGACGGAGAGTTCATCCAGGAGGAATTCTACGAGCCTGAGACCCTGGGCGACGGATCCGTGTGGGAGATCGCCTTCTCGCCCGACGACGAGCAGCGCTGGATCTATCTCGCCGACGGGAAGAACTCCCGCATCCGGATCATCGAGCGTGAGTCGCTCCAGGAGATCTCTACCCTGGGCACCGGCGGCCGCCAGCCGGGCACATTCCAGGCGATTCACAGCATCGCCACCGATTCCCAGGGCAACATCTACGTGACCGAGACCTACCAGGGTCGCCGTATCCACAAGTTCGTATACCTGGGAGACGGCCAGGTCGCGCGACATCAGGGAGCCGCCTGGCCTTCACGCTGAGGCTGGTCCCTCTGATATCGGCCCGCTGTGACGGTGGGGCCGCGACGCCCCCGCTCTCGAAGTCCGAGGACGGGGGCGTCTTCGTCCGCCTTGAGCGCCCTCGAAGCTGACCACCAGATGATCAACGTTCGGAAGACAAGGAGAATTCGCCCGTGAATGCTCCCCACGTGAACATGAGGGGCTGGGTTCTGATCGGAGCCGCACTCCTCGTCATCGGATGCGAGGCACGGACGCCCGAGGGGGCAATCGACTACCGCATCCCGGAGCAGCCCGAGATCGCGACCGGGTATCAGGAGAAGCCCGGCTGGGCCACATCGGAGTTCTCGGTCGCTGCGGCGAACCCGCTCGCGACGGACGCGGGGTACCAGACGATCCAGGCCGGCGGGTCGGCCGTGGACGCTGCCATCGCGGTTCAGATGGTGCTCACGCTCGTGGAACCACAATCCAGCGGGATCGGCGGCGGCGCGTTCCTCATGCACTGGGACGGGACCGAAGTAACGGCCTACAACGGGCGGGAACGGGCACCTTCGGCGGCCGGGGAGGATCTCTTCCTGGACGAGGAAGGCGAACCGCTTCCGTTCGGAGACGCGGTGCGGAGCGGGCTCTCGGTCGGGGTGCCCGGCACGGTCGCGATGCTCGAGGCGGCGCACCATGCCCACGGCGTGCTCGAGTGGAGCGCGCTCTTCGAACCCGCGATCGCCCTCGCGGAAGAGGGGTTTCGCATCAGCCCGCGCCTCCACGCCCAACTCGACTCCGATGAGACCCTGAGGGAAGACGACATTGCCGGCGCCCTCTACTACGACGAAAATGGGAACGCGCTCCCCGTGGGCCATCGGCTCCGTAACCCGGCCCTCGCCGAGATCCTGCGCAGGATCGCCGACGAGGGATCCGCCACCTTCTACATCGGAGAGGTTGCAGAAGCGATCGTGCACCGCGTGCGGAACCATCCCGAGAGGCCCGGGGCGATGTCGATCGAGGACCTCCGGGCCTATCCGGACCAAGAATTCAGGGTATCCCCCATCTGCTCGCCCTGGCGGAGCTTCACGCTCTGTGGCTTCCCCCCGCCCTCATCCGGCCACCTCGCCATCGCACAGATCCTCGGAATCCTCGAAGAGACCAACCCGCCTTCGCCTCCCCTCGCGGACGGGCTCCCCGGCGCGGAGTGGCTCCACCACTACATGGAGGCCGCCCGGCTGGCCTTCGCGGACCGGAACCACTTCGTGGCGGATCCGGACTTCATCCCTGCCCCCGGTGACTCCTGGGAAGACCTGCTCGACCCGGCCTACCTGCGGGAGAGGGCGGCGCTTGTCGGAGACGAGAGCATGGGGGAGGCCGTACCGGGCGATCCTGCCCTAGAGAGAGCGTTGGCTCATGGAAGGCATCCCGCTCAACCGGACCGCGGCACGAGCCATGTCAGCGTGGTCGACCGCGAGGGCAACGCAATCTCAATGACGACGACCATCGAGTCGGGATTCGGCAGTCGGATGATGACCGACGGGGGCACCGGAATGCCCGGCGGCTTCCACCTGAACAACGAGCTCACCGACTTCTCGCTCACGCCCGTCGACGACGACGGTCTCCCCATCGCCAATCGAGTGGAGGCGGGCAAGCGACCTCGCTCGAGCATGGCGCCCACCCTGGTCTTCGACGCCGGTACGGGGGCGTTCGTGGCCAGCCTCGGTTCGCCGGGCGGAGCGGGGATCATCCACTACACGGCAAAGGCGTTGATCGGGATCCTTGCCTGGGAGCTGAACGCTCAGGAGGCGATAGACCTACCGAACTTCGCGAACTACAACGGGCCTTCGGTGCTCGAGGCCGACCGCTTTCCGCGAAGCGTGATCGACGAGCTGGAGGCGAGGGGCCACGAGGTCGCCGAATCCAATCTGACCAGCGGGCTTCAGGCGATTCAGCGAACGCCCGACGGCGGACTATTCGGAGGCGCGGATCCTCGCCGTGAGGGAATCGTCATGGGTCAGTGACCCGACTGCCCTCGAGTCAGTGACCCGAGAGGACGAACGTCGCTGCAGGGGGAGCCGCTCCCAGGTCGATCTCGATGGTGTCGTTCGACTCCTGCATCACGAAGTAAACGGCGAGTCCCACCAGGATGATGATCGCGATGATTGCCACGATCGACACCATGCTCTTCTGACCTTCGGCCATCCGTCGTCCTCCAGTTCGAAGCCGTTCCCCATTCGGACTCCGGGCGAGGTCCGCGAGGATTCGACTGCTCAGGTACCCGCTGTCGTCGGACGTGACCCGGGTCCGCGGCGACTCGGGAATATCCCCCGGGACCCCAAAAGGTTCGCCCGCCAGTCGAGCATCATGCCCGAACCAGGAGCTCCCGATGGCGATCCACCGAGCAAGAATCGCCCCTTCCCTCTGGTTCGACGACGAGGCCGAAGAGGCCGCACGCTTCTACGTGAGAATCTTTCCGAATTCCAGAGTGCTCCGGATCACCCGGTACGGAAAAGAGGGACACGACCTCCACGGACGACCCGAGGGATCGGTCATGACCGTGGACTTCGAGCTCGATGGCATGCCCTTTACCGCCCTCAACGGAGGCAACCTCTTCACCTTCAACGAGGCGATCTCGCTCCAGGTGATCTGTGACACGCAGGCGGAGGTAGACCACTACTGGGACCGCCTCTCTTCCGGGGGCGACGAGACGGCCCTGGGGTGCGGGTGGCTGAAGGACCGATGCGGCGTGTCCTGGCAGATCCTTCCCAGAGGCCTGAACGAACTGATCGGCGATCCGACGTGCGCGGCCTCCCAACGGGCGATGTGGGCGATGCTGCGGATGACCAAGCTCGACCTGGAGGACCTTCGACGGGCCTACGACCGGGCGCACGACATTTCCGACATGCGCGAACCGCTGCATCACGCCGAGCAGAGCCGCTCGTGAACCCTCCTCGGTGGCTGGGGTATCCGCGATTCGCCCCGAGCAGCCAAGTCCCCGAGCTTCCGTCCGAGGAGGGACCGTCCGCATGACCACGAGGTCAGGCTCCGGTGAAGCGATCCGAACGGCCCTGAAGCGGGCCCGAAACGCCCTGTCCAGAATGGACTCCGTCGGAAGGGGCACGGCCCGGACCCGCGCCACGGTGCGGCAGGGATTGACTTGCGATGTCGTGGACGGGCCCTGGCGCTTCGTGGCCGACATGCCGGCAAAAGCCGGCGGAGGTGCGGAAGGCCCGGACCCCGGGGTGTACGGGCGTGCCGCTCTCGCGAGCTGTCTCGCAGTGGGCTATACGATGTGGGCGGCTGAGCGGGGCATCGACTTCGACTCCCTAGAGGTGGAAGTTCAGGCCGACTACGACGCCCGGCCCGAGTACGGAGTGGGAGACGGCACACCGGGGTACGAGGCGATTCGCTGGGTCGTCCGGGTTCAGAGCAGCGCCCCGGAGAACGAGGTTCTCGACGTTCTGAGGACCGCGGAGACGCGGAGTCCATTTCTGGCGCTCTTCCGCAACTCTCAGGAGCTCACCCGGGAGATTCGCATCGAAGCCCCGGAGGACTGACGGCATGGACCCCAGACTTCAGCTTCGGGTGCAGCGCTACGGATGGGACCGGGCGGCGGAGCTCTACGATCGCGCCTGGAGTCGCCAGCTCGAACCCGCCCAGGCCCTCCTCCTCGAGTTGGCCGAGCTCCGGGAAGGCGAGGAGGTCGTCGAGACCGCCTGCGGCTCGGGCCTGGTGACGGTCCGGATCGCACATGCCGTGGGGCCCTCAGGCCGGGTCGTCGCGACAGACCTCTCCGAAGGGATGTTGAACGAGGCGGGGCGGCTGGTGGAGCGGAACGGGGTCGAGAACGTGTCCTTCTTTCGAGAGGATGCGGGTCGCCTCGACCTCCCGGACGAAGCGTTCGACGCCTCGATCTGCTGCCTGGGCCTGATGTACGTTCCCGAGCCAAAGAAAGCCCTCAGCGAGATGCGACGGGTGCTGCGGCCCGGAGGCCGGGCGGTTTCGGCGGTTTGGGGAGAGCGCAGCCGGTGCGGCTGGGCAGAGATCTTTCCGATCGTCGACTCCCGGGTCGAATCCGAGGTCTGCCCGCTATTCTTCCAGCTCGGTGCCGCCGACACCCTCAGGCGAGAGATGGAAGAGGTTGGGTTTTCCGATGTCGATACGAGACGGATCACCACGACGCTGGAGTACGCCTCCCCCGAGGAGGCGGTGGTGGCCGCCTTCGCCGGCGGACCGGTGGCCATGGCCTATAGCCGATTCGACGATCAAGTCCGGTCTGAGGCACACCAGGAGTACCTGGAGTCGATCGCGGACTATCGGGACGGGGACGGATACCGGATTCCCGGGGAATTCGTGGTGACCAGAGGGGAGCGGACCGGATAGGGTGACCGGTTCGCCCACACGATTCCGAGCGCGAGTGCGAGGAGAACGACTCCCCCGGCGGCCCCGATCCATCCAAGCTCGCCCGCGTCGAATCCGCTCCTCGCAAGGACGACGGCAAGGCCGTTGTGAAGCACGTGCCATACGACGGCGGGATAGAGCGATCCAGTCATCAGCGTGGTGGCCGCGAGGATCACTCCCAGGAATGCGGTGACCGGGATGCGGAACGGATCGTAGTGGAACAAGCCGAAGATCACGCCGACCGCCAGAGCCAGCGCCACCGGTGACAAGCGCTTGCTGAGTCCGTGGAGGATGACTCCCCGGAAGGTGAGCTCTTCCGTGACCCCGGGAATCAGCGCCACCAGTAGGAGGACCTGCCAGAGCGGAAGCTCGTCCTGCAGGATCGCCTGTCCAAAGCTCTCCATGAGCCCGTCCGGAACGGGAAGGACCAGGTCGATCAGGCTCACCATCCCGGCGGCCGCCGCCATCCCTGCCGGAACCCCGATCAGAACTCCGGCCCAGGCCCCGGGCCTCGGCATCCTGAGCGCGAGGGCCGCGACAGGGTCCAGACGAAAGCGCCGGATGGCGGCGACAGGAAAGGCCAGGAACAGGACTCCGACTCCGAGCAGGATCGTCCACCGGAGATCGTCGAATCGGAGGTTCAACTCCAGCACCAGCTTGATTGCCCACAGGACCAGGATCCAGCGGAGGACCCGCCTCGGGAACAGCTCCTTTCCGCCGAGAGCTTCCTCCCGGGGAACCTCTCCCGCCATCAGGCCTTCATCGCCCAGGGTTCGAACGCCCCTGTGCACCACCCAGGCCGCAGCTCCCGCGGTCACGAACCAGGCAGCCGTCGCCCAGGCGAGGTGCCCGTCCCCCGCCAACAGGTCGCGTGCGGCGAGGGCCACGTTGGCGATCGGGACAGCGACCCACACGGACCGCAGGGAGATGTCCGGGAGCAGCGGAGCGAGCGCCGGAACGACCAGGCCGAGAAAGACCGGCATCATGTAGAGCTGGGCTTCCCTGTATCCGGTAGCGTGGGAGGAGACCAGCAGGAGGACGCCCGAGACCAGAGCGACGACCGGCAATTGCAGGAGGAGGAGCCCGCCGGCGAGGCCCGGAGAGATGGAGATCCGAACCGCCTCGATCGGCCGGAGCCAACCGGCCTCCATCAAGAGCCAGAGGTTCAGGAGTTGCATCACAGCGATCGCGCCGGCCACGAGCATGACCGCGAGAAGCTTGCCGGTGACGATCTCAGTCCGCGAAGCCGCCGTGGTCAGGAGGGTGGCCAGGGTGCCTCGCTCCTTCTCTCCGGCAATGCTGTCGGTCGCGACGGCCGACCCCCCGAGGACCATCAAGGCCAGAATCATCGCGGTCAGGAACCCGCCGAGGCGCGCCCCACGCACCTGCCCCACCGTAGCGAGGTCCATCGATTCCACGGTCGCCACACCGCGAACCGAAACGGGAACCCCGGCATCGGAGAGAATGGAGTCCCGCCTCGCCTCGTGCCGCTCGGCCAGCACGTCGCCCAGCAGCTCGGCTGCCTCCCTGGAGGCGGTGCGGGTGGCGTAGTGATCGATGCGGAGGACCCGATCCCCTCGATCCGTCGCCGGCAGCCCCGCGTCCATCACGCCGCCCGTGTCCTCCCCCGGCCGGCCGTCGGGGGAATGCGCCCGCACGTGGGCGTCCAGCGAGTCCACCGCCAGTGCGCGGCGGGGGTCCTCGGGTGACTCGATACGAAAGCGGTCGGCGGATTCCCCGACCTCGGGGAGGGAACGCAACAGCTCGAGCGCGAAGGCGGCCTCGTCGCCCGTGACCGCCACTCGATACGTGCGCGTCTCCGTCTGTTCGACCCGGCGATCCTCCATCCTGGAGCCGGCCAGGAAGAGCGCAGGGAGCAGGACCATCGGAAGGACCAGAGCGACGAAGACGGCCCTCGGGTCGCGGAGGAGCGAGAGGACCTCCACGACCGCCAGCGCCCGGACCGCGGGACGGATCCTCAAGAGAGGAGATCCCCGTCGGCCGGCTTGAGCCCCCTCACGGATCTCACGAAGATATCCTCCAGGTAGTGCAGCCCGGTCGCGGAGCGGAGCTCCTCCAGCGTACCGGTCTCCAGGATTCGTCCCCGGTGGATGATCGCCATCCGGTCGCAGAGCTGTTCCGCTTCCGGCATGAGATGCGTCGAGAACACGATGGCCTTGAGTTCCCGCCTGAGGCCTGCAATCACCTCGCGCAACTCCATGGCATTGAGGACGTCGAGCGCCGCGGTGGGCTCGTCGAAGATCAACACCGGTGGATCGTGAGCCATGGTCCGAGCGATCGACACCTTCTGCTTCATCCCTGTCGACAGCCGTTCGACTCGAGTGTCCGCATACTCCTGGAGCTCGAAACGGTCGACCAACTCCTCGACACGTGCTTCGATCCGGTCACGGGGGTATCGGTTGACCCTGGCAAAGAACCGGAGAGTCTCTCGAGGGGTCAGCTTGGGATAGAGCGCGGTAGCCGGAGAGTGGAAGCCAAGCTGTTCACGGACCCTCCCGGGGGCATGGCCGATCTCCTCTCCCATGATCCAGGCACGTCCGCTGGTGGGGCGGACGACCGTCGCCAGCATGCGGAGAGTCGTCGTCTTCCCCGCGCCGTTCGCGCCCAGGAGGCCGAGGATCTCACCTCGCTCGCAGACGAGGTCGACGCCGTCGACAGCGACCACTTCCCCCCGCCCCTCATCGTGGAACACCTTGGTCAGACCCTCCGTCCGCACGGCGCTCCCCCTCATCCACGCCTCCCTTGCACGAGCCTCCTCCTGAGGAAGGCACCGAGCCCTCCCTTCGACGAACCCGTCGTCACTTCCTCACGCCCCAGGATCCACTGGCCGAGGAGAATCGCAAGGGTCACGGAAACCACCATCGACGCCAGAGTGAGGGAGGCCTCCAGGGGGGGGACCCCTCCCATGATGGCTTCGCGTATCAGGAGACAAACGTTCGCAACCGGTACGAGGGCGAGCATGGGGGTGAGCTCGATGTCCGGAGCTTGCAGCAGGACCGCGGGCAGGATCACCGCGACGTAGAAGGGGGTGATCATCGACTGCCCTTCCTTGAAGCTGCGGGCGAACACGGCAAAAACCATCATTCCGGCCGCAACGAAGAGGGACAGGAGGATCGTTCCGCCCACGATCGCAAGGAACGCCTCGGGCGGAATTCCCGCCGGGAGGAGCTCGTCGGCTTCGGCTCCCAGCACCGGCTCGAAGATCCATCGCAATGAAAGGACCAGAGCGGCCACGTTCAGCAAGCCGCCCACGGCTCCGAAGGTGGCCACGTGGAGGTACTTCGCGGCCGCCACGTTGATCCTCGGAGACGCCACGGTCATCAGGGTCTCCCAGGTGGACCGCTCCCGTTCCCCCGCGGTCGCGTCGATCGCCGGATAGAAGGCGGCGAGGGCCACGACGAGAAGCGTGAGGAAGGGCACGATGAGGGCGAGCAGGAAGCGGGTGCCCTCCTCGGCGGTGGTGAGGTCGTTGCGGACGACCGTGAAGTCGGTCCACGTACGGTCCTGCACCCCCAGGTCTCGTCTCGCCTCGTCGATCCAGTGCGTCCGGTAGGCGCCGAGCGTGGAGGCCATCCGGGCCCGAGCCGACCGGCTGCGATCGCGGGCCCCGTGATAGGCGACCCGGACGCGGAAGTTGCCTTCCAGCGAGGCTGCTGCGTCCGTAGGAGGGAGGAACTCGAGGAAGAGGTCGATGTCGCCTCTGCGAACGGCCGCGTGGCCCGCCTCCGGGGACTCCACCCATTCGCGAACCTCGACACGCTCTCCTGCCCTGAGAGAATCCAGCAGAAGAGGATGCTCGGCGGGCACCCCGAGTGCCCCGACTTCAATGTGGATTCGTTCAGCCTGGCCCTGAGTCACCGAAAGCGCTGAGAGCCCCGCCCACAGGAGTCCGGGATAGAGCACGAGAGGAATAATGACGCTGAAGACGACGATGCTCCGTTCCCGGAGGGCACAGCGCATTTCGTGGGCATAGAGGGTCCAGACCTGCGCGAGCTCAAGCCGCCCCGGCCTCCCTCGACCCTCGACCCTCATACGCGCGCCGAGCCGACCTGCACGTTGATCCCCTTCCACTTCCCCTGCCGGAACCGAGCCACGCTAAGGACGCATCGGGTCACATGGCCGAGCAGGATTGCGAGCCAGATGTCCCCGGGCACGAGTCCCCGCGTCGTCTCGATGATCCAGCACATCCCAAGCGGTAGGATCGCTTGAGAGACGATGGAGATGTAGAGGGGGCTACGGGTGTCGCCCATTCCCTGGAGCCCGCCGGTGTACGTGAGAGCAACGGACACGAACACCGCCGAAACGCTCAGATAGCCAAGGAGCTGGACGCTCAACTCCAACACCGCGGGTTCCTCGAGCCCGAACACCGCGAGGAGCTGATGGGGAAGAATCAGGAACCCCACGCCCAATGCGGCGGCCCCCACGACCCCGAACAAGGCGGCCGCCCGCACCCCCTCCACCGACCGTTCCGGACGTCCGGCTCCCAGATTCTGACCGGCCACCGTCGCCGCCGCGCCCATGAGTCCCACCGAGGTCCAGGTGACGAGGGAGAAGAGTTGGCCATAGGTCACCGTGTAGGCGGCCTGGGCCTCCGCGCTCAACTCGAGAGAGCCGACGAATCGGAGAAGCAGCACACCGGCGATGTTCATCACCACCCCCTGGAAGCCGGCGGGAAGCCCGAAGCGGAAGAGTTCGCGAATGAGGACCGGATCGGGTCGCCAGCGCATCGTCCGGTGGAAGGAGATGACCAGCCGGTCCGTGAAGAAGAGGGCCATTGTTCCTCCGCTCACCACGGCGCCGGCGATCACGGTTCCCATGGCGGCGCCGGCAGTGCCGAAGGCGGGGACTGGCCCCAGACCGCGGATGAGAATCACGTTCAGGATGAGGTTCAGCACCGTCATGAGGATCCCGATCCGCATCGGGCTCTGGGCGTCCCCGGCGGAACGCAGGGCCCCGCTCAACATGAAGAAAAGCATCATCCCGATGCTGAAGAGGAACATGATTCTCAGGTACGGGAGCGCCTCCGCCCGCACCTCCGCCGTCGCGTTCACCAGCCCGAGCAGCGCCGGGCTCATGAGGTAGCCAAGGGGCGCAAAGACCAGGAGGGAGAGTGCGGCGGCCGTGAGGAAGGCCTGGTAGACGGCACGGTTCACCTGATCGGGCCGATCGGCGCCCGCGAAACGTGCGACGAGTACCGCCATCCCCGTGAAGATGGAGGACACGAAGACGACCACCACGAGGAAGATCTGCCACGATACACCGATCGCTGCATTCCCGACGTGGCCGACGTGGTGGCCCACCATGATGTGGTCCACGATTCCCTGAAGGCCACCGACCACGTTCAGAATCACCGTGGGCCAGGCCAGCCTCCAGACCGCGGAGGGGATGGATCCTTCCACGATGGACCGATCAAAGGATCGGCGGAGCGGCGAAGGGTTGGCCATACCGGCTCATGCTACTGTGGGAGCGGGCCATCGGCCAGCCGTGAGAGACCTGAGTACAGCCGGGGCTCGGATCATCGAACGGTTCCCGCTCGGGCGGCGGGGTCCCAGACGATGGGAGTCAGGGCAGGTGCACCAGAACTGGCATCAGGCCAGCCAGCTTTGCCCACTCGAGGACCTCTGCGACCACCACGACCAGGGGAATCGCGAGAGAGTCACGGAGCGCCAACCTGAACCTCCGAACATCCACGACCAGCTCCTCGGACGTGCTGGAGGGAGGCGGATCTGGAGTCGCCCGCCACGGGACCATCCGTGGGACCTGCCGACGATAGCGCTCGTACTCCGCGCCGAAGAGCGCCCGCAGTCGACGCTCCTCGGCCAGAATCTCCGGCCAGTGCGAGAGAAAGAAGACCAGAGCGAAGACCGCCCCGAGTGTGATCGACTCGAACGCCAGCCCGGCTCCGACGAATCCCAGGAAGCTGAACAGGTAGAGGGGATTGCGAACGTATCGGTAGGGACCTCCGGTCACGAGAACTTCGTTCTTCCGACCGGCGAGGTGCACGCTCGCCCAGACTCTTCCGCCCATCGCCGCCACCAGGAGCACCAGAGCGGAGGCTCCGAGGACGGTGTCCCACAACGAGTCCTCGAGGTGAAGGTGGTGCGAGAAGACCGCGAGAAGCGCAACGGGGATCAGTAGGGTGCGCGTTATCTGCAGTCTCGGCTTCAAGGTCGTTCGAGAGGTTGAGGGGATAGGCGTCGCTTGAACTCCCGTCAAACCCGAGGCGGATGGATGCGTTCCCTCCCCACCGGACCGCACTGCACACGAGCCACCGCTCCCTCGCTCACCGAGTGAGCACGAGTGGCCGAGGATATCGGATGGGCCCGAGGGGAGTGCCGATCGAGGGTCGGACCTCGAAGCGCAGCTCCACCAGATCTTCGCCGATTCCCGCAATGCCGAGCGCGAGGTCGATGAGATCGCGCCCACTCCCCTGGAAGAACTCCATGAGATCGAGCTCGACCGAAACCGGCACGCGCGTCGTCTCCCCGGCCGGAAGGCTGATCTCCTCCTCCATCACCCCCCGGACCGTCTCCCGGTCCCTGAGAAAGAGGACCCAATCCAGCGCGAGGAGACGCGCGTCGGGGTTCCCCTCGGGATTGCTGCCCCCGAGCTCGACCGTCGCGGACAGCGGCAGGGTCCCCTGCGAGATCGCCGTTCCGATGCGCAGGAGATCCGCCGACCTCAGGTTCTCGTACCGGGTCAGTCGATCCGACTCCACCCCGGCCACCCGCACGGCCGACAGCCCATCGATGTGGAAATCGACGCTCGAGAGGGCGAAGACCGACTGGAGGGTGGCACAACCTCCGAGCAGGAACACACCGAGCACGACTCCGAAGGACGAGAGAGACCAACGGTACCCTCGCCTGCTTTGCAATCCGTGCACAGTCACCCCATTTCTCATCTCTGCCTTCCTCTCGAAAGCTGAATCACCGCTCAACGCTACCGGGAGCCCGTCGCGAGTGGAAGGCACGGCCGCGATGACCGGCTTGCTGCCCACAGGGGCATCGTCGACCTTGTCCACCTCCGGAATTGCCCTTCCGGTCGAGGCTCCGCGACCCCCTCACGGAAAGTGACCCGATGCCGCACATCCCCCAGGAAGCGCGATGACGCCAGAGGTCGCCCTCGTTCTCGCCGTCCTCTTTGGCGCCGCCCTCCTCTTCATCACCGGGTGGCTCCGGATGGACCTCACCGCACTCCTCGTCCTGGCCGCGCTCGCGCTGACGGGAACCGTCACCCCCACCCAGGCGCTCCTCGGGTTCAGCAGCCCCGCGGTGATCACGGTGGCGGGGATGTTCGTGATCAGCGCCGGACTCGCCCGGACGGGAGTGGCTGGCACCATCGGCAGGCAGGTCCTTCGCGTGGCGGGGCGGGGCGAGCCCGGCCTGATCGCCGTGATCATGTGTACGGCGGGCATCCTCTCGGCCTTCATGAACAACATCGGTGTCGCGGCGATGATGCTTCCTGTGGTCATGGACATCGCGAGACGGACCCGTCGGCCTCCATCCAGGCTGCTCCTGCCCCTCGCCCTCGCCTGCCTGATGGGGGGCCTTCTGACCCTCATCGGAACGCCTCCGAACATCGTCGCCAGCGACGCCTTGATGATGCAGGGACTGGAGCCGTTCCATCTCTTCGCCTTCACCCCGATCGGAATGGTCATCCTGGCGGCGGGCATTCTCTTCGTGGTCGCCGCGGGCAGGCATCTCCTCCCCGAAAGGGACCCACGCAGGGAGCTCGGAGGGGGATCGTCCGCGAATCTCGTGGACAGCTACGAGCTCCACGAGCGCGTCTTCACGGTCCGGCTCCCCGAACCCTCCCTCCTCGACGGGAAGACGTTGGCCGAGAGCAGGATGAGGTCGGCGCTCGGGCTCCACGTGCTCGCGATCCAGAGGGAGCTCGGCCCGGAGCTCGATCCCGGTCCCGAGGCCGTGCTTCGCAGCGGTGATCGCCTGATCGTCCAGGGCCGCCCCGACCTTCTCCTCGAGCTTCGAAGGGGACGCCATCTTCAGCTCGAGCGTGAGGCCGGCGTCGACCGACACCTGACGGGGACGGGCGCCGAAATGGCGGAAGCTCGAATCCCACCCGGCTCCGCGCTCGAAGGTCAGACGCTCCATCAGACGGACCTGAGGCGGCGGACCGGCCTGGCTGTCCTCGCCATCGCGGGAACGGGGGGTTTGAGACGGACGGATCTCGAGGACTCCCCGCTCCGGGAGGGCGACATTCTCCTCCTGCACGGCAATGAGGAAAGCCTGCAGGCGCTCGAGGCGATGCCGGAGCTGACAGAAATGAGGAGGCTCCCCATAGAAGAAGCGATGCGGAGCTATGATCTCGAAGACCGCCTCTACGCGCTTCGAATCACGAGCGAGTCGCTCCTCGCCGGCCGTAGCCTGCGAGAGACGAGGTTGGGCGACGCGGCAGGGTTGATGGTGCTGGGAATCGAGCGGGAGGAGGAGACCCTCCTGGGACCGGACCCGGAGGAGGTGCTGCGTCCCGGAGATCTCCTCCTGGTCCAGGCCAGACCGGAGACCCTCCTGATCCTGCGGGGTCTTCAGAGGCTGGACATCGATGCCGAAGGGGAAGCCGTGCTCGAGGAGCTCGAATCGGAGAAGGTGGGTCTCCTCGAAGTGGTCCTCTCACCCCGAACGAAGCTGGTCGGCCAGACTCCGCGCCAGATCGGGTTTCGCGACAAGTACGGCCTGACGGTGTTGGCGATCTGGCGAGGCGGTCGGCTCCACCGCACCAACGTACGGGACATGCCGCTCGAGTTCGGAGACTCGCTGCTCCTCTTCGGGTCCCGGCGGCGGCTCCAGCTCCTGGCCCGCGAGTCGGATTTCCTCGTGCTCACCGAGGCGTTTCAACCGCCAGTCCGCGCGGAGCTGGCTCCCCTGTCCCTATCCATCCTCGCGGCGATTCTCCTTCCCGTGCTCCTCGGGTGGATTCCCATTTCGATCGCAGTCCTGGTCGGCGCGACCGCGATGGTCCTCACAAGCTGCCTCACTGCCGATGAAGCCTACCGCGCGATCGAGTGGCCCGCAGTCATTCTGATTGCCGGAATGCTTCCCCTGGGGGCGGCGATGGACGAAACCGGGGCGGCCCGCCTCCTCGCCGAGGGAGCGATGGGCGTGCTCGGCGATCATGGCCCTCGGGCGGCCCTGGCCGGACTCTGTCTCATGACCGCGCTGGGCGTTCAGGTGATCCCGAGCGTGGCGCTCGTCGTCGTGATGGCTCCCATCGCCCTGACCACGGCAGCGGAACTGGGAATCTCCCCCCACACCCTGATGATGGGCGTGGCTCTCTCGGCGGCGAGCCTGTCCAGCCCGGTAGCACATCCCGCGAATGTGCTGGTGATGGGTCCGGGTGGATATCGTTACATCGATTACCTGAAGATCGGCGTACCATTGACCGCGATCGTGCTGGCGCTGGTCATCGGTGTCCTACCCTTCTTTCTCCCCTTCCACCCGTAGCCATCGCGGTGGGCCGCGAGCGGATTCGCGTCCGGAGGGCTCGAGGATGAATGCACTGGTCTGGTTCCGTCGCGACCTGCGCGTCGCCGACAACACCGCCCTTCACCATGCCTCCGACGACGGTCAGCGCGCCGTGATCGGGATCTTCCTCCTGGCCCCCGGCCAGTGGCTGGAGCACGACGACGCCCCCTGCAAGGTCGACTTCTGGCTGCGGAACCTGAAGGAGCTCCGGACCGAGCTGGGTCGACTCAACATCCCCCTCCTGGTGCGTCCGGCGGAGCGATTCCACGAGGCTCCACAGGCCCTGCTCAGAGCGGCTTCCGAACACGGTTGCGAGCTCCTGCACTTCAATCGCGAGTACGAGGTCAACGAACAGGCGCGCGATCGGGCGGTCGAAGAGGCGTTCGCGGAACGTGGCCTCGTTGCGCGCGGATTCGACGACCGTGTGATCCTCGAGCCGGGCTCGGTCCTCACCCGCAAACATGAGTATTACCAGGTCTTCACGCCCTACCGAAACAGGTGGCGCGACACGGTTTCAGAACGGGATGTAGACCCCCTCCCCCCTCCCCCGCGGCAGGAGCCCGCGGGCATCGACTCCGACCGCGTCCCGGAGACGGTCGAGGCGTTCGCCGCCTCGGAGGTGGACCCCACCCTCTGGCCCGCTGGCGAGGCCCGCGCGATGGAGCGCCTCGAGGCCTTCTCGGGGGAGAAGCTCGAACGCTACGGAGTGGACCGGGACCGCTACGCACTCGATGCGACGAGCGGCCTTTCCCCCTACCTCGCCGCCGGGGTGCTCTCCCCACGACAGTGTCTGGAGGCGGCGCTCGCGGAGAACCGAGGCCGACTGAGCTCCGGCCGCGAGGGGCCGTTGGCCTGGATGGACGAGCTGATCTGGCGAGAGTTCTTCCAGCACGTTCTCGTGGGCTTCCCGAGGGTGTCCATGCACCAGCCCTTCCGCCAGGAATCCGACCTGGTCGCATGGAACGAGGATGAGGAGCACTTCCGGGCCTGGTGCGAAGCTCGAACCGGGTATCCCGTCGTGGACGCCGCAATGCGGCAGCTCGTGCAGGTAGGGTGGATGCACAACCGACTCCGGATGATCGTCGCCATGTTCCTGTCGAAGCACCTCCTCATCGACTGGCGTCGGGGGGAGAAGTACTTCATGCGACATCTGATCGACGGAGACCTCGGATCCAATAACGGAGGGTGGCAGTGGTCGGCGTCGACCGGTACGGACGCGGCCCCGTACTTCAGGATGTTCAATCCCACGAAGCAGAGCCGGCGCTTCGACCCCGAAGGTGAGTTTCTTCGCCGCTACCTTCCCGAGCTCGATCGCCTGGGCGCCGATTCGATCCACGAACCGGCACGGCTTCCCGAAGATGACCGGAAACGGCTGGAGTACCCGGACCCGATCGTCGATCATCAGGCCGCGCGCGAACGTGTGATCGAGCGCTTCGAAGAGGCCCGGAAATGACCCGAATCCTCGCTTGCCGGGTACTCAGGGGCGGCGTACGTTCGAGCCCATTACCTCTCTACGGCGGAACCGTGACCCCTCGAACAGGCACAGAAGGTTACCACCTCCTCCAGGAGGTGTCGGAAGCGGTCCACCTCAGGATCGTCGGACAGCACGAGACCGTCCGGGGCCTCCTCATAGCCCTCCTCACCGGCGGTCATCTCTTGCTGGAGGGGCTTCCTGGTCTGGCCAAGACCCTGCTCGTCCGTTCGCTCGCGGAAGCCCTGGGCACGACGTTCCGCCGGATCCAGTTCACGCCGGACCTCCTCCCCGGCGACATTGTGGGCACGCCGATCTACGACCAGGGACGCGGCGAATTCAGAGTGCACAAGGGACCGATCTTCGCGAACCTCGTCCTCGCCGACGAGGTGAATCGAGCTCCTCCAAAGGTTCAATCCGCCCTTCTCGAGGCGATGGAGGAGAGACAGGTCACCATCGACGGCACCACGTACCCCCTTCCCTCCCCCTTCCTCGTGCTTGCCACGCAGAATCCGGTCGAGCACCAGGGCACCTACCCTCTCGCCGAAGCGCAGCTCGACCGCTTCATGATGAAGCTACGCATCGAGCACCCGGATCGGGATGAGGAACGTGAGATCCTGAGAAGGGTTGCGCTCGCTCCCGGAGATGCCGAGCGCCCGGTGGTCTCCTCGCCGGCGAGCGGGCCGGCGATTCTCGCGGCCCGAGGGGAGCTGGATGGTATCCACATGGACTCCAGGATACAGGCCTACATCGTGGACCTGGTCTTCGCCTCGCGCGAGCCCGCAGCCGCCGGCGTTCCGGAGCTCGAGGCCCTCCTCGAGTTCGGGATCTCTCCCCGCGCCACGATCTTCCTGACACGGGCCGCGCGAGCCGCTGCCTTCCTGGAGGGTCGCGACTTCGTTCTTCCCGACGACGTGAAGGCGATGGCCCGCCCTGTCTTTCGCCATCGGGTGCGCCCCACCTACGAAGCCGAAGCCCAGGGGCTCGACGGGGACCTGCTCGTCGATCTCCTCCTCGCGGCGGTCCCGGCCCCTTGATTCGACGAACGCTGAAGTCTCCGATTCTGGACGTTCTCCGCAGGCGGTTCGGAGCCCGCCGTGAAGTCGAGTCCGAAGGTGCCCTCAGAGTCTCCTCGAGGGCAGCCGCTCAACCCTCACCGGAGATCTTGCGCGCGGTCCGACTCCTCGATCTCCGTACCCGGAGCTTCGTCGAGTCGCTCTTTTCGGGCGACCATGCCTCGGTCTTCCTGGGCCGCGGGCTCGACTTCTCGCACGTTCGCCCCTATCAACCCGGGGACGACGTCCGTGCGATCGACTGGAAGGTCACCGCCCGCCGGGGAGCACCCTATGTCAGGCAGTTCCTGGAAGAGAGGGACCTGCTCGTCGTGCTTCTCGTCGACATCTCGGCGTCGGGGTGGAGAGGGCCGGGGGAGAAGAGCCCCGGAGAGATCGCGGCGGAAATTGCCGCGGCGCTCGCCTTCACCGCCGTGCGCAACCACGACCGCGTCGCCCTCCTCCTGGTGAGCAGAGAAGTGGAGCGCTTCGTGCCGCCGCGCTCTGGACGTCGACACGTGATGCGCGTCCTCACGGAGATGCTTTCGCATGTGCCCTCCTCCACGGATACCGATCTCACCCCGGGACTTGAACACGTGGCCCGCTCGCTGTCGGGACGTGCCACCGTCTTCGTCCTGAGCGACTTCATCCAGACGGGACCCCATGACCCGTTCGTCGCTTCGCTCAAGCGGGCGTGCCGTGCCCACGATGTGATCGCGATCAGACTTTCGAGTCGGGCAACCGACGAGCTGCCCAGCGTTGGGTGGGTGGAGCTGACCGATCCCGAAAGTGGGCGACGTGTGGTGGTCGACACCGGAGACCGCAAGGTGAGCGAACGTTACCGGAAGCGAGTGCTCCGCGCTCACGCGAGGACCGCGAGCCTCCTGGCGGAGGCGGGAGCGGAGCTGGTGGACGTGGACAGCGCTGGCGATCCGCTGGCCGTGCTTTCGGACTTCCTGCGAAGGAGACGACTCCGGCGACGGAGCCTGCAGCCATGATGGTTCTTCTTTTCTCCGCCCTCGTTCTACTCCCGCTCGACGTAGAGACCCAGGCGCAGGGTCAGGGTGTCGAATCCGTACCCGAGGCGCGGCTGGTGGAGGTGAGCCGTCACCCGGAGGCTCCCGCGTTCGGTGAAGTCTTCGAGCTGAGCCTCACCCTGCGCCTCGCTCCGGGATTCGTGGCCTTCGTACCCGACACGTTGGTTCCCACGGCGGCGGCGGCAAGCGCCGCGCCGGGAGAATGGCGGACGGAGCCCGCCCCCGGAGACTCGACGGACATCGTGGCCCGCTATCCCGTGGTCGGCTACCGGGAGGCGCTGATCGAATATCCCTGGATCGAGCTCGGCTTCGGTCCGGCGGGACCGGGGGACGACGGCGCGGCGGTGCGGAGCGCCTCGGAGGCGGGAGCCGCCACGGGAGTGGAGCTGGATACGCGCCTGCTCCGGCTGGGCGGAGTGACTCTCGAACCCCTTGCGCCCGCCAGCGACGGACTCACGGGGCTTTCATTGAGGCCCCCGGCCGGGGTGCTTGGTGCCGATTGGAGTCCCTGGTTCATCGTCGCCGCTAGCCTGGGCGGACTTCTGGTGCTGCTGGGAGGGGGCCTGGCGGGGTCGAGATGGTGGCGATCGACGCTCGCACCGGCGCTGGCGCAGCGGCAGAAGAAAGATCCGCGACGGCTCGCTCTGCAGGAGCTGGATCGCATCCGGGACTCCGGGCTGCACCGGAACGGCCGGATCGAGCTCTTCTACCGATCGACCACCGATACGCTCCGGAGCTTCCTCCGGGAGCTCGAGCCGGATTGGGGACCCGATCTGACATCGACGGAGCTCATGACGAGGCTCGACGAGCGCTGGACCGCGGCGGAGCTCGAGCGGCTGGCATCGGCTGTGGCGACGGCCGAGCGGGTAAAGTTCGGCCGACACCTCCCGAGCCCGGAGGTCGCCGAGGGGGACTGGGCGGTCGTCCGCGAGTGGATCCGTGAGGCCCCGGAGGCGTGATGCCCATCGAGCTCGAGCGTCCCGAGTTCCTGTACCTCCTCGCGCTTCTCCCGCTCTGGTGGACCCTCGTGTGGCCGAGGGCCGGCTACGGAATCCGCTTCACTCGCGGGGATTCGGTCCGGGAGATGGTAGGGCGTTGGCGGATCCCCGCCCTGTTTCCGCTCTTCCTGCCGATCGCCCTCAGGTCCCTGGCGATCATGAGCCTTGTGATTGCGCTTGCGGACCCCTATCGGGTCGAGACCGTGGAGGAAGTGTCGATCGAGGGGATGGGCATCGGGATCGTCGTCGACCTGTCGACTTCGATGCTTGCCACCGACATGGAGGACTCTCAGGATCGCCTGACGGTGGCACGGTCGGCGGCAATCGACTTCGCCCGCAGCCGGCCCCATGACGAGCTCAGCCTCATCGGCTTCGCCGGGCAACCCGTTACCCGCGTTCCCCCCACCCGGGACCTCGACCTGATCGAGCAGGGCGTCGAGACGCTCGAGATCGGCCTGATCCGGGACGGCACGGACATCTCGGCCGCCCTGCTCGCTTCGGCGAATCGACTCCTCGAGTCCGAGCAGGAGCCGAGGGTCGTCGTCCTCCTCACCGACGGCGCGCACAACGGGGTCGGTGTGCCTCCTCTCGCGGCGGCTCGGGCGGCTGCCGCCCTGGGGGTGAGGGTCCACGCGATGAGCATCCTCGGACCGGATGCCGGCGTTCGCCCGGGAATGGTCTCCGGGGGAGCCTCTGGAGCCGCAGCAGCAGCGGAGCGGATGCGCACCGACATGCGTAGGGTGCTCGAAGGGATTGCCGACATCACCGGGGGCCGGTACTTCCATGCCTCGAGCGGGGCCGCGCTGGACTCGATATACGCGGAGATCGGTCGGATCGAAACGCCCGTCGAAGTGGTGGCGGACCACGAGGAACGTCGACCGGAGCGAGGGTGGCCCCTCGCGGCCGGGCTGCTTTTCCTGGGCCTCGAATTCGGGTTGAAGGGCTCGCGCTGGGAGGTCATCCCATGAGCCTGAGCTTCGGGGACCCGTTCTACCTCTCGGTCGGGGCCGGGCTGGTCGTCCTCCTCCTCATGGCCTTCCGAAGCCACGCCCGTCGCCGACAGGCGTTGGCCGGTGCCCTGGGCGGCCGCCGAGCCGCGTCCCGGCTCTCCAGGCGCGATCTCTACCGTGTGCGGCTCGAGCGAGCTCTCCTCCTGGGACTCGCCGCGGCGGCCGTGGCGGCCGCAGCCGCCGAGCCCCGCTGGGCAGGAGAGGTGCCTCCGCCCGAACCTCCCCCCCTCCCCCGGAGCGTGGTGATCGCGATCGACGTCTCGATGTCGATGCAGGCCGACGATCTTCCCCCGACCCGTCTCGCCACCGCTGTCGACATCGCGCACGACCTGATCGAGGCCCTCGAAGGGGAACGCGTGGGCCTCCTCCTCTTCGCGGGAAACACCTATCCTCTGGCCACGCCCACGCTCGATCACGCGGCCCTCGGTTACTTGCTGCGCGGCGTGACTCACACGATCGCGAGCGCCCACGATCCGGGGACCTTGCTCTCGAATGCGATTCGGGAATCGGTCACCCTCCTGTCCCGGGTAGCAGCCGGAGACGGGGAGCGGGGAGGGGAAGAGGCGATCGTCCTGATCGGGGACGGCGAAGCGGGGGAGCCGGGCTCCGCGGTACTGGAGGCGGTCCGGGACGCCGGCGACCGGGGAATCGCCGTCCACGCCATCGGGGTCGGCACCTCCGCCGGAGGCGGAATGGTCATCCCGGAAGCGCCCTTCCAGCTCGAGCGCACGGTGGTGGATCAGGGTGGGGCGCCCGCAATCTCGCGATTGGAGGAGACCCTCCTCGTCCAGATCGCCGCAGCAGGCCGAGGTGAATACGCCCTTGCTGGGGATCCGGGCGACATGGATCAGCTCAGGCACGCCGTGGCCCCTCCCCCGCGCGCCCCCCCCCCTTCCGACCTTCCTTCGCTGTGGGCCCTTTTCGACTGGGTCTTCTGGCTGACCGCCTTCGCGGTCCTCCTCCTCTTCGGGGAGGGATTGCTCGGCCTCCGGATCCCCCGCTGGAAGCCGAGCTCGGCAAGGAGCCCCGCCTGATGTCTTCGATGGGATCGGGAGAGCGAGGTGCCCGCGGAGGGCGAGGCGCCGGCAAGGATCGCCGCTGGACCGTGGCGCTCCTCGTGACCCTCCTTCTCGTGGGGACCCTCCTCTGGGAGGATCGAACGAGCCTCGAGCGCGCCAACCGGCTCTACCGGGCCGGCGACATCGACGCGGCAGTGGAGGTCTACCGGGCCCGATCGGAGAGGCCGGACCCAGGCCGGGTCGCCGCGTACAACCTCGGCACGGCTCTTCTCCCCCTGGACCCGGAAGAAGCGGCGGCCCGGCTCCGGCTCGCCGCCCAGGAAGCCACCGATCCCCATTCGGCCCGGCGAGCCCACTACAATCTGGGGTACCGATTCGTATCCGCCGTCGGACCGGACACCGAAGCCGACTCGGCCATCGCCCTCCTGCGGGAAGCGGTCGAGCACAATCGCCGTGCGCTCAGATTGGATCTGGAAGACCCCGACGCCCTGGTGAACCTCGCGATCGCTCAGCGGATGCTGGACTCCCTCACCTTCCCGACGGGCGATGTTACCGGAGTCGCGACCCCGGGCGAAGACGAGACGCGTATCGACGATCTGGCTCTCGTTCGCTCGGAGATGGGTGCAGGCGAATCCGGAGAGGAACCTGAACAGCCTCGTGCCGCCGAGAGTCTGGGGGAGCGTCGCGGAGCTTCGGTGGGTGCGCACGAGGCGTGGACCTTCCAGGATCCGGGACCGCTGTCCGAGGCGGAGGCCCAGAGAATCCTGGCGGAGATCGAGGATCCTCCCGAACGCCTGGTGCGAGGAATCCTGTGGTCGCTCCGGCCCGACGTGTCCTGGTGGACCTCCGAGGGGTACCCCGGCGGGTCCTGGTAGCGGCTCGCGGGTCAGACGTCGAGGGAACCGCCGCCAACGGTACCGAGCAGCAGAGGCGTCAAGTCCTCGACGGCGGCGTCAGCAACGACCGAGGGCTCCGTTGGCAGTCCCGATGACGGAGGCCACGTAGCGCACTCGCGCGTCCGGCAGCATCCCATTCCCGCAGCTCAGTTGCTCAAAAACGACGCGACTCGCCCGAAGGGCGTCGAGGCCGACCGGATCGGCGCTGAGCTTGAGGTGCACGAAGGGAGGACGTCTCATGTCGACGCTCGGACGAAGATCTCCGTCCAGGCTCATGCGAGCGGGAAGGACCTTCAGGCTCACGGAGCGCAGCACGTTGCCCCCGACCGCGAGAATGCGCTCCCCCTCGACGTCCACCTTCACCACGACATCGCAATGCGTGCTCGCGCCGGTGCCCATCTGGCGCCGCCTTTCCGCGAGGTTGCGGTACACGGGACGACGGGAATTGCAGAGGAGATCGCCGGGCTCCACTGCCGCCTCTCCGATGTCGTAGGCCACATATGCCGCTCCGGGAGCCGCTCCATCCCGGGCGCGGATCGCCTGGTCGATGTACGACCGATGTGCGATGGCTCGCCGAAAGCGGTCCTGGGAAGCCAGCCCTGCTTCGCACATCACCCAGGACACGAACGCGGCGGACCACGGCGCCACCCAACGCGACCCAATCCCGTTCGTCCCATTCCACGCCCGATTCTGCTGGGAGACGATTCCAGGCCCTTCCGGAGTCACGACCCAGTATCCGGCGATCGTCGCTGCGACACGGGCCGCTTCCTCCGGGTTCGCCAGGGGAACGCGTCCCGCTCCTACAGTGGATTCGACCACGATTCCCACCCCGCGCTGACCCATCCCCGGCGGAAGAAGTCGAACCTCATCGACATGGTCCACTACCGGGGAGCCGAAGAAGATCCATTCGCCTACCGCGACGTCGACGATACGCTGTCTCACTCCTTCCGAAGGCAGCTCCCGGCACTCCCGGTCCACTGCGGTCATCCGGCCGGGGAGGCCGGAAACCCGTTCGGAGGGAGGACGCACCTCAGGTAGCGCAGACGAGGCATGCCGGGACGGCACCTCCTGGGCCTCGAGGACGGGTGCCGCTCCCAGCACAAGCCCTCCAGCGAGCAAGAGGCCGACCCGGAAGAAGCTCGGGAAGTGCCGGAAGGCGAATGACCGACTTGGTCCGGTACGGCTGCGCGTCACGGGTCACCTTTCCGGAAGGGGTGAGAGCGGCACTGCAGATGAGGAGCGACACGAACTGGATACAACTCTCCAACCACGCTGGTTCCCAGGCGGGGCGCCCCCGACCTTCGAGGAGGCTCCGCCGTCCTGACCGGACGGTCCCGCGACCTGGAGTCCCGCATCAGGCAACTTCGTCTCCCATTCGGGCCTCCACCTCCTCGAGACGAGGCGGCTCGACGTGACGAAGCGCGTCGATATTGCCCGACACATTCCGTCCCTCTCGCAGCCGGATCACGAGCAGCCCGCTGCTCAACGCCCCGGGATGGAGGACCCTCCCGGCGAGCTCTGCCACCTCCAGATCCCGGTTCCGGATCAAGGTGGCCTGCCGGTCGGGCGGGATCGGAGCGAGCCGCTCCGCGAATCGCCAGGCCTCCCGCCGTGCGACCCGGACGCTGAAGTTGATGAGCACGTCCCCGCGTGCACCGCCGACCCGATCCAGAAACCCGATCCATGGGGACACGCTTCCAAGGTTCCGTCGCACCTCGAGGACCATCGAAGCGAGAATCTCGTTGATCCGATCGAAGTCCCTGCGCAGGGAAGCGAGTGCCTGGCCAGGGGACACGCGCGCGGCCGCGATGCCCAGGTCCAGGTTGATGTGGGCGTTGATGGCCACGAGGAGGTGCTGCAGGACGATCGGCCTGCGCCGTGTGGCCGCCTCGAAGGTGACCTCCCAGGAGCGGGTGAGCCGTCCTCCTCGCCGCCAGGCCTCCAACGCATCCAGGTACCGGACGGCGAAGGCGGCGTCCAGGCTCTCCATAAGCGGACCGTCATCGAAGAATCCCCGCTCGATCCCTTCCTTGACCCGGACCGTTACCGCATGGTAGAGGGCCGCAAAGTATCCCGTCCGGTCCCCCTCCTGCTTCGCCCGTTCCACGATCCGGTCCAGGGCAACGAGGACGTCATCGGTCGTGGTGGGTGCCATGAGCCGGCCTTGGCGGTTGCAGGGAAGCTCTCCTCAGGTCGCCACCTCAGCTCGGTCGCGCACCTCCGGAATCCAGGGGAAACGCGTACACGGTGATCGACCGCGGACCGATCCGCAAGCCGCCCGGAAGGAGGCGGGGAGGCCGCTTGCAGAGTCCCGACCACGCTCATTACCCTCTACCGTCCCGCTGCGGTAGGGCGGACGACCTCGACTGGAGATGGCAGCATGGGAGGCAATCGTGGACCACGATGACGCGCGCGAGGAATTTCTCGAACAGGTGGAGCGCGATCTTCGCGCAGCTTCCAGGACGGCGGCACGCTACCGCCGGCAGTACCGGCAGATGGCGATCGGAGGGGTCGTCAGCGGAGGGGTCGCGGCGGCGCTGACGGGTAGCGTGGCGGCGGGAGGCCCCCCCCTTGCAGATGCGATGGGAGGATGGCGTCTTGTGTGCACGATCGCTGCGGTAGCCGCCGCTGCGGCGGCGATTCTGGCCGGCGTACAAGAGCGGCTCCGGACCCCGGATCACGTGGCCGCGGCCGACTCGTGCGTGGGCCAGCTCACCGCTCTCCGCTTCGCCCTCCGCACCGGCGCGGAGGATCTCGAAGCTCATCGCACGGAATACCGGGAGGTCCTGCGCAGCTACAGTCGATACCTCGAGCGACGCTGAGGCCGGGGAACTGGAAGCACCGACCGATCCGGGCCGGAACCGAACCGGTCCCGGCCCTGGAAGGTCAGACGGGCGGTCGACCTCTCAACGCGCCAGCGAAGAACGAGATCACGAGGAGGACCAGGAACACCACGAAGAGAATCTGGGCGATGCCTGCGGCTGCACCGGCGATGCCGGAGAACCCGAGCAGGCCGGCAACCAACGCCAGCACCAGAAACGTCAGGGCCCAACTGAGCATGGAATGGCTCCTTTCCGAGGGATCGGAGAAACTCGTGTACCCGTAGGGAAGCGCACGAAGCGTGCCGGTCCTTCCATGACTCCCGACCTCCCCGATTTCCTCCGCGGATCGTCCACTTGCCCGAACTGCCGCTCTCCTCTAATTCAGTTTCGGTTCGGACGAGCGACTTCCCTCCGAACCTCCTCCGAAGGCCACCGTTCACCCGCACCCCGGGAGCCCCACGAGCATGGACGCATCCGACGAGAGCGCTACGGGACAGCCGAGAGAGGAGAAGGGCTCCAGCCCATCGCGGCCTCCGAAAGAACCCGGAGCAGAGTGCGGCGGCGGAGCGGAGATCGCTCCGGACACTGACCGGCGCCGGTTTCTCCAGAAGCTCACCTTGTCACTGTCGGGATTCATGGGTGCCCTGGTGGCGATTCCCTGGGTCGGATTCGTCTTGTCACCCGTCCTGCGCGACACTCCCACCGCCTGGCGTGCGGTCGGGACCGTGGAAGATTTCCCGGTTCAGAGCACGGTGAAGGTCACGTACTTCGACGCCGAGGCGCATCCCTGGGCCGGATTCGCCGCGGAGACGGCCGCTTGGCTGCGGCGGGAATCGGAGGAGGATTTCGTCGCCTTCTCGACCTACTGCAGCCACGTGGGTTGTCCTGTCCGCTGGGAGGAAGGAGCCAGGCTCTTCATGTGCCCCTGCCACGGGGGCGCTTTCTACGAGGACGGTTCCGTCGCCGCGGGCCCCCCACCGCAGCCGCTCGCCCAATATCCGGTTCGGGTGCGCGACGGCACCGTCGAGATCCAGGCCGTCGGCGTGACGGCCCAGCGCGGTTGAGCAGACCCACACCCATGCCGTAGCGAGCTCACCCAGGCCGCTCGGACCATGATCCGCCCGGCGAGGGCACGAACGATTCCGGAGATCCCATGAGGACACTCGAGAAGCTCGGGAGGTGGCTCTACGATCGCTCCCGGCTCGCACCCCTCGTGCGCAAGCTTCTCACGCACGGCGTCCCCGCAGAGGTCGCGCGAAGCCGAAAGGGCTGGTTCTACGTCTTTGGCCAGGCGCTCGTCTTCCTCTTTCTCCTCCAGGTCGTCACGGGAAGCGGGCTCGCCATGGCGTACGTTCCCGCACCGGCCTTCGCGTGGGACAGTCTCCGCTACATGAACGAGGAGATGTTCCTGGGTGCATTCCTGCGGGCGGTGCATTTCGTGGGAGCGTCTGCCATGGTCCTCCTCGCCTTCGTGCACATGACCCGGGTCTTCCTGACCGGCTCGTTCAAGTTTCCCCGCGAGCTGAACTGGATCAGCGGGGCCTTGCTCCTCTTCCTCGTGCTGGCGATGGCCTTCACGGGGCAGCTTCTTCGCTGGGATCAGGACGGAGTATGGACGGTGATGGTGGCAGCCCAGTTCGTGGGACGGGCTCCGTTCGTCGGGGAACAACTCATGCAGATTCTCCTGGGCGGCGAGACGCTGGGAGGCGCCACCCTCACGCGATTCTTCACCTTGCACGTGGTGATCTTCCCGCTCTTGATCGCGGGAATCATGGTCTTCCACGTCTATCTCGTCTTCCAGAACGGGATTTCCGAACCGCCTCGCGCCGGCCGGCCGGTGGACAAGGCCACGTACCGCGACGAGTACCGGGAGCTCGTCGAGGAAGGAGGCGCCCGTCACTGGCCGGACGCAGCCTGGAGGGAGCTCGTCTTCGTGGCGGCGACCCTCCTCGTCGTGTTCGGGCTCGCATGGATGATCGGGCCCCAGGGCCCTGGACCGGCCCCTGATCCGACCGCCCTCGAAGCCGACCCTCGACCCGACTGGTACTTCCGCTGGTATTACGCGCTCATCTGGCTCAAACCGCAGGCGCTCGACGAGCTCGTCCTGGTCTGGTTCCCGCTCGCGGTAGGCGTGGCCCTGCTGGCACTCCCGATTCTCTTCGGGGAGGGAGAGCGCGCGCCGAGCCGGAGACCCTGGGCGGTGCTCCTGGTTGCGATGACCGTGCTCGGCTGGGGGACGCTCACCGGCTTCGGGCTCCGCCCGCATTGGGTCCCCCTGTTCGAGACGACCGCACCGTCCGAAGAGGCCCTGGAGGGCGCTCCCGCTGCTGCACGGGAAGGAGCGCAGATCTTCTTCGAGCGCGGTTGCCAGTACTGCCACCAGGTCCAGGGACTGGGCGGAATCTACGGACCCGATCTCACCATGGTGACGCGTCGGATGTCACCGGAGGAGGTCGCGGTCCGCACCGTGATAGGGGTCCGAAACATGCCCGCCTACTACGGAGTTCTGACCGCGGACGAGATGGACCGACTCGTGGCATATCTGCGCTGGGCCGCGGGAGAAGAGCGATGAGGCGGTGGGCTGCGTCCGTGCTCCTGCCGGTGAGCCTCTCCGCGTGCGGGGGATGGCAGTCCACGCTGGACCCCGCGAGCCCGGGTGCAAGCAACATCGCCAACCTCTGGTGGATCATGTTCTGGACCACGGGGGTGCTCTCCACACTGGTTATCGGGGGCCTCTTCTACGCCGTATACCGGGCCAGGCGGCACGCCCGGGATGAGGAAGGCGATCGGGTCGGCGGCACGGAACGCGGCTTCATCCTGGTTGCAGGGGCCGCGATGCCCACCCTGGTGCTCATCAGCTTCATCGTGCTCTCGGTCCGCACGGGAGCATCGATCTCGGAGCCGCCGGGAGAGCCCGAGCTCACCATCGAGGTCATCGGTCACATGTTCTGGTGGGAGGTGCGCTACCCGGACCACGACATCACGACCGCAAACGAGATCCACATCCCGGTGGGAGCCCCCGTGGACGTCCGCGTGACCTCGGCCGACGTGATCCACAGCTTCTGGGTTCCGCAGCTCGCGCCGGGCAAGGTGGACATGATTCCGGGCCGCACGAACCGGACCTGGATGATGGCGGAGGAGCCCGGTCGCTTCCGGGGGCAGTGCACCGAGTTCTGCGGCGTGCAACACGCATTGATGTCTCTCCTCGTCGTGGCCATGCCCGAGGAGGACTTTCTGGCCTGGATCTCCGACCGGCTCCCCGGCACGGAGCTGGACGATCCGCTCGAGCTCCGGGGACGGGAGGTCTTCTTCGAAGCCGGGTGCCAGTCCTGTCACACCATACAGGGCGTGAGCGAGCCCGAGTTCCTCGGGGCCCCCGGCCCCGATCTCACCCACCTGGCCGCGCGAAGCACCCTGGGCGGGCTCACCATCGAAAACACGCGGGAGAACCTCACTGCGTGGATCCTGGATCCCCACCACTTCAAGCCCGGCGTTCGCATGCCTCCCTCCCCGCTTTCGGGTGAGGATGTCGGAGCGCTGGTCGCGTATCTGGAGACGCTCCAGTGACGACGCGGACCGCGGACCCGACCCTCCACCGGCGCCTGTCCGCCGTGTGGGCGCCGCCGAAAGGAATCTGGCGCTTCCTCACCGCCGTGAACCACCGGGTCGTGGGACTGCGCTTCATGGTGACCGCCCTCGTCTTTCTCCTCCTGGCCGGGGCGGAGGCGGTGGCGATCCGGCTTCAGTTGGCCCAGCCGATGCTCGGGATCCTCTCCCCGGAGGCGTACAACCAGGCGTTCACGATGCACGGCTCCACGATGATGTTCCTCTTCGCCGTGCCCTTCCTGGAGGGCCTGGCCATCTATCTCGTGCCCCTCATGGTCGGGGCCCGGGAAATGGCTTTCCCCCGACTGAACGCCTTCGGGTACTGGGTCTATCTGATCGCCGGCGTCTCCCTCTACGGAGCCTACCTGTTCGGATACGCGCCCGACAGCGGCTGGTACAACTACGTGCCCCTGACGGGGATCGGGTTCCGGCCCGGGGTGAACATCGACTTCTGGGTGACGATGATCACCTTCCTCGAGGTCTCGGCTCTCGTGGCAGCCGTGGAGATCATCGTCACGGTGCTGAAGCACCGCGCCCCCGGCATGTCTCTGGACCGGATGCCCGTCTTCGTCTGGGCGATCCTGATCACGTCGTTCATGATCGTCTTTGCGATGCCGGCCCTCATGCTCACCAGCCTGATGCTCGCCCTCGACCGGATGGCCGGATTCCACTTCTTCAACGCCGCGGCGGGTGGGGACCCCCTCCTCTGGCAACATCTCTTCTGGTTCTTCGGCCATCCGGACGTCTACATCATGCTCCTCCCCGCAGTCGGGGTGGTGTCGACCGTGATCCCCGTCTTCTGCCGACGCCCCCTGGCCGGCTACACCCTGGTGGTCGTCTCCGCGCTGGCCATCGGCATCCTGAGCTTCGGAGTCTGGGTCCACCACATGTACACCGTCGGCTTCGCTTTCGTGGGACTCAGCTTCTTCGCGGCGGCGAGCATGCTGATCACCATCCCCAGCGCGATCCAGATCTTCGCGTGGATCGCCACGATCTGGAACGGGAGGCTGCACGAGATCGCGACCCCGATGCTCTTCTCCCTGGGGTTCATCGTGCTGTTCGTGCTCGGCGGGATCACCGGGATCATGATCGCCGCAGTGCCCTTCAACTGGCAGATCCACGACACCTACTTCATCGTCGCCCACTTCCACTACGTGTTGGTCGGAGGGTCGGTGTTTCCCATCTTCGCGGCGATCTATTTCTGGTTCCCCAAGGTCGTGGGACGCCGGTTGGACGAAAGGCTCGGAAGCTGGCACTTCTGGCTCTTCTTCATCGGCTTCAACGTCGCCTTCTTCCCCATGCACATCATCGGGTTCGAAGGCATGCCCCGACGCGTCTACACCTATCTCCCGGGCCTCGGGTGGGACGGCCTGAACTTTCTCTCCACCGTCGGGGCGCTCGTGATGGCAGGGGGCATGGTCGTGTTCGTGTGGAACCTCGTCGCGAGTTGGCGCGGCGGCGCTCCCGCCGGGCCCGATCCCTGGGGCGGCAATACCCTCGAATGGTCCACGTCCTCACCTCCGGAGAACTACAACTTCCTGCTCGTGCCCATCGTGCGCGGCCGGAATCCGCTGTGGGATGATCCATCTCCCTGGGAGCCCTCCCTCGAAACCAGACCCCGGTGGCTGGCCGAGCTCTCGGAAGCCCCCGACCTGCGCAGGGATCAGGTGGTCACCAGTGCGGTGACGGCGGAGCCGGAGGGCCGGGCAATCATGCCGCGCCCCTCGCTCTGGCCCCTCTGGCTGGCCCTGGCGCTCACCGTGTCCTTCCTCGGCGCCATCGCGACCCTCTACCTGGTACCCGTGGGGTTGGCCCTCGCCTTCGTCGCCCTGGTGGGATGGCACTGGCCCCGAGAGGAGAAGCTGGTGGGGTACAACGAAGAAGAGGTGAACGATGAGCCGTGAGCTCCTTCCGGGTACTCCCGGCGTTCCCTCCGACTCGTCGGACTCGCTGCCTCTCCACCTCGAGGGAACCCGAGCACCGATTGTCTGGGGAGTGGTCTTCCTCGTGCTCATCGAAGCCACCCTGCTCTGCCTCTGGGCGGTGAGCTACCTGTACCTGAGAATGGGAGTGGAGAGCTGGCCGCCTCCGGGAGTCGCACGCCCCGGGCTCCTTTGGCCGACGATCGGACAGCTCCTCCTTCTCCTCAGCCCCATGCCGATCTGGATCGCGCTCCGATCGGCGCGGGACCCTGCATCGGACGACGCACCTCCGCGAATGATTCCGATCGCCATGCTCCTGGCCTCAGGCTATCTCGCACTCAAGGCATGGGAGTACTGGGAGAAGGATTACCTATGGACGTCGCACGCCTACGGCTCCCTCGACTGGAGCATGTCGGCCTACGCCGTCTTCCACGTGATCGTGGTGCTCCTGGCGGGAGCGGTGATGTGGGCCTTCAGCACACGGGGCGAACTCCAGGAGCGGAGCCGGGCCGGGCTCCAGGCACTGCTGATCTATTGGGTGTTCGTCGCACTGGGGTCGCTCCTCTTCTTTGGAACCCAGTACCTCGTCCCGATCCTCTAACACCCCGCGAGCACCGATGAGCGTCGAAGAGAGGGTCGCAGCGAGGAGGGACCGGTTCCCGCACCGGGGTTCAATCTGGTTCGCCTGGCTCGGAGGGGCCGTGGCATGGGCCATTCACATCACGCTCAGCTACGCCGTCCTCCCCTACGTATGCGCGGGCGGTCCGGAGCTCACGCTCCACGTTCTCACGGCCGGGACCGCACTCATCGCGGGCGGGGCGGTCGGGATGGGGTGGCGGGCGCTCCACCGTCTCGGCCATGAAGACCCCCAGCCCCCCACTCCCGGGGATGACCGCAGGAACCCAAGCGCGGACCGTTTTCTGGCGGCCTCCGGAGCGCTCCTCAGCGCGTTCTTCCTGAGCCTGATCCTCGTCGAAGGTCTCCAGGTGCTCCTGCTGGCGGATCCCTGCATGGCGATTCCCACCGAAGATGCTCCGATCATCATGCGGGGGTCGGAGCGTGGCTCGATCGCGGGCGGCCTCCCATGGTCGCCCTACGGCCTCCGATGAGCGCGAGGCCCATCGGGCCGCGATCGGCGGCTGCACTTGGCTCCGGGACGGCTTTCCTCCTCTATCCCACGGCCCTTTCGGCCCATCCACCCGTCGGACCCGGAGAGTTCTGGTCGGCCTGGAACTGGGACCCCTGGATCCTCCTCCTTCTGGGCATCGCGGTCACGACCTACCTCACCGGCGTCCGCCGGCTCTGGCGCAGGGCCGGCCGGGGGAGGGGAATCCCCAGGTGGAGGGCGGGGGCATACCTCCTCGGAGTCTGGACGCTCTATGCGGCGCTGGTTTCGCCCCTTCACGCGCTAGGGCACTCCCTCTTCTCGCTTCACATGCTCCAGCACATGCTCCTGATGGTCGTGGCCGCCCCCCTTCTCGTGCTGGGCCACCCGGGCACCGCTTTCGTCTGGGCGTTCTCTACCCGATGGCGACTCCGGCTCGGGATGCTCCTCCGGGCCCCTCCGCTCAGCACCGGTTGGAAGTTCGTCGCTCACCCCGCAAGCGTCCTCCTCCTCCACGTTGGTGCACTCTGGGTCTGGCACCTCCCTGCCCTCTACGAGGCCGCGCTCTCCCACCACTGGGTCCACACGATCGAACACGCGAGCTTCCTGCTCACCGCGATCCTCTTCTGGTGGGTCCTCGCCTCCCACGACGGATACCGGAGGTGGTCGGGCTACGGTGCCGCGATCCTCTACGTCTTTGCGACCGCCCTTCAGAGTGGAGCGCTCGGGGCCCTGATCACCTTCGCTCCGCGCCGCTGGTACGTTGGGCACGAAGTGGGAGCGACCCTCTGGGGGACCGATGCGCTTGCCGACCAGCAGCTTGCCGGCGTGCTCATGTGGGTGCCGGCCGGTTTGGTCTACGCCGCCGCGGCCTCCGCTCTCCTTGTTCTACTCCTACGCAGCACGGGCCAGGAAATGCGTCGGCGCGAGCGCGCGGTCGAGCGGGGATGGAGCCCTCGCCGTTGGGATCCGACGTTCGACCCCAGGGCCTGACGCCCCGATCCCTCCCCGGGGAAAAATTCCCGGAACCCCGATCCGACCCCCTGTTCGAGTGCTGCGATCAGCGCGGATCGCCCCGCGGCAGCCCAGCCCTGACAGGGTCTTCCGGGGTCAACGCCCTCGAGGCACGTCGTTTGCAAAATCACTCCCACACACAACCTCTCGTTCGGATTTCATGCTACGGCGCGGGAGGGAAGGTTCGTCCCCGAATTGAGGAGTGAGATCATGCGATACGCGATACCGTCGATGCTCACGCTCACGGTTCTCATGGCCGCAGGCTGCGAGCAACCCGAGCAGGAGATCGAACAGGAGTTCGAGCCGGGCACGGAGGTGGCGATGGATACTGTCGCCGGTGACGATGTGGAGTCGTTCCGCAGTCAGGTGCAGGAGGCCCTGCGTACGACGCAGGACGAGCTCGAGGAGCTCGGATCCAGAGTCGCGGACCGCACCGAAGAAGGCTGGGAATCGCTATCGCAGCGCGCCGAGGACGTGTGGGCCGACGTCGGCGAATCCCTCGACCGAGCCCGCAACGGTGACGCCAATGAGCTCGCGCAAAGCCGCGAGGACGCGGCCGAACGATTGGCCGAGCTCGACGGCGAGATGGCCGCCACCGAGGTGAAGACCGCCTCAACACCCGAGGAACTCGTGGAGATTGCCCGTGAACGCATCGACCGGCTGCAGGCCGATCTGGCGGAGCTGGAATCCGCACTCGCGCTGCAGGGAACGACCGCCGCGAATGTCGACTCCGACGAAGTCCAGGACCTCCGCGAGCGACTCGCCGAGCTCAATCGCGAGGTCGACGAGCTGGCGGCGATCGAGACAGACGAGTTCGAGGACCACCGGGATGGGCTGGCCGACAAGTTCGAAGACGTCACCCA
>SLCK01000072.1 GCA_007125845.1 Gemmatimonadota bacterium
CGCTGAAGACCCTGAGCTCTCCGTGGTCGTACCGGTCATTGTTCTCCTTGCTCCATGGCACGAAAAAAGGCCCCGACCTCTCTGCGAGGTCGGGGCCGAAGATCCAGCGCGCTGTCCCTGTGTCTACGCGCAGCACCTCCCGGACCCGCCCCGCGGGCGGACCTGACAGCAGCAGCACATTGCACAGCACAGGGAGAACTGGCGCTTCATGTTCCTCGTCGACTCCCGATTCTGGAACGGGTTCGTGAGTGGACGTACTTTTGTCTTGTCGGAGAGTCTACCCGGATCCCGGAACCGAGTCAACCCTGCTTCCGGACGCCCGTGATGAAGAGCGAGCATGGTTCCGGACAGGGTACTCCATGGCTTCTCCCAATGCCGGGATCGGTGGACGCCGGTGCCCAGGTCGGGTGCCGGAGACATCCCTCCGGACCGCAGCGGACTCCTGCCAGCTCGATCAGATTCGGATCGGACGTCTCTTCAAGGCCGGCGTAGATGCCCGACTGCCGGAGCGCGACCTGGCGGAAAGTGCGAGGGCGGAGCCTCCCTCCCCGCTCCAGATGCCAGTGGACCGGTGCCGGCGGATAGAGGTGCGCAAAGAGCTCCCAGACCTCCCTTCCGCTTCGCCCACTGAAGCACCATCCCCGTCGCAGTCCGGGGGCCGTCCTGAGCGGACGGTGCTTTCCCTGCGCGGTGGTCGCCGCGATCTCCAAGCCCTCCCAGAAGGTCTCCAACTCCCGGAGGCCCGCCGGATCGGCGCTCCGGTCCAGATGATGCCGCACCTCGAACCGCCCCTCCCCCGCCCCGTGGATCCACGTTTCGAGGAATCGCCGTCCCCTGGAGCCTCCCTTTCCGATCCAATCGAGAAAGGCCTCCCGGGCGACCGCAGGCGGCGGAGGCTCCGTAGATGCAAAAGGGGCCTCCTCGCCCGTCTCCCATCCCGTGACGAGGTCGAGGATGACGTCCACCATCGCCGAGTGCGTCCCGACGGGCTTGGCGTACCAGATGGACGTCCCGTTCCGTACCGAACGTCCTCCCCGCAGCGCCAGGTCATCCGGGATCGTGGTTCCCGCATGCCACCCCTCGGCGATGAAGAAGGGCACCACGACCACGTCCACGGCGTCCTCTTCTTCGAGAACCTCCGTCAGTCGGGGATCCTGGTCCAGGAAGGCCGGAACCACGCGCCGGAATCGGCCCTGGCCCGACAGCTCGTTGGCAATGCGCTCAGTCGTCCTCCCTGAGTCGGGGTGACGCCGGGTCCCGTGGCCGGCCACGACGAGAGTCGCCTCCGACAAGGGCTCAGGGGAAAGGGGAGTCGCCTCGAGGGCCCGCTCGAGCACCACCTCGGCCATGCGCGGATGGGTGCCGAGCGCCGCACACCGGTGAACTCGGAGCCCGGGGCGATCCACCAGCGTCCGGTCGAGTCCGAGCTCCCGAGGCACCACTCGTTCGGTGAAGTAGCCCGTGCTCGTGAAGACGGGCACGACGTGGACCCGGGAGCTCTCCACGAGATGGAAGGCGTGGTGCAGAGCGGGCTCCTCCTTCCAGAAGGCCACCCGGACCTCGCGGAAGGCACCCGCATCGTGCAGTCGACGCGCCAGCCCATGCACCGGGCGGGCCGAGTCGGGGCTCAGGTGGGAGCCGTGGCCCACCAGGAGGACGCACGAATCGCGTCCTGCACGCAGGTCATCCATCCCCTTCGGGGCGCCCGGGTCAGTGCTTGACAAGCTCCATCCGCCTTCTCTTTCTTTCCATCTATCGGTTTGACGATACGCTCCGGCATCCGGAGCCTCCGCCTCCCCGGAGGCCTGGACCCTGGTCCGGCGCACCTTCTCGTGATCTCCTCCCACCTGCACCAGCCGCACCTGCCGCGGAGGGCGACATCCTCACATGGGCACCGTTTACTTGGTCGGCGCCGGCCCGGGCGACCCCGAGCTCCTGACCGTCCGCGGGCACCGTCTCCTGAAGGGGGCGGACGCGGTCGTCTACGACGCCCTCGTGAACCGCGAGCTGCTCGAGCTGGTTCCCACCTCCGCCGAGCGCTTCGACGTCGGGCGCCGCAAGGGCGAGAAGCGGATCGACCAGGAGCAGCTCAATGGGCTCCTCATCCACCTCGCGGGAAGCCGCGACGGGGTCGTGCGCCTCAAGGGGGGCGATCCGTTCGTGTTCGGGCGAGGCGGAGAGGAGGCGCTCGCCCTGACGGATGCCGGGGTCGATTACGAGGTCGTGCCCGGCGTCACCTCCGGGATCGGGGCGCTCGCCTACGCGGGGATTCCCCTCACCCATCGAGGCCTGGCCTCGTCGGCGACCTTCCTCACGGGCCATCAGGTGCTCCGCGAGCCGGGAGACTCGCCGACGCCATCCACCGGAAGCCTCGGCCGGCCCGACGGCACCCTCGTCGTCTTCATGGGGCTCTCCCGGCTGGACGAGGTGGCCACGGAGCTCGTGCGCGGGGGTTGGAATCCGGGGACGCCCGCGGCGATCATCGAATGGGGAACCTACCGACGCCAGAGGACCGTCGTCGGCACACTCCTCACTCTGCCCGCCCGGGCCCGGGCGGCCGGGATCTCCCGCCCCGCCCTCGCCGTGGTGGGCGAGGTCGTCCGACTGCGTCGCCGGATCCGCTGGTTCCCCGAGGATCCCGAAGCTGAACGCAGCTCTCCCGAAGTCGCGCCGGAGCCGGAGGAGGCGTCCGGCATGGACTGGACCCTCTTCACCGACACGGAGGGAGTCCGCTCCCACGCGCCCGCCCCCACGAACCGGGTCCTGGCCGTAGGAGTCGACACCGGGGAGCGTCTGCGAGAGCTCGGCCATGAGCCCGACCTCACACTGCGGTCCGGTCATCCGGTGGCGGTGGTAACCGCGATGCGCGCCCTCGGGCCCGTCGAGGGACACACGGTGACCATCGTCCAGGGGAAGCCCGGCCAGGAGGAGCTGGTGCAGTTGCTGCGGACTCTCGGAGCCCGCCCCCTGCGACTCGCCTACGGGGGTGTCACGTCGAAATGGGTGTAGTTCTTGGCGATGTAGGACGTCCACTCCTCCGGCACGTCCGTATCAGGGAAGATGGCCTGAACGGGACACTCGGGTTCGCACGCCCCGCAATCGATGCACTCGTCCGGGTGGATGAAGAACTGCTCGTCCGCCTCGTAGATGCAATCCACGGGACAGACGTCCACGCAGCTCGCGTCCTTGGTGTCGATGCAGGGTTCCGTGATGATGTAGGTCATGGAATCTAATCTTCCTTCTTCCCGCGAGGGGATTCGATATCGGTCCAGGCCCCGTGGGGCCGCCGTGCGCCCCGGGGTACACCGGGGTGAGGTGGACGTGCCCGGGCCGCAGGCGCCGACTCCGAAGGGGCGACCGGAACCTCATTCACCTCACCCGGGTCGGGATCCAGGCTCCAGCCCCGGATCTGCGGAAGCTCGCCGCCTTCGGTGATGCCCGCAATCACCCAGAGCGTATTTGGCCAGAGCTCCATGAACGTCCGGTCCACCTCAGAGGGAAGGGGTTCCCCGTCCGGGTGGGAGTGGTAAAAGCCGACGACCTCCTCGTTCCCGCCTCGCAGGGACTTCTCCACCTCCAGGAGTCGGAGCGGGTCGATCAGGAAACGGCGCCTCCGACGCCCCGGCGATTCCACGTTCTCCGCCGGGACCGCGGAGGTGACTACGACACCTCCGTCCTCCCGCCGCACGCCCACGAGAAGACCGCACGCCTCCTCCGTCGGGACCGCACGCACCTCCCGAAGCACGGCGCGCCCCACCTCCTCCGGCCACGTCCACCCCGTGATCGGTGGAGGGGCGGGGATCATGGTGTCACCCCCCGGCGATCGAGGGCACGATCGACACCTCGTCCCCCTCGGCGACGGGCGTGTCCAGGTCCTTCTCGTAGCGAATGTCCGTGCCATTCACGAAGACGTTCAGGAACTGCCGGATCTCACCTCCGTCCTCGGTGATCCGGGCCAGGAGCTCGGGGTTGTCCCGGCCCACATGGTCCAGGACCTCTCTCACAGTGCCCCCTTTCCCCTCCAGCTCGGAACGTCCCTGGGTGAGCTTCCGGAGGGCGCTCGGCACCCGCACTTTCACACTCATCGACCTCATCTCCTTGACGCTGCGTGGTTCTGCGGGGGCCCCGGCGAACCGCCGGCGAGAATCCCCGCGATCTTCCTGAGTGGGTCCATCTACATCCCTTCGGCGAGCCTTTCCACCTCCGAGAGCCTCGGCTCGATCGGCTCTCCCAGCTCGAAGGTCGACCTGGCCGCGTCGGGGGTCTTGAGCCCATTGCCCGTGATGCAGAGCACTGTGGGTCCATCGGACGCAAAGCGTCCCTCCCGGGCCAACCTGGCCGCTCCAGCGACGACCACCCCGCCCGCCGTCTCCGTGAACACGCCTTCGAGGCTCGCGAGGAGCCGGATTCCCTCCACGATCTCATCGTCCGAGACCGCCTCCCCCCAACCGCCGCTGTCGAGCATCGCCTGCAAGGCGAAGGGTCCGTCCGCCGGATTTCCGATCGCCAGCGACCTGGCGATCGTCTTCGGCTCGCGCACCGGCCGGACCCGGCTCTCTCCCTCGTGCAGCGCATTGATGATGGGGGCGCAGCCCGCCGCCTGGGTTCCGAAGAGCCTCGGCTTCGGGCCGTCGTCGATCAATCCGACCTCTCCGAACTCACGGAAGCTCTTGCCGAGCTTGGTGATGAGCGATCCGCCAGCCATTGGAGCCACCACGTTGGCGGGCAGCGACCAATCGAGCTGCTCCACGATCTCGAACCCCACCGTCTTCGATCCCTCGGCATAGTAGGGCCGGAGGTTCACGTTCACGATTCCCCAGCCGAACCGGTCGGAGACTTCGGCACAGAGGCGGTTCACGTCGTCGTATACGCCCCGGATGCGCACGAGTCGGGCACCATGAACGCCGGTCGCCGTCACCTTCTCGGGTTCGAGGTCCTCCGGGATGAAGATCCAGGCTTCGAGCCCCGCCGCCGCGGCCTGCGCGGCCACGGAATTGGCGAGATTTCCGGTGGAGGCGCACCCTACCACCTTGATCCCGAATTCGTGCGCGCGCTGAAGGGCGATCGCAACGACCCGGTCCTTGAAGGACTGCGTGGGGTGGTTGGAGGAGTCGGCCTTGATCCAGAGGTCCTCGATCCCGAGGGCTTCGCCGAGACGCGGTGCGGGAAGGAGAGGAGTCCAACCGACCGCATGGCCGCCAACCGGGTCCGTCCCGATGGGCAGGAGCTCCCGGTAGCGCCAGAGATTGGTGGGGCGGCTGCGGATCAGCTCGCGGGTGAGCGTGCCCCGAAGGCTTTCAAGGTCGTAGCCGACCTCCAGGGGACCGAAGCAGTGCTCGCACACGTGGTAGGGACCCGCATCGGTCACCTCACCGCACAACCGACATCGGAGCGTGTCGAGCGAATCCGGGGTGGCCGGTTTGGTCTGGATCTCAGTCATGTTGGATATCCGCCTTCCGTGGGGAGCCTGTAGCGGGCCGCTTGTGCCACCTCCGCTCCCGTAAACAAAAAGAGCCCTGACCTCCATCTGGAGGAGGTCGGGGCTCGTTCATCTCGTCGGATCCGTCGCCCGTCGCTAGGGTCCTCCGGACGCGACCGTCCCCGCCCTGACCTCCTCTCGAGTGGGCGTCATCATGGAACAGTCGCACATGCTGGCGATGGCGATTCCGGTCACGGTGCGCTCGGATCAAGTTGTCTTCATGGGCTGAAGTCCCGGCCGAACCCGGCTGCGGGACCAACCCGATCATACGAATCGAAACGCTACGCAAGCGCCCCCGGCCCGTCAAGGGCTGCGTTGTCGAAGGTCTTGACATCGCACGCCGACGTTGTAGAGGATGAGGACTACTCCTCACAGCCGAACGCACCCCGCTCCCGGACCTGACATTCGACCCATGGTGGACGCCAACGTGTTCAAACGCATCGCCCTGCCGGTCACCCTGCTTCTTCTCGGGGTGGCCGCGTGCGGGGAACCTCCCGCCAACCAAGCCCCACAGGCTGCCGACGCAACCGCGACCGACGCGCAGCCCACGGCCGCGGACTTCGAGGTGTGGGCGGCAGATCAGAATCTGAACCAGGTCTACGTTCTCGATCCCGACGGGGCGGTTCTCCGCATCGTAGATCAGGAAGAGCTTGGCGGCGCCGACCGCCCGCACATGCTCTGGGGGGTACCCGGTGATCCCTACGTATACAGCGCGAACACGGTCTCGAACTCCGTCACCATTCTGGACCGCAACAGCGGCCAGACCGTCGAGGTCATCGAGGACGTGGGCACTGCGCCGCATGCCGCTCAGCCCAACCCGACCCGGCCCGACCGCGTCTACGTCTTCAATATCGCGCCCCAGGAAGCCGGCCCGGACGGCTCCCCGAACCAGGGCGAGACGATCGCCGAGATCGTCCGGACGGATGGCGGCACCGGATCGAGCTGGGAGCTGACCCGATTCCTCGACCTGCGGGCCGATCCGGTCCTCGAGGACTCCGCACTCTTCCCCAGCCGGCGACCGGTCTGCGGCGGATTCTCGCCCGACGGACGACACCTGCTCGTAACCCTCTTCAATGGCGGGCTCGCCGTGGTCGACCTCGAGGACTGGAGCGTCTCGAAGGCGTGGGGGAACGACGAGATCGCCGAGCACGGGTGCGGCTTCGCGCCGTCGCTTGACGGCAACGAGATCTACGTGACGGCCGGAGGAATGCACGAGTCCTGGATGTACGTGTTCGACGTCGGGGGCGTGGAGCCCGAGCTCGTCGCGACCCACGAGCTCTCCGACGTGGGTCAGGACGCGCACGGAGTCTACGTCGATCCCGAGCGCGACGAGCTCTGGGTCGTGCACCGGGCGAGCGACAACATCACAATCCACCCGCTCTCCTCGATCCGGGAAGAAGGACACGCCTTCGAGACGATCGAGGATGTGGGGGTGGCGCCCGATCTCGTCGCCTTCTCCCCCGACGCGACGAGGGCCTACCTCACGCTCAGGGGGCCGAACCCGGCGCCCACCATCCCGCACGCGACCGTGGGCGAGACTCCCGGCGTGACGATCATCGACGTGCCGAACCGGGACGTGCTCTCAATCGTTCCCCTGGGTGATCAGATCGAGGCCGACTTTCACGGGATCTTCATCCCGCAGGCAAACCACGGCCTGGGCACGCTCTGAAGAAATGGAGCAGGGGAACGCGCTGACGGGCTGAGGGCGGGGCGTGGGCGGCTCCGCCCTCAGCGCACATCCATGGGCCGGGCCCTCGCCTGCTCCTCGCGGGCCACCCGCCGTCCCTCCTCCTCATCCACCAGGTAGAGGACGGCCGCCCCCACCACGAAGAAGAGCAGCACCGAGAGGATCCCGAGTCGGCTCGAGCCGGTCAGCCCCACCACCAGTCCCATCACCGAGGGGCCGATCATCCCGGCAAACTTGTCCATGACCCCGTAGAAGCCGAAGAGCTCGCCCGACTTGTAGGCCGGGATCATGCTCGAGAACAGGGAGCGCGAGAGCGCCTGGGTGCCCCCCTGCACGGTGCCGACCAGGATGGCGAGGATCCAGAAGTGCAGGGCCGAGGTCATGAAATAGCCGAACACCGTGATGCACATGTAGACCCCGAGCCCCAGGAAGATCGACCGCTTCGTGCCGATCCGCCCGGCCAACGCGCCGAAGAGGAAGCTGAAGGGCACCCCGACGAACTGCACGAGCACGATCGCCCCGATCATGTGCCCCTGATCGATCCCGATCTCGGCCCCGTAGATCGCCGCCATCCGGATGATCGTCCCGATCCCGTCCCCGTAGATCAGGAAGGCGACCAGGAGGATGAACGCGTTCCGGTAGGAGCGCAGCTCACGAAAGGTCGCCTTGATGCGGGCGAGTGCGAATCGGAAGACGCTCCGCTGCACGACCTCTCCGGGGACGATCTCGGCCTCCGGTTCGTCGACCCAGACCAGGATCGGGATCGTGAAGGCGGCCCACCAGAGGGCCACCGCGACGAAGGAAAGTCGGACGGGGAGGGTCCCCTCCGGCAGCCCCAGCAGCCCGGGCGCCTGGATCATGAGGAGACAGAATGCCAGAAGGATCCCCGCCCCCAGGTAGCCGATCGCGAAGGCACCGGTGGAGACACGGTCCACCTCGTGGGAGCGGGCCACGTGGGGGAGCAGGGCGTCGTAGAAAACGATGCTGGCGTTGGCACCGATGTTGACGAGGACAAAGAATGCGAGCCCCATCAACCAGTCGCCCTCGTGCACGAAGAAGAGGAGTCCGGCGCCAGCGATCCCGAGCGTCGCGAAGCCGGCGAGGAGCGGCTTCTTGATCGCGGCCTTGTCTGTGATGGCTCCCATCACGGGGGCGGTGACCGCTACCAGGGCGATTCCGAGCGTGGTCGCGAAGGCGAAGTTGCGGACCGCCTCGGGTCCCGAGAGGTCCGAGGCGACCACGCTCTGGAAATAGATCGGAAACACGGTGGCGACGATGACCGCCCACATCCCGGTGGTGGCCCACTCATACATCGCCCAGGCCCGGAGCTCCCGTCGATGCAGCCCCAGTCGCTCGAGGAGCGGCATCGGATCTCCCGATGCGACGTCCTCCGATGCCCCATTGCCGGCCCCTTCCCTCCCGGACCCTTCCTGCATCATTCCTCCTTCGGCGAGTGGCTCGGACCTGGGCCAGGGGCCTCCCTGGCCGCCTCCGAATCGGCTGGAATGATATAAGGGTTCAGGACGCGCGCGTCACCCGTGGCCCTACGAGGGGAACCCCCGAACGTATTAGTATTGAGATTGACGCCGATGAGCACCCCGAAGCCCGACCTCGATTCCGGGCACACCGGGAACGAGCCTCTATTCCACGGAGCATCACGATGAAAGCGACCCACGCACCCCTTCCAGCGCTCGGATCTCTGTTGATCCTCGCGTTGGCCGCGGCCCCGGCCGTCACCCAGGAGATGGTCTTCGACTCGGAGCTTCACGATTACCGAGTCGTCACGGTGTTCGAAGGCCTCCAGGATCCCTGGTCGATGGCCTTCCTCCCCGGCGGAGACATGCTGATCACCGAGCGGATCGGTAACCTCCGAATCGCCCACGACGGCGTTCTCCATCCAGACCCGATCGACGGAGTGCCCGAAGTGCGTTACATGGGTCAGGGTGGGCTCCTCGATGTCGCGCTTCACCCCGACTTCGCGTCCAACCAACTCGTGTACCTCAGCTTCTCGAAGCCAAACGCTGACGGGACGGAGGGCACTACCGCCGTCGTGCGCGGGCGCCTCGACGGGCACAGCCTGGTGGACGTGGAGGAAGTCTTCGAGGCGGACGCCTGGAGCTCGTCGGGAAGCCACTTCGGCTCGAGGCTTGCTTTCGATCCCGACGGGTACCTCTTCATCACGGTGGGCGACCGGGGGGTAAACCCCTTGTCGATCCCGGTGGAGGAGAACCCCGCGCAGGATCCGAGCAACCATATCGGATCCACGATCCGGCTCCACGCCGACGGCAGCGTTCCGGACGACAATCCCTTCGTGGGGCAGGCCGGCTATCTCCCGGAGATCTGGAGCTACGGGCACCGCAACCCGCAGGGGATGGCGATCCACCCCGCGACGGGCGAGGTGTGGCAGACCGAGCACGGGCCGCAGGGCGGTGACGAGCTCAACCTCGTCCTCCCCGGTCGCAACTACGGCTGGCCCGTGATCGGATACGGCGTGCAGTACGGCGGCAATCAGGTCCACGAGGGCACGCACCGCGAGGGGATGGAGCAGCCGGTCACCTACTGGACCCCGTCCATCGCCACCTCGGGGCTGATGATCTACACCGGGGACCGTTTCCCCGAGTGGAACGGCCACATTTTCGCAGGCGGGCTGGCCGGCCAGCAGCTCCACCGCATCGCGCTCGTCGACGGCGAGAACGGGTGGGAGGTCCAGCGCATGGAGCGACGCCCTCTCCTCTTCGGAGTGGGGCGGATCCGGGACGTCCGGCAGGGCCCTGACGGCCTGATCTACGTGGCGCTGGACGACCGTCAGGGTGGGGGCACGACCCCGATCCTGCGGATTGAACCTCTGGAGTAGGCAATTCGTCCGGACGCGACCCGCGACTGAGATGTCTTCCCGTCACCTCCCCCCCCTTCCCCGGATCTCGAAATCCAGCGGGAAGGGGGGGTGGTTTCTGGTGGCGATGATCGCGGCACTGGGCGCCGCGATCCTCCTCCTTCTTGTCTTCATCCTCCGCGGCGGGATCCGGGCGCCCGATCCGGTGGTGGGTCCGCCGGGAGAGCTCGAGCCCCTCCCTTCCTCGTCGCTTCGCCTCCCGGTCGTCTACGATCCGGCTCCCCTTCTCGAGACCCTGGAGACGGTGGTGCCGGCCCGCATCGGTGACCTCAGCGAGCGCCGTCCCCATCCCTCAGATCCGGCCCTCCGCTACGCGTTCCAGGCCGAGCGCGATCCGTTCGAGGTCGAGCTCCGCGGAGACACCGTGCACCTCAGCACCGTGATCCGCTACGGGGGGCGGATGTGGTACGCCTCCCCCTTCGGAGGAGACCTTACGGCGGCGTGCGGGCTCGCCCAGCCGGGCTCCGAGGCGCCTCGTGCCCGGATCCGCCTCTCCTCCCCCCTCGAGGTGGACGAGGACTGGAACCTCCATTCGGAGATGCGCGTGGAGGAGGTCGCTCCACTCACCCCGGAGGACCGCTGCCGGGCCTCGGTCCTCCAGCTGGAGCTCGACGTGACCGACCTCATCATGGCCGCGGCCGAGGCCTTTCTCGAGGAACAGACCGAAGCCATCGACGCGACCCTGGAGGAGCTCGACCTCCTCCCTCACGTCGAACCGTTCTGGGACGCGCTCCGGGACCCCATCCCCCTCGCCGAGGGGGCCTGGCTCATCCTCGACCCCACAGGCCTTGCGGGGGGGCGGCTCGGGGGGATGAACGCGGGGGATCCGAACATTCGCACGGAGATCGGGATCCTGGCCCGCCCCCGGATCGTCATGGGCGCACCCCCGGCTCCCTCATCGATGCCCCTGCCACCGCTCGACCGGGATGCGTCCCCCGGGGTGGGAGCGATCCTCGTCGACGCGAGCCTGGACTACGACTACCTCTCCGAAGTGCTGGCGTGGGCGCTCGCCGGTGAACCCATGCGGATCGGAGAGCGGGAGATCCGGATCCGTGAGGTGCGAGCGTCGGAGGCCGACGATGGCCGGCTCCGACTCGACCTCGAGGTGGAGGGAGCTGTGGACGCACGCCTCCGAATCGTCGGCACCCCGGTCTACGATCCGGGATCGGGAGAGCTCACCGTCCCCGACCTGGAGCTCGCGGTCGAACGGGGGGGAGCCCTGGTCCGGACCGGTGCATGGGTGCTCCGAACGGCCTTCCCGGGCTACCTTCGCAGCCAGGCCCGCTTTCCGGCGGCCGACTTCGTCGAGGCCGGAAGGGGGCTGGCCGCCGCCGGCCTCAACCATCGATTCTCGGAGGAGGCTCGCATGGAGGGCAGAGTCGACTCGGTGGAGATCGTCCGGGTGGTCGCGACCCCCGGCGGCGTCGTGGTCCGCACGCGGATCGAAGCGGAGGCCCGGCTCGTGATCGGCGACGGTTGAGCCCCCGCGCGCTCGAGGGGAAGCATCGTTTCGGAATCCAAGGAGGTTTGAATGGGATCGCTTGTTGCGCTAGGCCTGGTCGCCGTCCTCGTCGTGTACGCCGTCTCCCGCTACAACCGGCTCATATCCCTCCGGGAGAGGTACCGGAACCAGTTCGCGCAGATCGACGTGCAGCTCAAGCGGCGCTATGACCTGATCCCGAATCTGGTCGAGACGGCCAAGGGTTACATGAAGCACGAAAGGGAGACGCTGGAGGCGGTCGTGGAGGCCCGCAACCAGGCGCGAACAGCGGAGGAAAGAGCGGCGGAGGATCCCGGAGGCCCCGAGGTGATGGCAGCGCTCTCCGGAGCCGAACGGCAACTCGGAGGGATGCTCACCCGCTTCTTCGCGCTCGTCGAATCCTACCCGGACCTGAAGGCGAGCGAGAACATGCGTCAGCTCCAGGAGGAACTCGCATCGACCGAGAACCGGATCTCCTTCGCACGCCAGTCCTACAATGATTCCGTCATGCAGTACAACGCCACCCGGGCCTCCGTCCCAACGAACGTCATCGCCTCCACCTTCGGGTTCGGGCCCGCCGAATTCTTCCGGGTCGAGTCGGAAGCCGAGCGCGAGACCCCGCGCGTCTCCTTCGACTGACACCCGGCCTTGGACTTCTTCGAGGCGCAGGACGACGCCCGGCGACGCTCCGGGCGTCTCCTCTGGCTCTTCGCGGCCGCCGTCGCGAGCATGATCGGGGTGGTCTACCTCACCCTTCTCCTCATGTCGGGACTTATCGCGCCCGGAATGGGGACCCCCGCGGGCCTCTTCCATCCGGAGCTCCTGGCGGGCGTTGCGGTGGGGATGCTCTTCCTGATCGGCACGGGCACCCTCGTCCGCACCCTCCAGCTGCGCCGGGGCGGACCGGCCGTGGCCGCGCTCCTCGGAGGCCGGGAAATCGAGCCGACCACCTCGGATCCGGCCGAGCGGCGACTCTTCAATATCGTTGAGGAGATGTCGCTTGCATCGGGGACCCCGGTGCCGGCGGTCTTCGTCCTGGACCGGGAGACGGCGATCAACGCCTTCGCGGCGGGACATACGATCCACGATGCGGCGGTCGCGGTCACCCGCGGCACACTCGACCGGCTCAGCCGGGACGAGCTCCAGGGGGTGATCGCCCACGAGTTCAGCCACATCCTGAGCGGAGACATGCGACTGAATCTCCGGCTGGCCGGGCTCCTCTTCGGGATCCTCTTGCTGACCGTCGTCGGGCGCGGAGTCCTGCGCGGTTCCTACTTCACCGGCAGGGGCGGGGGCGGACGGAGGAAGGGCGGTGGCCAGATCGCCCTGCTGGGCTTCGTCCTCATTCTGCTTGGCTATCTGGGCGTCTTCTTCGGTCGGCTCATCCAGGCTGCCGTCTCCCGCCAGCGCGAGTTCCTGGCCGACGCGGCCGCGGTCCAGTTCACCCGCAATCCGGATGGAATCGCGGGAGCTCTGAGGAAGATCGGCGGCGTGGCCGAAGGGTCGGAGATCCAGGATCACCACGCCCAGGAAGTTGGGCACCTGTTCTTCGCCGACGGGCTGAAACGGGGATTCGCGGGCATGCTCGCGACCCACCCCCCGCTGGATGAACGCGTACGTCGGATCCTGGGAGGTGACGCAGCGGTGGCTCGCGATACGGCCGCCGGGGCGCCCGCCGGGATGCGCGGGGGCGGGGGTCCAATGACGGCTGCGCACGCCGGGTTCGCCCCCGTGGCCTCCATCGGAAACCCCGCTGCGGAGCACCTGACGTACGCCCGCCGGCTCCTCTCCGACCTTCCTCCGGAGCTCCGTGAGGCAACGCGTGACCCGGAGGACGCCCTGGCACTGACCCTCGGTCTCTTACTGCCCGGCGACGCCGCCGCCGAGGCCCGTCGCTCGGAGATCGTCGCGCAAGAGCTCGGACCCGAGTTGGCAAAGAGAGTCGAGCACTTGGCCCGGACCGCGACCCTTCTTGGACCCGAGGGACGGCTGCCCCTCCTCGACCTGTGCCTCCCGGCCCTGCGCCGACTCGCCCCGGAGCGTTCGCGACGCCTGCGTGCGGTGTCCTCCCGGCTGATCCGGGCGGACGGGCGCATCGCGGCCTTCGAATTTGCGCTCTTCCACGTGCTCCGAAGAAATCTCGAGGAGGCCGCAGGAGAGGGCCGAGCGAGGCGGCCTCGCGCTCCGGGCCCCGACCAGCGACTCCACCGCGAGATGGAGATCGTTCTTTCCGCGCTCGCGCGCTCAGGAGACGGTGACGAGGAGGCTCAGCAGCAGGCCTTCGCTGCCGGAGCAGCACTTCTTCCAGGAGGGCTGGGCGACTGGGCGCTCCACCCGGAAGCGAGCGTCACCCTCGATCAGGTGGACGGGTCGCTCGATCGACTCGAGGCCGCTCCAGCAGGCCTGCGACGAAGGTTGCTCGAGGCGGCCCTCCGGACGGTCCGGGCCGACGGCCGGCTCGATCCCGAGGAGCTCGAGCTCCTGCGGGCCGTCTCCGAGTCCCTGGATGCCCCCATGCCCCCCGCGCTCCCAACCGAATCCACGAACGAGGACTCCGTATGAGAATCGCAGTCTTCAGCACGAAGCCGTACGACCAGTCGGCGCTCGACCGGGCGAACGAGGCCCATGGCCACGACCTGACCTACTTTGAACACCGGCTCTCGCCGAGCTCGATCCCCCTGGTCGAAGACTTCGATGCCGTCTGCCCCTTCGTCAACGATGAGCTATCAGACGGGGTGATCGAGCGGCTGAGCGATGCTGGCGTACGACTCCTCACCCTGCGCTCGGCGGGGTTCAATCACGTCGACCTCCGGGCCGCCGAACGCCACGGAATCGCGGTCGCGCGCGTCCCGGCGTACTCGCCGCACGCCGTTGCGGAGCACGCGATGGCGCTCATCCTCACCCTGAACCGGAAGCTTCACAGGGCGTACGCGCGCGTGCGAGAAGGGAACTTCTCGCTCGACGGGCTCCTGGGCTTCGATCTCCATGGCAAGACGGTCGGCGTGATCGGTACGGGAAAGATCGGGACGGTATTCTGCAAGATTCTGGCAGGATTCGGGTGCCGCATCCTCGCCACCGACCCCGTGCCGAATGAAGAGGCCCGGCGCGCGGGAGCGGAGTACGTGGATCTGGACGCGCTCCTTGCAAGTTCCGACATCATCGCGCTCCACCTCCCCCTCACACCGGAGACGTACCACCTGATCGACGCTGAGGCGCTCGCACGCATGTCGGACGGCGTCATGCTCATCAACACCAGCCGAGGCGCCCTGGTCGACACCCCCGCGGTGATTGCCGGCCTCAAGTCGGGCAGGATCGGGGCGCTCGGCCTCGACGTCTACGAGGAAGAGGCGGACCTCTTCTTCGAGGACCTGTCGAACTCGGTGATCCAGGACGACATCTTCGCGCGGCTCCTCACCTTCCCAAACGTCCTGATCACGGGACATCAGGGGTTCTTCACCAGGGAGGCCGTCGCGAACATCGCCGAGACCACCCTGGCGAACGCAACCGCTTTCGAAACGGGAGAGGGCCCCTTCCACCGGGTCGCGCTGGAGGACGTCACGCCCTGAATCCCCTCGTGGCTCCGGACGCCGGGCGGGCCCGGTGATTCACACGAGAGACCTCCGTCAGTCGATCTGGCTTCGATCCGGGGGCGTCTCGACCCGAGGCAGGAGAACCCGGAAGCGGCTCCCCCGCCCGGGCTCGCTCTCTACGAGGACATGGCCTCCGCTCTGCTTCACGATCCCGTACGCCGTGGAGAGACCCAGGCCGGCCCCCTCGCCCGCCGGCTTCGTCGTGAAGAAGGGATCGAAGATCCGGTCCAGCATGTCCTCGGGCATCCCGCGCCCCGTGTCTTCCATCGAGAGCTCCACGTAGGCACCGGCTTGGGCCTGCCACGGAAGCGCTTCCGCCTCTGCCTCGGAGAGGACCCGATCGGAGAAGCGGAGAGTCACGGTGCCGATTCCAGCGATCGCCTCTTCGGCGTTCGTCGCCAGGTTGGCGACCACCTGGCGCATGCGCGCGGCGTCAAGCCGTACCCACCAGGGCCGATCCCCGGTGTCGATTGTCAGCTCGATCCGCTCGCTCAGCATGTGTCGGAGGGTCGGTTCCATCTCCTGGACGAGCGCGCCCAGATCGAGAATCCGCTCCATGAGGATCTGTTCGCGACTGAAGGCGAGGAGTTGCTGGATCAGATCCGAAGCGCGTTGTACCTCGCCAAGAATCTCATCCAGGTCGTCCAGGAGCGAGGAGTCCTCCGGCAGATCCTCCCGCATCATCTCGGAGTAGCCGCGAATGACGGTGAAGAGGTTGTTGAAGTCGTGCGCCAACCCCCCGGCCAGCTTTCCGATCGCCTCCATCTTCTGGGCCCGGAAGAGCTGATCCTCGAGATTCTTCCGCTCCGTGAGGTCTCGCAGGGTGAAGACGATGCCTTCGACCGGTGGGATCTCGAGGAGGTTCCGGAGCGCGAGATCGAGGAAGCGCTCCTCGCCCTCCGGGCGTCGCCAACGAACATCGATGCGCCGAACCTCCCCCGGGTCGTCGAGCACCTCGTGGTGAGTCTCCAACACTTTGACGTCCCCCTCGCGAGAGAGGAGCTCGAAGAGACTGGCGCCCTCGAGCGCAGCGGCGTCGAGACCCAGCACGTCGCGCACCTCCTCGCTCGCGTACCGGACGACGCCTTCCCGATCCGTCACCGCGATGGCCGCGCCCGAGCGCTCGGCAAGAGCCCGGAAATAGGCTTCCCTCCGCCGAAGCTCCTCCTCGGCCCACCGACTTCGAAATGCGTCTCCCACCCGGTCCGCCAC
>SLCK01000037.1 GCA_007125845.1 Gemmatimonadota bacterium
GAATCTCGTGGAGGTGATGGGTCACGAGGAGGAGCGTCTTGCCCGCGCGCATCAGGCCCCGGACGATGTCGAGGTACTGGAAACAGGCTCGCGGGTCGAGGCCGCTCGTGGGCTCGTCCAGCACCAGAACATCGGGGTCATTCACCAGGGCACGCCCGAGAAGGAAGCGGCGCTGCTCCCCTGTCGACATCGCCCCGTAGCGCTTCTCCTCCAGGCCCCGTAGCCCGAGCCGGTCGATCACAGCGTCGGCCCCCGCCTCCTCTTCGTCGGAGAAGGCCTGGTGCGGCCAGACCCGAGGGGTGGAACGATAGCCGGAGAGGATCACGTCGCGCCCCCCGGCGAACTTCGCGATCTCGAGGTGGAGATCGTGGGACACGATCCCCAACCGCTCTCGCAGCTCCCAGACATTCCAACGCTCCTCCCCGAAGAGCCGCATCTCGGTGCCTTCACGGTGCTCGGGATGAATCTCGCGCGAGATCAGCTTGAGGAGCGTGCTTTTCCCCGCTCCGTTGGGTCCCAGGATCACCGTGCTCCGCCCCGCGCTCAGCTCCAGAGAGACGTCCCGGATGGCGCGGGTACGCCCCCTCCATGCAGTCACGTTCTTCATCTGGACGATCTTCGGCTTGGCCATGCTACAAGTTCGCATCCTGGCGGGCCCTTCGGCAAAGGGAACGGGCGATGACTCCTGAGTGAGGCGGAAATCGGCCGGGGGTGACCGGGTGTGCCCTATGAATCGTCCTGGGCGAGGAGGATGTGGTGATCCTGAAGGAGAGTGGTCACATTGTGGGAGAGTCGGAGTGAAGAACACCAACCACGGAGTCCCATCCTCATGTCCCTACCCACCGGCCCCGAACTGGAGTCGCTCCTGGAGTCCGAGGAAGCGGCCATGTACGAGGACCTTTTCGACGCGCTCCCCGCAGCCCTTGCCTCTGAATTGGGCCTGGAGGCGTCCCGCGTGGGCGGCGCGCTCCGGATGACCGCCCGCGCATTCGATCACCCGATGTTCAATCGAGTGCTGGCGGTGGACCGAAGGTTCCCCGCGAATCTGGACTCCGACAGCGATCACTCCCCGGGCCCCGGCCGTTCCCTCTCCCCCCGGGACGCCGCGGAGCTGCTGGGCAACGCGCGCGAACACTACGACGCCGCAGGGGTCCGGCGCTGGATGGTCCAGATTCTTCCTCACATGGAGTCGGACGCCCTACGAGAGGCTGCGCAGGAGTGGGGAGTGGTCCGGCTGCGGGGTTGGGTGAAGCACCTCGCGCGTGCCGAGGAGGCGGGGCGTGCCGTGACCTCGCGAGGCAGCGGCAGCTCTGCGCATCTTCGAGGCCGCACCCGCTCCGGGGACACTTCCACTCCTCAGCTCCACGTCATCCGACTCGACGCGGAGGAAGCCGAACCCGTCGGAGAACTCTCAGACCTGGTCGAGACGTGGGCGCACATCGTCGTGGACGGGTTCGGCCTGCCTCCCTCCTTCGGCCCCTGGCTCTCAGCTCTCGCCGGCCGGGAAAGGTGGCGTCTCTACGCTGCCCTGCACGACGGAAAGCCGGTGGCCACGGGAGCCCTCTACCTCCCCAGATCCGGTCCCGGCTCGTTCGGGCACCTCAACTTCGCGGCGACCCTGACCGAGCATCGACGGCGCGGCGCGCAATCGGCGATCATCGCACGGCGGCTCGAGGACGCCCGCGGCCTGGGCGCGGAATGGATCTTCACCGAGACCGACGAAGCGCTCCCGGACGGCCCCAATCCCAGCCAGCACAACCTCATCCGGCAGGGACTCCCGATCGTCTACCTTCGATCGAACTGGGGCCCGCCCAAGCCGGAGGAGTGAGGAATCGAATCCGAGTTGGTGACGGGGCGACCCCTCAAGCGATGGTACCGGGTCCAGATCCAGTGGAGCAGGCCGCCCGACAGCCGCCGTGAGAAGCCGGGGTCGCGGGTGATGAGCACGGACCCCTCCGCCCGCTCGGCGACCTCGTCCGCGATGCGGCCTACAACGTGCCGTCCGAAGAGCGTGCGAAAGCCGACCTCACGAGTGGCTCCCAGCACGATCAGATCATGGTCGCGGCCCGCCTCGAGGATCTCTCCCGCCACGTCCTCACCCCGGACCAGGAGGAGCTCCGCGTCGTTCTGAGTCAACCCATTGAGGATACTGAGGTACTCGCGGGCCTGGTCTTCACGGGCATCCGAGGCGTTGGGAGGCAGCACCATCATGAAGGTCAGGCTGGCTCCAGTGAAGCTGGCCACGGCGTCGGCCAACTCGACCTCGCCCGTGGCGTACGGGCTGCCGGCCGTGGCCACCAGAATCTTCCGGTATTCGCCCAGCCCCCGGTACTTCAGAATCGCCACCCGGGCGAGGCTCTTCCGCACCACCTCGTCCACGTAGCTCCCCAGCAGGTTCTGAATCCTGAACCTGCGCTTCCAGTCCAGGAGTACGACGCGCGTCCGGGGATCCGCGAAGCTCAAGACCGCATGGGCTCGGTCACGGGCCAGGACTCGGTGAAGCCGGACGGGTACCTGGTGTTTCTCCATGCGACCGTAGAAGCGATCCAGCCATTCTGTTGGGAGGGGAGGCAGGTCGCTCTCAAGCGGACTCTGGTACGGGACCTCCGTGACGGTCACGACCTCGACGGGGGCCTCGTACCGACGACCGAATGCCGCACCGAGAGCCATGAGCTCCTTGTAGGGCTCCCCTACCACCACCTCCACGACGACCTTTGGAATCTCCTCCTCCGGGGCACCTGGCGCCACTGCGTGACTCGCCTCGAGCGCCACTCGCTTCTCCCCCAGTGACTGCACCTGCCACATCTCATGGACCTTGTCGCGCAGGCCGTACTCCGGCTGAATGACCTCACCGCTTCGCGCGGCCATACGCCGCTGCCAGTAGTACCAGCCCGCACCCAGGAGGACGAAGCCGATTGCAGAGGCGTGCGAGAGGACTCCAAGCTGCGGTATCGGGGCCAGTGCCGCCACCGCGCCGGCGATAGGCAGCCAGGGAAAAGACGAGCATCCCGAAGACTCCACCCAACCGGGCAAGTCCCTCCACGTCCAGCATGAGGGCGAGCCCGACCATCACGCCCCCAGTCACGAGGATGGCACGGGATGGAGTGCGGAACCGGGGGTGAATCCGACGCATCCACAGCGTCATCAGGGCATCTCGCCCCATCGCGAAGGGATAGCGCGACGACGACAAGATGGCCGCATTGCTCGTCGAGATCGTCGCCAGGATTCCCGCGATGCCCACCATGACCCCGCCCACGACGCCGAGAAAGACCCGACCGGCGTCCGCCAGCGGCGCCGTCGACGCCGCAATCTCCGGAATCGGGAAGACCCCGGTCACAATGACCATCGTGCACACGTAGAGGAGCGTCACGAGGGCCACCGAGCTGAGAATTCCCAGGGGGAGGTTCCTCGAGGGATTCTCCACTTCCTCAGCGACCGCAGCCGCCTTCACGATCCCAAGGTACGAGATGAAGACCACCCCGGTAGTGGTGATCACACCCCCCCCAACCAAAGGGCAGGAGGGGCCGCATGACGGCCGCATCCGCAGCGAAGAGGCCCCGTCCCACGAATACGCCCAGGATCACGAGGAGCGCCATCACGATCAGGTTCTGCAGAGCGCCCGTGGCCCGAGCGCCCAGGAGGTTCACACCCACCAGAAGAACCCCGCCGACACCGGCCGTGAGGAGGATGGGGACCGGCGAGAAGTGGAAGACGTACTGGCCAAGCCCGACCAGCGCGAAGGACCCCTTGAGAATGAGGGCGAGCCAAGCCCCGAGGCCCACGATCGTGCCGATGAGAGGTCCCATGGCGCGGCTGACGAAGTAGTACGGTCCCCCCGCCTTCGGGAGCGCGGTCGCGAGCTCGCACACGCTAAGCGCCGCCATGCTCGCGATGAGCCCGGCAAAGAGGAAGGAGAGGGCCGCGCCCGGCCCCGCGCCCTCCGCGGCCACGCCGGGCAGGATGAAGATCCCGGCGCCGATCATGGTCCCGGTCGCCGTGGTGAAGACTGCGAAGAACCCGAGGTCCCGGCTGAGCTCGGGGGGGGATGATACGTCGGAAGAGCTCTCCGCGTGGGGAGCACCCGTCCCGTCGGGCGCACCACTCTAGCGGGATGCTCCCGTCCCGCCTGGAGGTGTTGCCCGGTCGGCTCCCCGTCTGCCGAAGCGCTTCGCGCTCCCGCTGATTTCTGCTCCCCTCGCTGGATGAACCGTGATCAGTCGAAGGCCAACCACCGAACCATCGGTGCCAGGACCCGCCAATCCCGGAGGGTAGACTAGGATACCCCGGACTGTCCAGGGACCGGCCCGTACGGGGGAGGCCGACGGCCTGTTGGCCTGGCACCCGACGGTGCACTAGACTGATCCCGACAGGGGCCTCGACCACCGGCTCCGATCGACCCCGCGACCCCCGACCCCCAAAACGCCTCGGATGTCCGACACTTCACCGGCCACTGCCACCAGGCCCGAACGCCCCTCTGGGCTCTTCCATGGCTACGAGCCCCTCGAGGGAACCTTCGACGAGGCTTTCCGGCCCGACGGCACCCTTCGCCCCGAGCTCAGGCGCATCGTGGAACTGCTCGACGCCCTGCCGAAAAGCGAGTTCCAGCGGCGACGCAAGCTCGCCGACGAGGCACTCCTGCGTCACGGTGTCACCTTCGCGGTCTACTCGGACGGACGGGAGGGGGTAGAGCGAGTCTTCCCCTTCGATCCGGTTCCGCGGATCCTGTCCGCGTCGGACTGGAAGGGGCTGGAGAAGGGGCTCCGTCAGCGCGTTGCGGCGCTGCAGGCCTTCCTTGAC
>SLCK01000050.1 GCA_007125845.1 Gemmatimonadota bacterium
GCGATGGCGAGCGGCTGAAGCAGTCCGAACACTTCGGCGGATGTCCGCGATCTCCTCCTTCGAACTCGTCCTCCACCGCACGCGCACCCCGAAAAGACGCTCCAGCGTGTCGAGCGTGGGCCAGCTGCTGGACAGATCCCAACGTAGCCAAACCCGAGGCAGATGCCGCATCATGATTCGACTGACCTCCCTCGGGAGCTGAGTCCGGGCAAGCAGATCGATGACGGCCGGGCCACCTGCTCATCGGTAGAGGTGCACGAGGGCATAGTCTTCCCGGTCCAGTCCGATCTCCAGTGCAGTGCTCCGGTACCGGCGCCCCCGGACCTGGGTCCCTGGAGCGAGTTGAAGGGGACTGCCCTCCTGGATCCAGACCTCCACATCGCAAAGCCGGGCCTCGCGACCGTCCGCGCGGCACGCGATCCGCCTTCCGATCGGCCCCTTTCTGACGGCATTCAAGTCGCCAAGTAACCGAGCCAGCCAGTAGAGGAAGCTGTGCCTGATCGGCTCCTGAATATGAGTGGAGGTCCGAGAGAAGAACCTTCGGCTGGCCTACGACAGCGAGCAACGGCGCCGTACCTTCCGGCGCAGGCCGCCTCGTACCGCCTATGACAATAAGCAAGAGCACGGTCACCCGTAGGATCCCGGGTCAGGGTGTGCCAAGTCGGAGCCCACGTGCCCGACGAACCTCCCTGATGAGGAGGCGTGGACTTGCGTGTGGATGACGGGATGAAAAAACATGCGTTCAGGCTGACCGGTGTGAATGTACTGGCGGCACGATTCCGGCTTTTATCGCCCAGGGAGGCCGGTTCCTCCAACCCCGCCCCCGTGGGCGGCGCCGACGTTCCCCTTTGCTGGGGCTGCGGTGTAGTATGCACATAGGCTCCCAGACTGTGAGGCTGCGATGGCGGACAGACAAGCAACACTTGAATTGCCCGACGAGCTCCGGGGGATCTTCTGGGACTACGACACTGAGCGGCTGTCGTGGGAGCATAGCCGCCATACCATCGTCCTTCGTCTTCTCGAGAAGGGTGGCATGCAAGCCATCCGCTGGCTTCGACAGCACATGTCGGACGAGGAGATCCGTGAGTTCATCGTTCGTAGGCGCGGCCGCGGTATCAGCCCACGACGGCTACGGTATTGGAGCCTTCTCCTAGACATTCCCCGACATGATGTCGACGAGTGGATTGAGATCGCTCATCGGAATCCCTGGCAGACCCGAACGCGCCGATGAGCTTCCATCCAGAGGTGATGCCGGAGACCCAGCAGACGATGCTGCGCAGTCTCGCGTCGATCGTCGCTGACCGCGAGATGTACCTTGCCGGCGGCACCGCCTTGGCCATTCAGCTTGGTCACCGTCGTTCGGTCGATCTGGACTGGTTCTCGCCCTCAGCAATCGAACCGATGGCGCTGGCCGCTGACCTGAGGAGTGCCGGAATCCCGTTTCAGGTCACCGACGTAGACAAGGGAACGCTCCATGGCAAGGCAGGGGGCGTGAAACTGAGCTTCCTCGAGTACCGCTTTCCGGACCTTGTTCCCCCGATCGAGTGGCCAGACTACGGTGTCCGGCTGGCAGCCTTGGAGGATCTTGCATGCATGAAGTTGTCCGCGATCGGAGGGCGCGGCTCGAAGAAGGACTTCATCGACGTATTCACCCTGGGGCGTGAGAAGTTCACGCTCGATCAGATGTTGAGCCTCTACGGTCAGAAGTACGAGATCGCGGACCTTGGGCACACCCTGTTCGCGCTTGCGTACTTCGATGATGCCGAGCAGGACGAGACCCCGGAGATGCTCTGGCAGGTTGACTGGGACGAAGTGAAGGCTGTGGTTCAGGGCTGGGTGAAGGATTACACGCAGAAAAAGGCGCCTCCGCAGTCTGGGGGCCGGGAAATCCGCCCGTAGTCGCTACGCCTCCGCAACCCGCTACCGCTCCCCACGCGACCGGGGATGCAGTTCGGGCCTGTCGATGTCGGCCAGGCGCCGCGGGGGCGGAGCACCTTGGTACCCGAGGCGCAGATCGTAGAACAAGTTCTTCACCTCCCGGAGCGGTCGCTCCAGCCCGCCTGTCCTCCACGGCGCGTGCTCATTATCGAGATCGAACTCGACCTCGGGGGCGATCGCTCCCACCCACCGGCGCAGGGCGTCGAGTTGGTTTCGCTGCGTCCCGGTCAGCGGCTCGCCGTACCCGTCCTCTTCAAGCGTCTCGAGGTTCTTCTGGAACCGGCCCCATCTGGAGGAGCTGGTGAACGTCTTCTCGTTGATGGACTTCCCGAAGGGGGGTCCTTCACGGCCACCACTCGGGCGATGGTACTCACGTAAACGATGCTCCGGTGAAGCCGGGGCGGTTCACTCCCCCCCTCCCGGAGACGCGATGCCTCCTGACTCCGAGTCGAACGCGACCTGCGCATGGTCCGATCGGACAGGACACGTCGAAAACAGGGTCCGGGCCAGACGCGCTCCCATCCGGCAACCGGGGCCGCCAGGGTTCCCTCACCAAGTGAGGCTACGTATCGGTGCATGGCAAAGCCAATCCTGCGCGAGACAGGCTGTCCGTGGATCCCGCCCTGTGCGGGCTGATTTGTCCCCCACGGATGCCGCCGCCCGCGGGCCCCCGAGCGGACTTCATGGCACTCCGCGGCCGATCCGGAGCTAGCCAGATCGTGGTCCGGGTCATGCAATGCCTGGGAATCGGGGGGGCGCTTCGGCCATTGTGCTCGTGGGCTCGCTCTTTGTCCTGGGGGACGTGGAGTACTGAATGACTGGAGCGTGAGCACCGGGGTGACCGCAGGACTCACTGAATCCGCGGCGGATGTCGCGGTCTATCTTGGCTGGTCCAGGGGGCTTCGAGATGGCTTCTGACATGATGGGTGCTTCGGGGCGGGAGTTTCCTCGTCGGTCTCGCAGTCCCCACTTCGAGAGTTCGGCCGGGGATCCATCCCGCCGCGCCTTCCTGCGGACGCTCACCGCCGGGGGAGCGGGTCTCGCGCTGGGGACGGGAACCCTCCCGTCGCTGCTCACCGCCTGCGAGAGCACCACCGGCCCGACCCCCACCCCGCCGACCGAGAGGAACCCCCTCCGCTTCGCCCCCGAGGTTGCGCCCCAGGACCTCACCCTGATGGCGACCGAAGGGACGGCCGGGTTCGGAAGCGGGGCTGAGGGGCCGGCGTGGCTCCTGAACGGGAGCCTCCCTTCCCCGCTGCTCCGTGTGCGACGTGGGGATCCGTTCCAGGTCGTGCTGGAGAACCGTCTGTCCCAGGACGTGATCCTCCACTGGCATGGGCTCGCGCCACCGGCAGACATGGATGGGCACCCCCGGCACGCAGTGGGCACCGGGGGCGAGTACCGCTACGCGTTCACGGTGGAGAATCGGGCCGGAACCTACTGGTACCACTCTCACACCCACATGCGGACCGCGGAGCAGACCTACCGGGGGGTGGCCGGGCTTCTGTTGGTGGAAGACGAGGAAGAAGACGCCCTGGGCCTGCCTTCGGGGGATCGGGAGATCCCGGTGATCCTCCAGGACCGGAGGGTCGACGCCGGGGGCGTGCCCTACTACCAGCCCTTCGGGCCGGACCGGATGGCGGGGTACATGGGACCCGAGCCCTTCGGCAACGGCATCCGGCGCCCCCATGTGGACGTGGACTCGGCGCTGTACCGGCTCCGGATCCTGAACGGTTCCAACGCCCGGATCTTCCGCCTCGGCCGCAGCGACGGCCGCCCCCTGGTTCTGGTGGGGAACGACGGAGGCCTCATCGATCGGTCCCGAGTCCTGGGCTACGTGGACCTGGGTCCCGCCGAACGTGCGGATCTTCTCCTGGATCTGAGCGGCATTGCAGAGGGAGACCGGGTCATGCTCCGGTCCCTGTCCTTTTCCCTTCCCGGGGGAGGAGGGTTCATGGGCGGGGCGAACCTCCAGGGCCAACCCCTGGACCTCCTGGAGTTCCGGGTCACCCGGAGCGTGGAGGAACCCTCTGTGGTCCCCGACGAACTGTCCACGGTGCCGGGCCCGAACCCGGAGGACGCCGTTCGGGAGCGGAGCTTCCGCTTCACTTCCGAGATGATGAACCACCGGATCAACGGGCGTTCCTTCGAGATGGCCCGGATCGACGAGGTCGTGCCCTTCGGGGAGACCGAGATCTGGTCCTTCATCAACGACAGCTTCCTTCCCCATCCGGTCCACCTCCACGCCACCCACTTCCGGGTCATTTCCCGGAGCGGAGGCCGGAACCAGGTGATGCCCTGGGAGGCGGGGGGGAAGGACACCGTGTTGCTCCATCCCTCCGAGGCCGTTCGGGTGGCCGTCCGCTTCACCGCCCACCGGGGGCTCTTCCTGCTCCACTGCCACAACCTGGAGCACGAGGACATGGGCATGATGGCGAACATCCTGGTGGAGTGAGGACGGCAGGGGCCGATCACCCCGAAGGTCCGCCCCTTGACACGAGATGAGTGAGCGCTCACTTTCCTTATCAGGCAGGTGCCCTTCCCCGGGATGCTGACACCACTGGGAGCGGACGGCGACCCCTCGGCTGCGCGACCACACCCACTCGGACGGAGCAACGGGAGACCAGCATGCGAAGGATCTCACTGGCCGGGCTGTTCCTGGCCCTGGCTGCGGCGGGCCAACCGGCCCTTTCCGCGGGAGCCCAGGCACCCCCGGCTGGATCGGCAGCGGCAGGCTTCATCCAGGGGGGCGCGCCCCGGCTCCTGGACGATCCCCGAGCCACGGCGGTGGACGAGCCTCTCACCCTGGAGGCTGCCCTCCATCGGGCCCTGGAGGTCGCGCCCCGGATCCGGCAGAC
>SLCK01000010.1 GCA_007125845.1 Gemmatimonadota bacterium
GTGCGAGCGCCACCCCGCGGTCGATGCCAAGCCCCGCCAGGGTCGTGACCGCGAAACCCGTGAGGAAAATCGCCATCGACGGAGCGCGAAAGAGGGAGATCCCCGGTACGATCTCGTAGAATATGCGCCACACAGGAGTGTGGATGCCCAGGGTGAAGAGGAGCACTACGGCGCCCATCCCCGCCATGAACCACCGGAGGCCGGAACGAGGACCGCCGAGGAAGGAAAACCCGGCCAGGAGGAGCGCCACCAGGCCCAGATACTCGTGATTCAGCTTGAAGGGATTTCGCCCCCAGTAGGTGTCCGTGGCCCACTCGGCGCCCCCGGCGTTGTTCCCGATGAACTCGGGCACGGCCAGGCTCACGATCTCTTCGGGGTGCAGGGACCAGGAGGAGGAGTAGTCGATGCCGAGCGCCTCCTCGGCCCCCAGCGTCACGGCCGCCCGTCGCGAGTGCTCGGTCACGTAGTCCACGGCGGGAATGAGCTGGAGCCCCGCGGCTCCCGCTCCGAGGACGCTGAAGGCGAGGAAGAGCCCGAATCGTCGGCTCGCCGTCCCCCACCCTTCTCCGCCGGTTCCGAGCTGGACGCACCGGAAGATCATGTACGCGCCGACGGCCCCGAAGAGGAAATAGGCCATCTGGAAGTGCGTCGTCAGAATCACGAGGGCCACGATCGCGCCCAGGGTGGCCAGGGGCAGGAGCGTCCGGCGGGAGAGCGTCCACTCGGAGGCCCAGAAGAGGAGCGGGGTGAGGGCAGAGACGAAGACCTTCCCGTCGTGGCCCGGATACACGAGAGACACCGTGTAGGGGGCCAGCAGGTAGATCGTGCCGGCCACGAGGGCAGCCCCCCTCGAGGCCCCGATCGTCCGGAGCCAGAGGTAGGTGAAGCAACCCGCCAGGAAGACGTGCAGGACGAGCTTCCAGCCCAACGCCCGGTACGTTTCGGTCAGGAGGAGAAGCAGGAACGAGGGCGGGTAGAGGGAATCCCCACCGGCGAGCGACTCGAGGAAGGGCGTTCCTCCCAGGAGGAGGGGGTTCCAGAGGGGAAATCCGGTCGTCTGCAGCGCCTCCGCGTAGAACGCCCTCGCCATGTATCCCAGGGTAAGGGTGTCCACCCCGTAGAGCATCCGGTCCGAGAAGACGAACTCCCGGAAGAGAACGATTGTGAGCACCCCATAGAGGAGTGGGGCCGCCCAACCCGGGAGATCATCGAGGCCTCGCTTCCTGCCCTCCTCCCGTTCGCCATCGGGGCGACCCGAGACCGACCCGCCCTTTCGCTCCTTGCGCCGCCGAACTCCTCCCATCGACATCATCTCCTGCCCGCCACGGAGGACTCCTGGACGGAGATCCCCGAGATGAGAGCCTCGTAGATCTCCAGGTGCCTCCTCACCAGCCGCTCATTGCTCCACGACTCCACGACTCGTTCGCGCGCCCGCTTCCCCATCTGGCCCAGGTCGCTCCGTCCGAGGAGTTGCGTCAGTCCCTCGGCCAGAGCACCGCAATCCCCCGGAGGCACCAACACGCCCACCGAGTCGTCCACGATCTCAGGCAGCCCCCCGACCCGGCTCGCGACCACGGGAAGCTCGCACGCCATCGCCTCGAGTGCGGCGACCGACGTCGCCTCCATGAGGGAGGGAAAGACCGCCACCTCCGCCGACGAGAGGAGCCCCGGCATCTCCTCGTGGGGTCGGACGCCGAGGAACCGCACGGCCCTTTCGACGCCCAGCTCCCGCGCGAGCGCCTCGAGTCGCGCGCGCTCGGGTCCGTCGCCGATCACCACCGCCTCGATCCCGGAGACTGCGCGCATCAGCTCCGGGAGGGCGCGAACGAAGTGCTCTACGCCGTTCTTCTCGTAGAGTCTGCGAGGCACCACGATCCGGCGCACGCCGGGCTCCGTCACCATGGCCGGGTCGACGGCCCGGAAGCGGTTCGTGTCGACACCGTTCGTGAGCGCCTCGACCCTGGCCCCACGTCCCAGGGTCGAAGCGACCTCTGCGATCTCCGTCGAAGCCGCGAGGGCGTGATCCGGCCACCGCACCAAGCGGCGGAGGACCGGTCGCCAGAGGGCCCGTCTCGCCCGGAGCAGGAAGTGAGAGGTGTGGAAGGTGGCCACCCAGGGTCGACCCGCCGCCCGGGCGGCGAGCGCCGTGGGCGGCACGGACTGGAAGGCCTGAGCGTGCAGGACATCGGCCCAGCGGGCCCAGCGGACCATCGTGGGCAGCGACCCCACGGCGTGGAGCACCCATCCCGGCGCATTCCGACCGGGAAGGGGTGTCCTCCGGATGCGCACTCCCGTCACGACCTCGTCCCGGGCGAGGCCCTTTTCAGACCTGGAGGTAACCACGCGGACCTCGTGGCCCACCTCGACCAGCCCGCGGGCCAGCTCCCCCACGTGGCTCTCCAGCCCGCCCACCTCCGGGGGGTAATAGACGCAGTGGATCAGGATCTTCCGGCGGACCGTCATCTCACGTTCCTCCGCCCTCCTGGAAGAGGAATCGCTCGACCCGCCGGGCGATTCGCTCTCCCGCACGACCGTCCCCGTAGGGATTCTTCCGGGTCTTCCTGTCGTCGTCACCCCGCCCCAGCAACCTCCGGCTCTCCTCGAGGATCCGCCGGGGATCGGTTCCCACGAGAGTCGCGGCTCCTGCCCGAACCCCTTCCAGACGTTCGGTCACCTCCCGCAACACGAGCACCGGAGTCCCGAAGGTCGGTGCCTCCTCCTGGAGTCCCCCGGAGTCGGTCAGCACCCCTCGTGCTCGCGCCACTGCGGTCACGAGGTCCGCGTACCCGAGTGGAGCGGTGAGATGGATCCGGGGATGGTTCCCGAGGAGTCTCCGGGCGGGTTCGCGAATCCGAGGATTCGGATGCACCGGAAAGACGACCTCGAGTCGGCTCTCCCCGTCCACGAGCTCGCGGATCGCCTCGAACACCCTCTCGGCGGGAGCTCCGTAGGATTCCCTGCGGTGGAAGGTGAGAAGCAGGAAGGGCGGCGCGTCCGGCTCGAGCAGCCTCTTCAGGACGGGGGATTCAGGCGTGAGTCCACGACCGGCCACATCGAGCAGCGCGTCCACCACCGGGTTTCCGGTGACCTCGATCCGGTCGTCCGGGACGCCCTCCCTGCGGAGATTCTCCGCCGCCCCCTCGGTCGGCGCGAAATGGAGGTCCGCGAGCACGCCGGTCAGCCGACGAAAGCCCTCCTCCGGGAAGGGTTGCGCCAGGGTGCCGGTCCTGAGGCCGGCCTCCACGTGCCCTCGCGGCACGCCGTGGAAGAAGCCGCTCAGGGCTGCGAAGAACACCGAGGCCGTGTCCCCCTGGACCAGGACGAGATTCGGGACCCAGTCCCGCATGAGCCGGTCCAGTCCCGCGAGGCAGCCGACCGCGACCTCGGTCAGCGTCTGGTCGGCACGCATGATCTCCAGGTCCCAGTCGGGCTCGAGCTCGAAGGTCTGGAGAACTTCGTCCACGAGGTCCGAGTGCTGGCCCGTGAGGGCGAGTGCGGTACGGATCGGCGCGTCCAGGGCCCTGAGCGACCGGATGACCGGAGCCATCTTGATCGCCTCAGGGCGAGTCCCGACCACCACCAACACCCGCCGTTCGCGAGGGCCCTCCTCCTTCACCACCGGCTCCGACGTCGGAGGGCGTCGACCTCCTCCCGGAGCTGCGCGACCATCTCGGCCACGAGACCGAAGCCGAAAAGCACCACCCCTACGGTTTCCAGGAGGACGACCAGGTCGAGAAGGGGCCGAAAGCCCATCTGATGGACGACGCGCAGGTAGATCGCACCCAGGCCGATGAGGAGACCAAGCACCACCAGGATCGCCCCGAGAGTCCCGAAGAGGAGAAGGGGCTTCCGGGAGAAGATGAGCAGAAACCAGACCGAGAGGAGGTCTACGATCCCGATGACGATCCGCCAGGTTCCGGAGTACTTCGAGACCCCGGCTCTCCTGGGGTGCAGCTGCACGTCGACCTCGGTCGCGGAATAGCCCTTCGCATGAGCCAGGACCACGAAGAACCGGTGCCAATCGTGCCGGAGATGGATCTCCTTGAGGATCTCGGCCCGAAAGGCCTTCATCGAGTTCAGATCCGAGACGGGTACCCTGAAGGCCCTTCGTGACAACCCGTTGTAGATCGCCGAGACCCACGGCTTCTGGTAGTCCCCCACCTTGCGTGCGCACACGATGTCCCATCCTTCCGTGAGCTTCTCCAGGAAGCGGGGCACCTCCTCGGTCGAATGCTGGAGATCCGCGTCGAAGACGACGAGGTAGGATCGGTCGGTGTCCCGCGCCGCGGTCAGGATCGCCTCGGTCTTCCCGAGGTTGGTGCGGTGCCTGAGGACTCTGAGGAGCGGCCATCCCCCGCCCTCCGAGAGAGCCAGCTCCGCGGTCCGGTCGGTCGATCCGTCGTCCACCAGCAGCACTTCCCCGGACAGCCCGTGTCGCTCGAAGGTGTCCTGGATCTCTCGAAGGAGCTCCGGGATCACCGGCGCCTCGTTGTAGGCTGGAATCACCAGCGCGAAATCGGAACGAAGCGATTCCGGAAGACGCTCAGACACGCTTCCTCATGCGAGCTGGCAAGATTCCCAGTTGATCCCGATACTTCGCGACAGTGCGCCGGGCGATCTTCACGCCGTCCGACTTGAGGAGCTCGACGATCTTCTGGTCGGTGAGCGGCTTCTTCGCGTCTTCCTGCTGGACCAGGTTCCGGATCTTGTCCTTGACTCCCCGGGCCGAGATGTCCTCACCGGACGAGGTGGCGAGCCCGCTGGAGAAGAAGAACTTGAGGGAATAAACGCCTCGAGGCGTCTGGACGAACTTCTCGTTCGTGACGCGTGACACCGTGGACTCGTGCATCTCGATATGATCGGCTACCTCTCTCAAGGTCAGCGGCCGGAGGTGCTGGATGCCCTTCTCCAGGAAGTCCCGCTGACGGTCCACGATGAATCGCATGACCTTGAGCATCGTCTGACGCCGCTGCTCGATCGCCTGGATCATCCAGTTGGCGGAGTTGAGCTTCTGTGAGATGAACTCCTTGTTCTCGCCCTTGAACTTGTCCCGGTCCCGGGCGACCTCGCGGTAGGAACGCGAGAGTCGCAGCCGCGGGAGGTTCGTGTCGTTGAGGAAGACCTGGTATTCCCCGTCGATCTTCTCCACGACGAGGTCTGGAAGTACGTAGCTGTCTTCGGGGGGCGCGTGCCGGAGGCCCGGCTTCGGGTCCAGCTCCGCAACCTTGTCGGCAGCGTCCTGTACCGCCCTGGGGGAGAGGCCGAGGCTTCTCCCGATGTCAGTCCATTTGTGTTGGATCAGCTCGTCGAAGTGATCCCGGACCAGGGTGTGGGCAAGAGACTCCTCCTGGCCCCGATCCTCGAGCTGGAGGAGAAGGCACTCCCGGAGGTCGCGCGCGCCCACCCCCGGCGGGTCCATCCGCTGGATTCGTTCGAGCATCTCCTCGGCCTCTTCCAAGGAGTAGTCCCCGAAGAGCTCCTCGATTTCGGCGAGCTCCTCTTCCCGCTCCTCGTCGTCTTGCAGGGCCCGAGCCCGCTCGAGTGCCACGTCGCGCACATCGCCCAACCAGCGATTGGCCCCTTCCACCACCTCTTCGAGCGAGCAGGTGAGGATGCCGCTGTCATCGATGTTCCCGACGATCTCCTCTCCGAGCCGTACCTCCCGGTCCGAAATCGAGAGGTGGTGGAGCTGTTCCCGGAGCAAGTCGCGGAGGTCCGAGGTCTCGACCTGAGTGGGTTCGCGGTATTCCCGCTCCTCTCGCTGGGCCCTGCGTCCCCCGGAGTCGAAGCCGTCCAGCAGAATCTCCTCCCAGTCGATCTCGTCGTCTTCGGTCGCACCGTCGACTTCTCCCGCCTCCTCGGCTGCCTCCTCCAGGGAGATCTCCTGCTCGACGTCGGGCTCTTCCAGCTCGAGGAAGGGATTCTCCGCCATCTCGACCTTGAGGTGCTGCTGGAGATCGAGGAGGGGCATGTGGAGCAACTCCATCGCCTGGTAAAGGCGAGGGTTGATCTTCATCTCCTGGCGGAGTTCCGTACTCTGGAAGAGCCGGCTTCCGAGTCCGCTCATGCGATGCGCCTCAAATTTCCTGTTCAGACATCGAGGGAACGGGTTCCGACTCGGGAGGATCGTAGCGCTGCCGCATTCTCGCCGTCAGAGTCGGACCCAGGTAGATCTGGGCGACCTCATCGTTCCAGACGAGCTCGGGAACGGATCCTCCAACCCGAATGCGCCCTTCGTACATGATGTACGCCCGGTCCACGATATCGAGCGTCTGCTCCACGTTGTGGTCGGAAATGATGACCCCGATGTTGCGGTGCTTGAGCCCGGCAACGATCTGCTGGATGTCGTTGACGGCGATCGGGTCGATCCCGGCGAACGGCTCGTCGAGCAGCATGAACTTCGGGCTCTGGACGAGGGCTCGGGTGATCTCGAGCCGTCTCCGCTCTCCCCCCGAGAGGGAGTAGGCCTTGCTCTTCCTCAGGTGAGCGATCGAAAGCTCGTCCAGCAGGCTCTCCATGCGGGCCCGCTCCTCCTTCTTGGGGAGCTTCAGAGACTGGAGAATGGCCAGGACGTTCTCTTCCACCGTAAGCTTCCGGAATATCGACGGCTCCTGCGCCAGGTATCCGAGCCCCATCCGGGCGCGCTTGTACATCGGGACGCGGGTCAGATTCTTCCCGTCGAGAAAGACCTTCCCTTGATCCGGCTGTATCAGACCGACCATCATGTAGAACGTCGTCGTCTTCCCTGCCCCGTTCGGGCCCAGAAGTCCCACGATCTCTCCCTGGCTGACGCGGACGTCCACCTCGTTGACGACCTTGCGGCCCACGTAGATCTTCGTGAGACCTTCCCCCCGGAAGCGACTCCCTCCCTCCTGGACCTCAAGCGCTCCCGTCCGCTGCCCATCCGGAGACGGGCGCTCCCCGCTCTCGAAATGCGTCTCCTCACTCACTCGTCGAGATCCTCCTGCCCCCCCACGATCCCGTCGTCGGACGACGTGCGCGTCCCGGACGGCTCGAGTTGGAGCCCTCTCACGGTCCCCTCGGCTTCGACGCGATCCACCGCGCCGTCGAGGAGGTGAATCTCGATCTCGTCGGCGAGCAGGTAGCTCATCGACCAGTTCCGTAGATCGGCCCGGTCCGCTCCGCCTTCCGCGTTGACACCGTCCTCCGGGGGAGTACGGTAGAGGGTGCGGGCGCTTCCGGTGGCGACGAGCTGTTCCAGTCGGTACTCGGGCCGTGCCTCCCCTTCCCCATTCACCTCCTCCGGCACCTTGTTCGGTGGAGCCGGAGCTGGCTCGAAGGTGGCGAGAATCGCGTCTCCTTCGATCCAGTCCCGGTCCGGAACTCCGTTCTCCCCCGCCGTGTCCGTGTCAGCGTCATCCTGTATGTTCATCTCTCCTCTCGCCCTGCCCACCGCGTGGACGGTCTCCAGTCGCTCATCCGGAGAGAGCACCTCGATGGAGTCGGCTTGCAGAAAGAAGTCCTCCGCCACGGCTCTCGGGCGTGGACGCCCAGGCTGATCCTCCTCGTCCTCCTCTCCCGCACCCGCTCGCACGGCGACCAGTCGTTGGATCCGCTCGTTTTCGAAGCGAATCCGGATTTCGTCGCCGAATAGCTCGAGGTCGACGGTTGTAAGGCGCCCGTCTCCCACTACGGTAATCGAGCGGATCTCGTCTCCCGGAAGCTCGAGTAGAATCCGGTCACCGCTGAATTCCGTGTCCTCCGTGATCAACCTCGCACGACCGGTGAGGGCCAGATCCCCACCTTCGCGGTGGAACCATAGGGAATCGGCGCTTGCGCGGAGATCGTCGCGGTCCAGCTCCGCGTCACCGTCGGCCCAGAAGTAGCGATCGCCCTCGAACCGCAATCGATTGGCAACGACGTGATAGGGCTCCGGCTCCAGGAGCACCCCGTCCTCGTCCTCCTCCGGAGCATCCGCCGGGAGGAAGGACACCGAGGGGCGGCTGCCCTGGACCGTCACCTGGTCCTCGGCCCGCAGGGCTCCGGCCTCGAGAAACACCAGCGTGTCTCCGCGCATCTCGGTGCCCTGCACGAGGTCCCGGAACTCGACCGACCCGCGCGCGTGAAGGCGGCCCTCGCGTTCGAAATAGTCCGCACGGTCCGAATCGAGCTCCCGGAGCGGATCCCGGAACCGCACCTGCCCGATGAATTCATTGAGCCCGGATTCCTCATAGATCACGGCGCTGTCCGCCGCGATGCGGGTGCCGTCCGGGCAGCTCAGGATCGGTCGACCCACGCGGGTCACCCTCAACCCCTGGATACCGGCCTGCGAGGAAAGGACTCGGTAGCTGTCGAGAGTGCACTGCGTACCGAGATCCTGGGCCGCGCCTGGCGCCGGAACGAGGAGACATAGCACCGCTACTGCGACGCCGGCTCCCGCCGCCGTGAGAATGGAGAGGATTCGCGGCGCCATCTCACTGCCCTCCCGTTCCGCGCGCCTGGAAATTGCGGAACTCGAGGTCCGACGTGAAGGAGGCTCCGCTCAACGTCTGCCCCTCGTGTGTCATGACGAAAGAGGAGTCGCTCCAGATCTGGCCGACCTGCGGATCGTAGTTCAGCTCTCCGCTCTCGAGTCGCCGGTCTTCCTCCGGAACGATGAGCACGACGTTGCCTTGAGCGGTCATTCGCTCCCCGCGGGGGTCCAGGGTGCCCCGCACAGAGGTGATGCGAGCCCGCTCCGATCCGTTTCGGTTGAACACGGTCAGGTCGACCCCCCGGAGCGCGGTGTTCACCGAGTCTCTCCACTGGTAGGCCGTATCGAACGCCAGATATGCGGACCGGAGTCCCTCTTCGTTCGTGAAGGTGTGCTCCCCACCCATGACGATCGCGTCGGCATCGAGATGCATCAGCTCCTCGGAAGCCGTCACGACCTGGCTCTCCTCCCGGCACGCGAGGATGCCACCTCCCACCACGGTGAAGATCACGAACCACAAGACCTTGGCACGAAGAATCATACGACCCCGGCCCTCAGGATGTCGTGGAGGTGGACCACACCCTGGAGCACGCCCTTCCCGTCGACGACTGGAAGGGCCATGATCCCATGATTCTCCATGGCATGCACCACGGCACCCGCGAGTGCCTCGGGTGTGGTGAGCCTCGGGTCCCTCGTCATCACGTCTCCGATCTCCACGTCCAGGAAGTCGCTCCGGCGATCCATGAGCCGCGTCAGGTCGCCAGTCGTGATTACGCCGACGACGCGCCTGGACTCGTCCACTACAGGTACGGTACCCCGCATGTGCGCCAGCGGAACGATCGCATGCCGGACGGGGGCCTCCGCGGTGACCTCCGGATATCCCTCATTGATCATCAGGTCCCGTACCCTGAGGGTCAGCCGTCGTCCCAGCGAACCTCCGGGATGGAACTTCGCGAAGTCCTCGGCACGAAAGCCTTTCCGCTGGAGGAGCACCATGGCCAGTGCGTCGCCCATCGCCATGGCGGCAGTGGTCGAAGAGGTGGGCGCCAGATCCAGGGGGCACGCCTCCTCGCTCACGCCGCAGTCGAGGACCACGGTGCTGTTTCGGGCCAGCGTCGAGTCCATCCGGCCCGTGAGCGCGATGATCGGAAGCCCGAGCCGCAGCATGTACTCCATGAGGCCACGGAGCTCCGACGTGCCGCCGCTCTTCGAGATGAAGATTCCCAGGTCCTTTCGGGACACCATCCCCAGGTCACCGTGCAGTCCATCCACCGGGTGCAGGAAGGTGGCCGGGGTGCCGGTCGACGTGAAGGTCGCGGCGACCTTCCGGGCCACCAGGCCGCTCTTGCCGACGCCCGTGACGATGATCCTTCCCTCGGCAACGCGAAGCAGCTCGATCGCCTCGGAGAACCGACTGTCCAGCCTTTCGGCGATACTTTCCAGCGCCTCCGCCTCGGCCCGGAGGACACCTCGGGCTTCGTCGAGGAGGTCTGCCTGGTCCGGGCCGGCACCCGAAGCAGAGACGGCCCTGGCGAGGTCACTCTGCGCTTCGGACGGCACAGTAGGCCTCCACAGTTCGGTCCCATTCCCCACGAGCGGAGAGGAGCGCTCGAGCAAACTCCCGCACCGCTCCCTTTCCGCCGGGTCGGCGGGTCTGCCACAGGACTTCGCGTGCCACCTCGGGTACCGCATTGGCGACTCCTACCGGAAGCCCGACCTTTCGCAGGACAGGCAGGTCCGGAAGATCGTCGGCCACCATGGCCACGTTCACCCAATCGAGGGTGAGGCGGTCCAGGAGGCGGCGGACCACAGGAAGCTTGCGGGCCCCCGGGTCCTGGTGACATTCGTCGATTCCCAGCTCGGCGGCACGGGCGCTCGTCGCTTCCGACACCCGGCCCGACACGAGCGCCACCTCGATCCCCGCGTCCCGAAGCAGATGGATTCCCAGGCCGTCCTGGATGTCGAAGCGCTTGAGCTCGATCAAGGTCCCGGTCCCGTCCTGGCCCATGTAGACGCCGGCGTCGGTGAGCACGCCGTCCACGTCCAGGATCACCAGCCGGATCTCCCCCGCTGCCTCGGCCGGAATCGCCCCCGGCCCCTCGCGCTCCTCTATCGGCCCGACGGTCATCCGGCCTCCCGCAGGCTTCGCAGCTGAATCACCTCGTCCAGAAGTGCGTCGAGAGTCTCGAGGGGGAGCATGTTGCTCCCATCCGAGGGGGCCGTCGCGGGTTCCGGGTGGGTCTCTAGGAAGAGGTGGTCGCACCCTGCGGCCACTGCAGCTCGCACCAGATCCGGAATATGCTCCGGATCTCCTCCGCTCGAGCCGTCCGCCTGTCCGGGACGCTGGACGGAGTGAGTCCCATCGAAGACCACACCGACCCTGCACTCCCGCCGGATAATCCGGAACGCACGCATGTCGACGACCAGGTTTCCGTACCCGAAGAATGTGCCCCGTTCGGTCACCACGACGAGCGGCGCCCCACCCTGCGTGGCCTTCTCCACGACAGCTGACATCTCCTCGGGCGCCATCCATTGGCCCTTCTTCACATTCAGCGGTCGTCCCGTCGCGGCCGCGGCGAGGAGAAGATCCGTCTGGCGACAGAGGAAGGCCGGAATCTGGAGCACGTCCGCGACACCGCCCACGGCGGCGGCTTGCCCGGATTCGTGGATATCGGTCAGAACGGGGAGCCCGCTCTGGCCACGCACTTCCTCGAGCAACCTGAGGCCCTCGTCGATCCCGGGACCTCTGGGAGACTGGAGCTTGGATCGATTGGCCTTGTCGAACGATCCCTTGAAGACGACCGGGACGCCGCTCCGCTCCGAGAGCCGGGCAAGATGCTCCGCGATACGGAGGTTCAGAGTGGAATCCTCCAGCGCGCACGGCCCGGCGATCAAGGTGAACTGCCCGAACAGGCTCATCCTTCCCTTCCCGCCGTTGCCACCGCAGACGTTGTCTCGCGACGCTCTTCCTGGGCCCTCCGGGACGCGGCCTCGATGAACGAGGCGAAGAGAGGATGAGGACGCGTCGGGCGGCTCTTGAGCTCGGGATGGAACTGGCAGCCGATGAACCAGGGGTGATCCTCGAGCTCGATCATCTCGACCAGCTTGCCGTCCGGAGATCGCCCGCTGAGCCGCAGGCCCTTCGCCTCGAGTTGATCCCGATAGCGATCGTTGACCTCGTAGCGATGGCGGTGCCGCTCGGAGATTTCCTCGGTTCCGTAGATGGCAGCCACGCGAGAACCGGGTTCGAGCTGAGCCGGATATGCCCCGAGTCGCATCGTTCCCCCCTTGTGGGTCACGTTCCGCTGCGAATCCATGAGACAGATCACCGGATCGGGAGATTCGGACGAAAACTCGAGTGAGTGCGATTCCTGGAGACCGCATACGTTGCGAGCGAACTCGATCACCGCGCACTGAAGTCCCAGACAGATCCCGAAAAAGGGACGCCCGGATTCCCGGGCCCACCGAATCGTCTTCAGCATGCCCTCGACGCCCCTCGGCCCGAAGCCGCCGGGAATCAGAAGCCCGTCGAAGTCCTCGAGCTGTGTTGCCGGGTCGACATCGTCGAATCCCTCCGACGAAATCCAGCCGATCTCGACCCGGACCTCATTGGCGATGCCTCCGTGGATGAGCGCCTCCTGAACCGACTTGTACGAGTCGACGAGCTCCGTGTACTTCCCCACCACCGCGATGCGTACCGTGGGCTGATCGGGACGTCGCACGATGTCGACCATCCGCGTCCACTCCGCGAGGTCCGGCTCCGGCGCCTCCACCCTTAGGAACTCGAGGACATAGTCGTCGAGGCCCTGGCGCCTGTACTCCAGAGGCACCTCGTAGATCGAGCCCACGTCGAGCGCCTCGATGACGCCCTTGGGGTCCACGTTCGTGAAAAGCGCGATCTTCTTCCGCATCTCGTCGTCGAGATGGTGCTCCGAGCGGCAGATGAGGCCCTGGGGCTGGATTCCGATCTGCATCAGCTCCCGCACGGAGTGCTGCGTCGGCTTAGTCTTCAGCTCTCCTGCCGCGGCGATGTAGGGGACCAGGGTGAGGTGCAGGTACATCGCGTTCCTCGGCCCGACGTCCTGGCGGAACTGCCGGATGGCCTCGAGAAAGGGAAGGCTCTCGATGTCGCCGACCGTCCCCCCGATCTCGGTGATCACCACGTCGTGACGATCCGCGAGCCGCCGAACGGCGGCCTTGATCTCGTCGGTAATGTGAGGGATGACCTGGACCGTCGAGCCGAGATAGTCTCCCCGTCGCTCCTTGCTGATCACGGACTGGTAGATTCGTCCGGTCGTGACGTTGTTCGCCTGGGACAGAGACTCGTCGATGAAGCGCTCGTAGTGTCCGAGATCCAGGTCCGTCTCCGCCCCGTCGTCCGTCACGAACACCTCGCCGTGCTGAAAGGGCGACATCGTGCCGGGATCGACGTTGATATAGGGATCGAACTTCTGGATCGTGACCCGGAGTCCGCGATTCTTCAACAGGCGTCCGAGCGATGCCGCTGCAATCCCCTTCCCCAGCGAGGAGACCACCCCTCCCGTCACGAAGATGTACTTGGTGGAATCGGTGTTTTCGGTCATAAATCCGTCGTCGCCATCGGGTGGTCGGAGAGTTCGGCGAGAATCCTCTCGATCCTCGTCACGTCGTCCGGAGTGTCGACCCCGGATTGCGCCCCGTGCACGACAGCGAACCCGATGCGGATCCCGGCCTCGAGCGCACGGAGCTGCTCCAGCCGTTCGAGCTTCTCCAAGGGGGAGATGGGGAGCCCGACCCAACGCAGGAGCGCATCTCGTTGGTAAACGTAGATTCCCACGTGCCGAAGGAAAGGGGACGCGGCCAACTCCGCGCTCGTGGGTGCCCCGTCCCTCCGATGAGGTATCGGCGCCCGCGAGAAATACAGCGCCCGCCCCGTAGCCGACCCGACCAGCTTCACGATCGACGGGTCCTCGAGGGCCTGTGGGCTGCCGAGGGGCGTCCCGCACGTCCCCACCTCCCAGCCCACATCCCGAACGAGCCGCACGGCCGCCTCGAGGTGTTCCTCCAGGATCAGAGGCTCGTCTCCCTGCACGTTGACGATCACCGGAAAGTCTCGGAACCCGGGCCGTTCGACAACCTCGGCCACCCGATCGGTTCCGGATTCATGTCCGGGATCCGTCATCTCCACCGGTGCTCCCATGGAGGTGCAGAGCTCCCGAATCTCTGGAGCGTCGGTCGCCACCACGACCCGGTCGAAGAGGGCCATTCCCGAAACCCGACGCCAGACCCACTCGAGGAGGGGGCGACCGAGCAAGGGGTGCAGGGGTTTTCGGGGAAGGCGACTCGACGCGAGGCGAACCGGGACGACGCCGAGCACGGATGGGCTCATCGCCGTCCTCCCAGCTTCGAAGCCGACGGTCGGTATGCAATTTTCACGCCAGAGAACTTAGGGAGCTTTCCCCAACGAGGCAAGTTCCTCCCTCAGAGGTCGAGGAAGTTGCGAAGCAGGCCCTTCCCCTCCTGCGAGAAGAGCGACTCGGGATGGAATTGCACCCCCCAGATCGGCAGCTCCCGGTGCCGGACCGCCTGGATCTCCTCCCCACCGTTCCCTTCCGATGGCGACCACGCCACCGGTTGGAGCACCTCGGGAAGGACGTCCGGGTCGGTCACGAGCGAATGGTAGCGAGCGACCTCGAGCGGGACCGGGAGCCCCCGGAAGAGTCCTTCGCCCGTGTGCCGCACACGCGTCGTCTTCCCGTGCATGACCGCATGAGCCCGGATCGTCCTTCCCCCGAACGCCTCGCCAATGGCCTGATGGCCCAGGCACACGCCGAGGAAGGGCACCCGCGACCCCAGTCTCCGCACCGCCTCCACACTTACCCCCGCCTCACGCGGCGTGCAGGGTCCGGGGGAGACGACCACACGTTCAGGATCCATCGCCTCGAGCTCGTCGACCGTTGCCTGGTCGTTGCGCACGACGTGGGGCTCGGCCCCCAGCTCGCCCAGGAACTGGACCAGATTCCAGGTGAAGGAGTCGTAGTTGTCGATAACGAGAAGCATCAGTAGTCCACAGGCCGCAGGTAGAATTCTCCGATTGCGCTGGAGGAGACCATTGCCGTGGTCGGCAGGCTCCGCTTCCAGTGTGTACCTTCCAGACGTTCCCAGACCCGTTCCACGGCCACCTCCGGAAACCCGGCCCGGACCAGGTCGCCCGGCACGTACCCCTCGAGGAGCCAGTGCAGAATCCGGTCCGCCACTTCGTATCCCACGCCGAGCTCGTCCTCGTCGTGCACACCCGGGACCAGGTCAGCCGATGGAGCCTTTTCGACGATCTCGTCCGGGACCCCGAGATGGCGCGCCAGCGCCCAGACCTGCGTCTTGAACAGATCCCCAAGGGGGTTGATGGGTGGCGCGTCGTCGGCGTGCCAGGTGAAGTATCCCAGCAGTCGCTCGCTCTTGTTCCCCGTTCCCAGGGGAAGCGCCCCATGGCGCGCCGCCTGGTCCCAGAGCACCATGGCTCGAAACCTCGCAGCGAGATTTCCTCGACGCAGTCCGGAGAGCTCGGGCTCTTCCACATCGATATATGCGTCGACCCCCCTCGTGATGTCGACCGTTCGCCCTTTCACCCCAGCCACGTCCGACATGCGGTGCCCGTGCTCCAGGCTCTCGGGGCTGGAGGTGGCGTAGGGAAGAAGCAGCGCGTGAACGTGGTCCGGGCCAAGCGCTCGCGCAGCCAGCAGGAGGGAGACGGCGGAATCGACCCCTCCGGAGACTCCCACGACGACATCGGAAAATCCCCTCCGATGAACGATTTCATCCCTCAGGAAGCCCAGGAGCGCTTCCTCGAGGAGGGGCAGGTCCAACTCCAGGGGGGACCCGTCCTCCGGGTCGGGAAGCGCTCCCGTGCCTGGCGACCCGGTCGGAGCCGGAGTGGTCTTCGAAACTCGCTCCGGAGCCAGAATCGCCTCAGCGGGCTGCGGAAGGCGCGGCATCCACTCCCGCAGATCGCTGAGAAGGGGCGTTTTCAATCGCTCCCGGTGAACCCGGGAGCGGTCAATCACGGCCTGGACTTCACCCTCGCGAAAGAGCGGTGCGCGGGGACCCACGTTTCCTCCCGCGAGATAGAAGGCGCTTCCACCTGAGAAGATCTTCCCACCCTCACTGCCGACCAGGTGGCAGATGGCAAGGTTCACGCCGTGCTCCATGGACACCGCACGCCCCATGACGTCCCACCGCTCGACGCTCTGGGGCCTTCCGGGTCCAGGAGCGAACTCCCGGGCGGGAGACGCTGCGACCGTGATGATCAGCTCGGCCCCCCCCAGGGCGAGAATGGTCGAGGAGACGCCATGGAGAAGCTCTTCGCAGACGAGGAGGCCGACCCGACCGAACCGGGTGTCGAAGGGTTCGAATTCCCGGCCCGCCGATACGAAGCGGGATTCGTCGAAGACGCCGTACGTGGGGAGGAAGACCTTTCTGTGACAGTGCAGCAGTCGGTAGCCGTCGGGCCCCGGGGTGAACCAGGCGACTGAATTGAAGACCCGATCTCCATCTCGCTCGTAGAAGCCCAGCACCACATCCGGAGCTCGATCCGTCGGCTGCGTGGGGGATCCGAGAGCCTGCGCAACCTCCCCAGCGGTCAGGGCCACGCGCGGAGTCGCCGCCTCCACGAAGTAACCGGAGGTCGCGCATTCGGGAAAGACCAGGAGGTCGACCTCCCGCCCCGCGCTGTCGATCCCATCTCGGATCCTGCCGAGGTTTTCCTCGACCCGCCCCTTGAACGGACGCGTTTGGATCAGCCTTA
>SLCK01000128.1 GCA_007125845.1 Gemmatimonadota bacterium
AACCTGGGTGGCTCGATTGAGATGATCCCGAGCCCGGTGGCCATCGCCGAGATGGCTGTGGATAAGCAGGCCACGACCTTGCTGATGCCCGTCACGGCCCGCCGGGCACTGAACGACCTCCCCGACGACCTCTGGACCAAGATCAACATCGAGTTCTACAAGGACGCGGCGGACGGGGTGTTCAAGGCGCTGGATGAGTAGGGCCGGCTTGCGCCTGGATCTGCCGATCACGCGGCATCCCACGTCGGCGGGTTCCGGTTAAGGTGGTTCCTTTCGCGGTTCAACCCCGGCAAGCTCGGGAAGGAGGTAGCAGGTGGAAGCAGGAAGGCGGGACATCACGATGATCTTCAATCGATCCCGGAAGCTCGAGATCCCGTTCTTCCAACGGGCCTATGTCTGGGACAAGGAGGCCTGGACGAGGTTTGCGGATGATCTCATCACGGCTCCTGATCGATCGGCCGGGTACTTCCTCGGGTCGATCATCCTCAAACAGAAGGCGACAGGTACGGACTCAGCGGTCGGCGATGTGCGTACGGTGGTCGACGGGCAGCAGCGGCTTACGACCCTCGTGCTCTTCTTCCGGATCCTCTGCGATGAGCGCGGGGAACAGCCTCTGTTCGATCAGGTGTTCCGGGGCTTTTCCGATGACCTGATCCTGCAGCACAACCACAACGACATCGAGGTGTTCGAGGCTCTGGCGGGTCAGGGATCGGTACCCCCCGAACTCGCGGCTCGTTATCCCCAGAGTCGAGTGATGGGAGCCTTCAAGTACTTTAAGTCGCGACGTTCGGAGATCGCGAGACTCGATCCCAAGGCCCTCCTGAGCAAGCTCTACTTCGTGGGTATCGACCTTGGGGCGGACGAAGACGAACAGCAGATCTTCGACACCATCAACTCCCTCGGGGTCGACCTGACGGCTGCGGAGTTGCTCAAGAATCACCTCTTTGGCCGTCAGGACCTTGAGCTCTTCACACGGACCTGGAGGGCGACGTTCGAGGCCACCGAGCCCCTCAGGCACTACTGGGAACGCCCCGTTACCAGCGGCAGGGAGAAGCGCCAGAACGTCGACCTGTTCCTGCAGGCCTATCTGCTCTCGCAGGACTCATCCGCCGATGACGTCCGGGTAGGGGAGTTGTTCCGGAGCTACCGGGAGCACCTTCGTGGAGAGGGGGTGGATCGCCAGCGGTTCGTTGTGGACCTCACGGCTTCAGCGCAGCGCTACCGGGATCGAATAAACCCGGCGATGCTCGACCGCGCAGTGGATGGAGACGATGCGCACGAGCGCCTGAACGTCGTGATCTTCGGGCTCCAGACCACCACGATCCTCCCCCTGTACCTTCGGATCCTGCGCTCTGTCGATGACCCGGTTGAGCAGAGCAGGATGGTTCGCCTGGTTGAGTCCTACGTGATGCGGCGCTTGATCTGCGGGGAGACGACCAAGCACTATAACCGGTTCTTCGCATCGCTCGCCCGGAGCGGAGTCGGCTCGGCCTCCGAGCTCGAGGAGCGCCTGCTCCGCTCGGACGACCCCAGCACCATCTTCCCGGGGGACGACAGGGTTCGTGAAGGATTTCGCACGAGCAACCTCACGAACCGTCAGGCGAGGGTGGTCCTGTATCTCCTGGAGGCTTCGATCCGGGATTCTGCGAGGCACTCGACGGCTCTGGCCGGATTCAACCACTACACGCTCGAGCATGTCATGCCCAAGAAGTGGCGCAACCACTGGGGGAGCCTCCCGGAGGACCTCGCGCGGGCCCGAGACGCTGCCGTCCGGAAGTTGGGGAACCTCACCCTGCTCTCGTCGAAGCTGAACAACAGCGTGCGGGATGCGGATTGGGCGAAGAAGAAGGCGGGCTCCGACCGAAGGGCCGGATTGGATCGGTACGCCGTCGGAACGGAGATCTTCGACGAGGATCTCCGCCGGGACACTTGGGACGAAAGGGCGATCGAGGAGCGTGCCGAGCGGCTGGCGGCCCATTCGATTGGACCGCGAGCCTGGCCGATGCCCGGATAGGAGCGTCGAGCGTTCTCAGTGCTACCTGAGGGGTGGGCCGCGAGAAGGTCTTCCACCGCCCCTCATCGTCGACCTTCAGGAGGTGTCCGTGACAGTGTTCCATCCCGTAACCGAGGACTGGCTGGCGAGTAGGATCCGAGGGGCCAGCCGGCGGCTCGTGTTCGTCGCCCCCGCCGTCTCGGAGAAGGTCGTCCGTGCGCTCAATGACCTGCTCTCACGAGGGCATGTGGATCCGACCATCGTGCTTGCCGGCGACGAGGATGCGTACCGAGTCGGGTTGGGAGACCCCGAGGGCCTCCGAGCTCTCCAGAGGGAGCTTCTTCCGAAGGGGGTAAGGGTGCGCCGGCAGGCGGGGCTCCGGATGGGGCTCCTCGTGGTCGACGAAGAGGTCGTGATTTGGTCTCCCACACCCCGCTCGGTTGAAGGCGAGCGGTCGCTAGGGGAGCCCAATGGAATCGTGCTTCAGGGCGAGGTGGCCGATTCGTTGTCGAGGGCGACTGGAGGTGGCAGGGGCGATCTCGCCTCAGAAGGTGCTGAGATTGGCCGGGAGGAGCTGAGCTCGGGGGAGATCGAGGAGGTCCGCCACTCCCTCGAACGGAACCCGCCCGCTCCGGTGGATCTGTCGCGTAAGGCGAGGATCTTCTCGACCCGCTTCCAGTTCATGGAGGTGGAGGTCCGAGGGGCGGAGTGGACGGGTCGGTCAGTCCGATTGTCGACGCTGCTCGAGGAGTATGCGAGCCATGCTGGCGTCTCGACTTCGGAACTACTGAACGCCGACTTGCCCAAGGAAGCCCGCAATCTCCTCGAATCGAGACTGCGCCCTTACGAGGCCGGCAAGAACATCACGGTCGATGTTCCGGTCCTGGCCCGAGGCGAGATCGCCCACCGACAGGATGGGACCCCGATCCGAGCCCCGATGACTGAGGAGGCGGTACAGCGGGCGTGGACCGACACCAAGAGGAGCCACCTCGTTCAAATAAAGGGCTTTGGCTCCATCATCCGGAAGCAGGATGTGGCGAAGTTCCAGGCGGAAGCCGAAGCCCACGAGACCATCATGGCGGAGTGGGTTCGGGGGTTCCACGAACAAATGCGGGGGAAGTCGGAAGAGCTGATCGAGAGCCTTGTTGTTGGGGTCGAGAGACGAATCTCGGCGGCCCTCGACCAGAGCATGCGTTCACTGGATCCCGGATTCCTGAGGGAGGTTTTCATGCAGGCGTTCGCCAGGAACGCGGAGCGAACGCCCTCCATACGGTTGGTGACCAAGGACATCGCCTGGGAGTCGACCAGGGACGCGGAGTTCACGTCGAAGCTGCGGAGGGCACTCCCCGCGGAGGACCTCGAGGGCTGGTTCGAGGAGTTTGAGGCGGTTCGCACGCGGCCTCCAGGGTAACTGTCGCGGCGCGCCCGTGATGGGGGTATTTCCGGAAGTCTTGTATCCTCCGCCGCCGTAATCGCACCCTGCAGTCAGGAGGGTGAACGACACCCCCGCCTCCCCTGACTGAGGCACGTCGCATGGCCAAGAACAGCATTTTCCCCGGCAAGATCACGAGCACTCCCGACCTTCGTGCCTTGGCCTTCGACCGGGTCCGCGAAATGGCTCGCGAAGCCCGGGTCCTTGGGAACGACCTCACTTCCTGCGTCCGACGGGTCCTGGAGGCGGATGTCGTCCGGGACATCGAGAGCGGTGCTCGCCATCTTCCTGCGGGCGCTCCGGGCCGCACTTCGTGTCGCAAGCCCGGGCGCGCCGGCTGCGGTTCGCGAACGCCAGCTCGGACCCCTCTCTCTCCCCCAACGCTTCGGGGGTTCTCTCGACCCGCACGACCACTACCACGTGCTGGCCCTCGGTGGCATGATCTCGGGCGACGTCGAGCACAGAGTCCCCTTCCACGAGGCCACCGGCCTTGAGGCCCGGGATGCGGAAGCCCTGGCCCGTAGGGTTCAGCTTCGCCTCCTGCGATGGTTCTCCCGGCGTGGCCTCTTGGACCCCTCCACCGCGGCGGACATGCGCACTTGGCAGGGGACCGGCGGGTTTTCCGTGGACGGCTCCGTCCGGATCGGGGGCGAGGACCGATCGGGTTTGGAGCGGCCCGTTCGGTACTGCGCGCGCGGGCCTCTCGGCCTGGAACGGCTTGATGCACCTGCTCGACGAGATTCCTATCGACGCGGGGTGACCCCCGTCACCCGATCACCCGTCCCACCCCATGGCTCCGCCGGACCGCTCCGATGAGCCGGGATCGACCGGCACCACGCCCCGATCACGATCGGGCCGCATGCTCTGGGCCCAGTTCCTGGATCGGATCTATGGGTTGCTCGCCCTTCTGTACCCCGCCTGCGGCGGCGAGATGTGGATCATTTCGTTCACCACCTACCCTGCCTACAGCACATCCTCCTTCACCCCGACCTGCCGCATCGGCCTCCCCGTGTGTCCCCCGCTCGGGGCCCTCCCCAGGACGAGTTCCATCTCGATCAGTCTCCGCGCTACGACTGGGATAGGGGAGAGAACCGTCGAAAAAACCCCTTCAGACCCTCGATCGTGAGGCAGACTCGGAACCGGGTGGCCGCGATGCCGCCGATGTCGTCCGCCATCCTCCTTGTGCTCGTTCCAGATCAGTTCGGCTCGGGGCGAGACAGGAACCAATCGTAGAGCGTGGGTCGTCCCTGGCAAGATCAGGCTCCCACTTCCACCCCGCGCCATGCTTCCTCCCGGGTTCCCGGCGAGCATACCGAGGGTGTTGCAT
>SLCK01000008.1 GCA_007125845.1 Gemmatimonadota bacterium
AAGTCCAGCCGCTCCTGGTGAGTTCCAGGGGCGACCTGGTCCAGTACTGCATCTGGTCGTTCCCCCTCATCGGTGCGCTGGGACTGCTCGCATGGCGAGCCTCCAACATCGGATTGGGGCCAGCGAACGAGGCCGTCATTTCCGACACCGCGCTCTGGATGATCCTCGGCGGGCTCGGCGTGGTCTTCGTCATCCACATCATCAAGACCCTCCAGGTGAATCTGCCGCACCTCCGCGCCGGCGTCCCCGAGGAGGAACGATATTCCTTCAATAGCGTGGCGGCCCTCAACACCACCTACTTCGCCAACTTCGGGGCCGAGCTGGCGGTGGTCTCCATGCTGCCGGCCTTTTTCGAGGCCACCTTCCAGATCTCGCCCACCTACGCCGGGATGTTGGCGGCGTCCTTCGCCTTCGTGAACCTGGTGGCCCGGCCGTTGGGCGGACTCATCTCGGATACGATGCGCAACCGGAAGCTGGTGATGTTGGGCTACATGGTGGGGATCACGCTCGGCTTTCTGGGGATGGCCTTCATCGACGGGAGTTGGCCCATCTGGGTTGCGGTGGCGCTGACCGTCGCATGCTCCGTCTTCGTGCAGGGGGCCGAGGGCGCCACCTTCGCCATTCTGCCCATGATCAACAAGCGCATGACGGGCCAGATCGCGGGCATGGCCGGCTCATATGGAAACGTGGGTGCCGTGGTCTACCTGGTGATCTATTCCCTGGTGGACGATCGAACCTTCTTCCTGGTTCTGGCCGTCGGCGCACTGATCAGCCTGATCTATTGCCTGGTCTTCCTGGAGGAGCCCGAGGGATCCTTCGCCGAGGAGCTCCTGGTGGAAGGGGCGGGCCAGGCCGGGATGCCCACGTGATCGGCGCGAATCGGCTTCAGCGGGAGCCGAGAGCCACCCTCTGGCCGCGCTCCCAAGGGAGATGGTGAAATGAAGATCGTCATCGGCTTCGATGGGTCCGAGCCTGCGCACAGGGCGCTGGATCGGGCAGTGGAGCTCTTCGAGCCGCACCGGCCCGAGTTCATTCTGGTTCGGGCCCTGACACAGCCCATGACCCAGAGCGACCTCGCCGAGCGTGCGTTCAATGAGGCGCTGCGCCAGGTCGAGGAGGAGATGGAGGGGGCCGCCAGGGCGCACCTTGCGGGCCGGGAGGGCAGGATGCGCATCCGGATTCTGGAGGGCGAAGCTCGTCATGTACTGGAACGGGTGGTGCAGGAGGAGGATCCGTCCGTGGTGGTGCTGGGGGCGCGAGGACACGGAAAAGTGGCCCGAGTCCTTCTGGGGAGCGTCTGCCGGTATGCGGTGGAGCACTTCGTCCAGCCCGTCCTCGTGGTGCGATGAAGAGGGCTGCAAGGGCCGCCGGCCGAGAAGGCGGGAGGAGATGATGAGCGCGCGCAGTTGGGTCCGGGTGGCCCCTCGTGCAATCTTGCGTGTGCCCGTCTTCTACAAGATCCTGCTCGGTAACCTGGCAATCGTCTCGGCGGCGATGGCCACGACATTCTGGTTGAGTCGGGTCACGTGGACTCCGGCGGACACCGGCCTAGCAGATGCAGCGGTGTGGACCGCGTTGGGGATCGGGGTGCTCCTGTTGTCGCTCGGTGTGAACGGATTGCTCGTCCGTATCGCGCTATCGCCCCTGATGGAGCTGGAGGACGCCGTGGTCGAGATCAACGCCGGCGATCCGTCCCGCCGAGCGTCCCTGTCCCCGCTCGCGGACCGGGATTTCGAACGCGTGATCGGAAGCTTCAACAAAATGTTGGATCGATCGGCTGCCTACCGGGAACGGCTGCGAGAGCTTTCCGCCAGATCCCTTCGGGTCCAGGAAGATGAGAGAAGGCGCATAGCTAGAGAGCTGCACGACGACACTGCACAACGAATGGTGGCCGTGGCCCTGCGTCTGGGATTCGCCCGAAAGCACCTGAAGGGTCATTCGGCCGCCGACCAGATCGACCAGGCACATGGCGAGCTTCTCAAGACGGTCGAGGGATTGAGACGTATCGCGCGGGGACTCCGCCCGCCGGCCCTGGACGAGCTCGGACTCTTCGCCGCCGTTGAGGTCCACGCTCGAGAGATGAGGGAGCGATCGAGCATCCAGGTCGAGGTGGAACGCCGGGAGGCTTCTGGAGCCCGCCATCGTCCCCTGTCTCCCCAGAGCGAGCTGTCCGCATATCGGATCGTACAAGAGGCGCTCTCCAATGCACAGCGGCACGCCGGAGCACGCCACGTCAAGGTCACCTTCGAGGACCGCGACGACGCTCTGCGGATCACCATCGAGGACGACGGCTGCGGGTTCGATCCAGCCGAAGCGGTGGCCGGAAGGGACGAAGGGGGGTTGGGCCTGCTCGGGATGGAGGAACGTGCCGCCCACGTCGGCGGTCAGGTCGCGTTCGACAGCACTCCCGGAAGGGGTACGCGGGTCGCGGTAGCGATCCCCTGGCCCGAAGCCGATAAGGAGCTCCTCAAATCGGGAATGGAGGCAATTGGCGCATGAGCTACGATGCCGGGGAGAACATGGGAAAACTACCGGGAGTGGGTCGGCTGGGTGCCGTGCTCGCGGGAGGCAGAGCGCGCAGGTTCGCGGGCTGCAAGGCCCGTTCGCCCTTCCTTGGTGAACCGATGGTGGTTCGGGCGGTCCGAATGATCGAAGCCACGTGTGAGGAGGTCGTGCTCGTCACCGGTGACCCGGGCATCGCAGCAGCCGTCGAGTGTGAAGTCCTCCGCGACCGTGTCCCGGACGCGGGGCCGTTGGCCGGGCTGCACGCCTCTCTCCTCGAGGCCCTCCGCCGCGAAATGAAGGGGGTGATCCTGGTCGGCTGCGACATGCCCCTGATCTCGCCGGCGCTCCTGTCTCTAATTGGCCAGGAAGGCCTCACCTCAGAAGCCCTCGCCGTGGCACCGGCGGCGGGGCCGAAAGGGTTGGAGCCCCTCTGCGCATGGTACCGAACCGAGTGCCTGGACGAGGTCGAACGGCGACTCCTCGCCGGACACCGGTCGCTTCTGGCTCTGCTCTCCGCCCTGGGAGCCCATCGAATTCTCCCGGCGCACCTCGCCCACGTGTGCGAGCCGGCGACCGCGTTTCGAAGCGCGAATACGAAGGCGGAGCTGAAGTCCCTCGAAGCAATGGCGACGGTGGGCCTCTCCTCGATCGAATCCCTGGCGCCCCCGGAGTGCCCGCCGCCCCTGGAAGCCACACTGGCCCTGGAGGCGACCCGATGAACCGTGATCCAATCCCAGTCTGGGCCGAATCGCCGCTCCCTCCAATCGTCTGCGTCGTGGGGTACAAGGACACCGGAAAGACCGGCATCGCAGTCCGCCTGGTCCGCGAGCTCCGGCGTCGAGGATACCGAGTTGGTGCCGTGAAGCACGCACACGGATTTCAGATCGATCACCCGCGAACCGACTCCTGGCGGTTGACGCACGAAGGGGGAGCTGACCCGGTGCTGCTGACGGGTCCGGAAGGCTTCGCGCTCCTCGGCGAATGGGATGAGGGAGGCGAGCCCCACCTCGAGGACCTTGTCCGGAGGCACTTCGCTGACCGAGACGTGATCGTAGCCGAGGGATTCAAGCGCGATTCCTTTCCGAAGATCGAGGTGCACCGGCGGGGTCACCACACAACGGTCGTGTACAAGTCCTCCGGCCCGCTCCGTGACACCTTCATCGCTCTGGTCACCGATGCGGACGACCTCGACGTTCCACTCCCCACATTCGCCTCACACGCACCCGACACGATCGCCAGGTTGGCGGAGATGGTTGCGGAACGGGTGATCGAGCCCGCCGGGTGCGCGGAGCGATGTGTGATGCGGATGGAGGGTGAAGACGACCATCCCTCCAACGAGTAGGCGCTCCGCGCGGACGGTCGCATCGCGCGCGAAGACCTCAACTCACGGATCGCACAGTGATTGACTCCGAGGATACGTGCATATACACTCTTTGGCATGCTCCATCCTGAGGATCTCTCGAGGGTCAGGGGGTGCCATTGTCTCGCGGTGCGGCGGAAAGCTCGGGCAGTCACCCGCTTCTACGAGGAGAAGCTACGCCCGCACGGACTACGGGCCACGCAGTTCTCCATCCTCGCCGCACTCACCCTCAAGGGCCCCACACCGGTGAGCGAGCTCGCCGATCTGCTGGGCCTCGAGCGCACATCCCTCACCCGAAGCGCGCAGGTGCTCGAGCGTCGCGGTTGGGTGGGAACCGCGCCCTCGGACGATGCCCGAGAGCGTCGGCTCTGCATCCTGCCCACGGGGCGAGAGAAGCTGTCGTCCGCACTTCCCGCCTGGACGGAAGCTCAGGACGCGGTCGACAGCGGAGAATGGGAGCCTCCCCAGGTCTGAGCGGTCGTTCTCGGCCGCATTCGCAACTCCCCAATCATCCACGAGGAGGTGGTCATGCCGAAGGTCCGTCTGCTATTGGGCACCCGGAAGGGTGCATTCATCCTCAATTCGAAGGGCAACCGGAAAGAATGGAGGGTGGACGGTCCCCATTTCGGCGGTTGGGAAGTGCTTCACGTCCAGGGGTCCCCTGCGGACCCCGACCGCCTCTACGCCTCCACGTGGACGGACTGGCATGGGCAGGTGATCCATCGCTCCGAGGATGGGGGCAGATCCTGGGAGGTCGTGGGGAACGAGTTCGCGTATGAGGGGGAGCCGGGCACCCACCTCTGGTACGACGGCACACCTCATCCGTGGGAGTTCAAGCGCATCTGGCACTTCCAGGTCTCCCCGCACGATCCGGACACCCTGTTCGCGGGCGCAGAGGACGCGGCGCTCTTCCGGTCTGGCGACGGCGGCCGGAGCTGGCGCGAGCTCCCGGCGCTCAGGGCGCAGACCGGAAGCGAGTGGCAGCCGGGCGCGGGGGGGCTTTGCCTTCACACCATCCTCATCGATCCCGGAAACCCCGACCGCATGTACGTGGCCATCTCGGCGGCCGGTGCCTTCCGGAGCGACGACGGCGGAGCTTCCTGGAAGGTGACCACGGGAGGGCTCGAGTCGGAGTTTCTTCCCAAGCCAGAGGCGGAGGTGGGCCACTGCGTGCACAAGCTCGCCATGCACCCCTCGCGCCCCGATACGCTCTTCATGCAGAAGCACTGGGACGTATGCCGCAGCGATGATGCAGGCGACCACTGGACCGAGGTGAGCGGAAACCTCCCCTCCGACTTCGGCTTTCCCATTGCCGTGCACGCTCACGAACCCGAAACCGTCTACGTCGTGCCGATTCTGAGTGATATGGAGCACTACCCCCCGGACGGAAGGCTCCGCGTCTACAGGAGTCGAACCGGAGGACACGAGTGGGAGGCCCTCACCCGAGGGCTTCCGCAGAAGGATTGTTTCGTGAACGTACTTCGGGACGCCTTCGCGGTGGATACGCTCGACCCATGCGGAATCTACTTCGGCACCACGGGTGGCCAGGTCTACGCCTCCGACGACGCCGGCGACCACTGGGAGGAGATTCCCGGCAGCTTCCCGAGAGTGCTCTCCGTGGAGGCTCAGGTCCTCCCATGACGAAGGAAGGTGGTTCCCCGCCTGCCGGGCCTGCCGGACCGGGCAAGGGAGAGCGAGAGGTTCGCGTTTCCCTGCCCGGGCACCTCCGGAATCTGGCGGACGCCCCTCCCGAAGTTGCGCTCCGGATTCCGGAGCCGGCCACCATCGGGGCGGTAGTGAACGCCATCGAGATGACCTATCCCATGCTGAGGGGAACGATCAGGGAAATCGAGACCGGGAAGAGGCGCGCCTACATCCGATACCTGGCATGCGGGGAAGATCTCTCGCACCGCCCGGAGAGCACTCCCCTCCCCGAGCCCGTGGCGTCGGGGCAAGAGGTCTTCAACGTGATCGGAGCGATCTCGGGGGGGTGATGGATCATGCTTCGTCGCAGCGTCCACACCGTCGTAGTCGGTGGCGTCGTCCTCCTCTCCGCGGGAGCGTGCTCGGATTCGAGCACCGAGCCCGTCACCGTGAGCATGGTGCTGGTCACGCCCACGAATGGCGAGGTCCAGGTCGGCAGCACCCTGGAGCTCTCGGTGGAAGCTCGCGGGGCGAATGACCAGGTGGTAACGAACCCTGCCGTGACCTGGCGGAGCGACCAGCCGAACGTCGCGAGTGTGAGCTCGGGTGGAAGCGTTCAGGGCCTCGCTGCGGGGACGGCCCGGATCACTGCGACAGTCGGAGAGGTGGCGACCTCGGTCGACGTCGGGGTCTACGACCTTCCGCAGGTCGAAACCCTTGCGGCCACGGACGTGGCGGGCTCGAGCGGGGTCGTAAACGGACAGGTCAACCCCGGCGGAGCAGCGACCGAGCGGACCTTCGAGCTAGGTCTGACTCCCGTGCTGAACGAGCAGTGCACCATCACCTCTCCCCCACTCATGGGGATAGGCGGCACTACCGTGAGCTGCTCGATCACGGGCCAACCCGTGGGCAGGACGATCTTCTACCGGGTCGTGGCCAAGAACAAGGCCGGGCGGGCCGAAGGTGCGACCCTGAGCTTCACGACCGTTGCCCCGGAGTCGAGACCTCCTGCGGCGGCACCGGAAGCGGATCGAAGAGATGGCGACCGAAGGCTGAGCGCCGGGGATCAGAAGCGGTAGCTGTAGTTCACCTTCAGGGCCCCACCCCGCGACAACGTGGTGAACTCCCGGTCCAGGAGGCGGGACACCTCGTTCTGCCAGTTGTGGGTCCACACGAAGAAGATGTCGCTCCCGGGCCGGACGATCCAACGGGCCCTGGCGAAGAGGCCCATGACGTTGGTCACGTCGTCGTACTGAATGCTACCAATGATCCCGGCGACTGGGCTGAACCCCCAGGACCAAGAGAGCTGGACCAGGTTCGTGTCAAAGTCGCCCTGGGGAAGCCTCACCTCATTTCGCTCGTAATCGGCGGACAGATCCACGCCACGGCGAGGCCGCACCGTCGCGGAGAGCTCAATCTGGCTCCTCTGTCCCGACCAGAAGTCAGAGTGCTCGAAGTCGGCACTGCCGGAAAGGGTGCGTCGTCCCGCCGTCTGGAATCCCACCGCCCACCTCCAGGCTTCGTAGTCGCCGGGCTCGATCGTCACCACCTGATCGCCGTCTTCGTGCACGGTGAAACTCCGCTGTAGCCGCTCGAACCCGCGCCCGCCTTCGATGGCGAACTGATCCCCGCTCTCGAAGTTCACCTGCAGGAAGGTGAGATCGACGTTCCGAGTCAGGAGCCGATTGTTCATGTCGGTCAGGTACTCGAAGTAGATCTGGTGCTGCGTCTGACGGATGGAGCTCCAGCGCTGCGGACGCGGGGCAATGGTGAGGGTGGGCTGGTGCCGACGGAATCCCGTCCGCTGGGCGAAGCCGACCGCAGGACCCCACTCGTCCCCGAAGTCCCGATACGAAGAGTGAAGCCGGATCAGATCGTTGGGGAAGTTCCAACGATACCCCCGGGATCTGCGCTCAGGGGCCCCGAAGCCCCCGCCCTCCACGGGATCGTTGTGGTAGATCATGAATCCTTCGATCTGGGCGTTGTAGCGACCGAGCGCCTGGGACGTGAACAGGTCGAAGTCCGCACCGATCGTGTGGCGGTCGGACAACCCGTCTCCCCTGGGGTCGAAGTCGGAGCTGCGACGCGTGTAGATGGCACCGACGTGCGATTGCTCGAATAGGGCCCGCTTCACCCTGCCCACTGTGAAGTCCTCGGTGGGCCACGCCAGGCTGGGCCCTTCGCCGGAAGCGAGATCGGTGGCGCCGGTCCTCACCTGATAGAAACCCAGCTCGTAGCGGCCTGCCTGCCCACCAAGGCGGGTCCCGAATCGGATGGGCACCTCCTGGCCCTCGACCAGCCCGATTCTCCGGCTGAAGAATGGATCGGCCCAGCGGAACGAAAACACACCCGAGCCTTCCAGGAAAAAATCCCTCTGCTCGGGGAATCGCAGTGGGAACCGGGTCAGGTTCACGCGGCGATCATCCACCTCCACCTCGGCGAAGTCGGTGTTGACGGTGAACGCAGCCCGGAGCGAAGGGGTCAGGGAGTAGGTCACATCCACCCCTGTCTTCGCGTCGCTCTCCCAGGAAGCTCCCACCGCCGGTTCATCGTTCCCCGACGCGAGCACATACGGCTTCACTTCCATCCCGACACCCTGACTGATCCCGTCGATCCCGCGGAGCTCACCGGCGTGGGCAGGTCGGAACAGGCTCTCGTTGCGTCGCCATCCGCTCCACATGATCTCCTCGCTCCGGCGGCGGATCGTACGCTGGAAATTGATGCCCCACGAGTCCAGGCTCGGGTCGAAGTTCAGAGTGGAGAAGGGGATCCGGACCTCCGCCGACCAACCTTCCGGGCCGATCTGCGTGCGGACCTCCCAGATTCCGTCCCACCGCTTGTTCAACCCGCCTCCCGGACCCGCTCCTCCCCCGATGAGTCCGTCGCCCATGAGGCCGGCCGGATTGGTTTCAAAAAAGTACCCGGTGCGACCGTCCCGAAACGTGTCGAGGATCCACATGAAGCGATCGTCCGTGCCCAACCCCCGATTCCGCTCCAACTGGTACGCCAGGACCCCCTCCGGCTCCGAATCGTAGAACATGGCGCCGATGTATAGGGCCTCCGAATCGTAGAGGATTCTAATCTCCGAAGGCTCCGAGGGAACTCCGCCCTCCACGGGATCCGCCTGCTGAAAATCCGTGATGACATGCGCCAGCTCCCAGACGTCCTCGTCCAGGTAGCCGTCTATCTGGATCTCCGCGTCGTCGGGAACCCGGACCGCCTCCACCACGGGACGGACCTGCTCATTCACCTGGGCTCCCAGCGGCTCCGTCCATGCCATTGATGTTGATAGCCAAAGGAAGGACCCTACCAACACCATCCAATCCGGACGAAACGAAGCGAAAGGAAGAGTAGTTGTCTGCGGCATCGGTCCTCAGGACTCACATGCGTGGGTGTCTGTGCGGAGGGCCCCGACGGCACCTCGGTCGCCTCCCAAGCGGCGTGCTTCTACAGGTCGCCACCAGGATCGCCCTTCGGTTCCGCTTGAACCTTACGAAATTCCTGATGGCACTTCTACCAGACTGGACCGGGTCGGATCCCTCCCAACTCGCAGGACTCACTCGTTACGAGCAGTCGGCTTGGCCTCATCCATGGACCCCCTGAACGTAGGCGGCCGTCCACTCCGAGCGGGGAGCGTCGAAGACGCTCTCGACCGGGCCGTGTTCGATCATCGCTCCGGCCCCCGCTCGTACCCAGAACACCGCGACGTCGTCCGCGACCCGCCTCGCCTGTGCAAGGTTGTGGGTGACGATCACCACCGTGTACCGGCCACGCAGCGAAAGGATAAGGTCCTCCACCACGCCTCCGGCGATCGGATCCAGGGCACTGCAAGGCTCGTCGAGGAGGAGAACCTGCGGCTCGAGCACGAGTGCCCGGGCCAGACAGAGCCGTTGCTGCTGTCCCCCGGAAAGGTCCAAAGCCGGATGGTCGAGTCGGTCCTTCACCTCGTCCCAGAGACCGACCCGACGGAGGATCCCCTCCACCTTCCCGTCCAGGATCCGCCTGTTTCGGACACCATGGCGGCGTAGAGGAAGGGTCAGGCTCCTGCGGATGGAGAGGGGAAACGGATTGGGATTCTGGAAGATCATTCCTACCCGTCGACGGAGGCCGATGAGGTCGGTGCGTCCATTCAAGATGTCGTGACCTCCCAACTCGACTCTCCCCTCGACTCTGCACCCATCCACGAGGTCCGTCATGCGGTTCAGGGTGCCCACGAAAGTACTCTTTCCACACCCCGACGGACCCACCACGGCGGTAATGCAGCCCAAAGGGATGGCGAGCGTCACGTCCCGTAGCGCCAGCTTGCCGCCGTAGCTCACCGACAGGTCCCGGACTTCGATGCACGGATCTCTGCTCTCACAGCAGGCAGGTCGCTTCGTCCACGGGCGCCGGTCGATTGAAACGGATTTGTCGTTCATCTGTGCGTGATCCCCCGGTGAAGCCAGCGATCGGCAATCCAGAATGTGAGGACGTTGATCATCAGGAGGAGTGTGATGAGCACGAGAGCCGTGGTGTAGGCGTTGGACTCACCACCGGGCACATTCATGGCCAGATCGTAGATGTGGATGGAAAGGGTCCGACCAGAGTCGAGGACCGAGCTCGGCATCCGCGCGACGTATCCGCTGGTGAAGAGGAGGGCCGCCGTTTCCGCAAGGGCCCGGCCGACGCCCAGGATCAGGCCTACCACGAGCCCCGGTGTCGCGACCGGGAGGAGGATCTGCCACAGCGTGGCGGGTTGGGACAGCCCGAGGGCAGCCGCCGCTTTCCGATACTCGTCGGGTACCGATCGGAACCCCTCTTCAGTGGAACGGATCAGGATGGGAAGGACCATACACGCCAGCGTGAGGCCGCCGGAGAGAATGGAAAAGCCCATCCCCAGATAGATGCTGAAGAAGGCGTTGCCGAAGAGGCCGAAAACGATGGAGGGAACGCCGGCTAGCACGTCCAGGGACCGCCGGACGAAGTGGGCCAGGAGCCCTCCGGTCCTGGTGAACTCAGCCAGGAAGATGGCCGTTCCCACATCCATGGGCAGGCTGACCGCGAGGCAGATCCCCAGGATCATCAGCGTCGAGACCACGACCGGGAGAATTCCCCCGGCCCGACCCGCGTCTCGGGGGGAGTCCGTGAGGAAGCTCCACGACAGTTCAGGCGCCCCGTGGCGTGCGAGGTCTCCGACGATCCAGAGGAGGGATCCGGTGACGAGAAGGGCGACCAGCCACACGAGGGAGGCCACCGCCCGGTCGGGCCAGTCGACACGATGCTCGGACAGGGAGGGAAGCGGGGACACCGATGGATCAGGCATATCGGCTCCTCTCACTGGCCCACACGCTCATCGCCACTAGAACGACGACCATCGCCAGGAGCATCAATCCACTGACGAAGAGTGCCGAGCGGTGCGCGTCCATGGCATAGCCCATCTCCAGGGCGATGTTCGCGGTGAGAGCCCGGACCGGATCGAACACGCTTGTCGGCACCTGAACGATATTGCCCATGACCATCAGGACGGCCATGGTCTCGCCGATCGCCCTGCCGGTGGCCAGAAGCACCGCCGTCACGATCCCGCTTCGTGCGGCAGGAAGGACGACGCCCCAGACGGTGGCCCATCGGGACAACCCGAGCGCGGCCGCCCCCTGGAGATAGCTCCGGGGAACGGCGCGAAGGGACGATTCGGTGAGGAGGGCCACCGTTGGGAGGATCATGATCGTAAGGACGAGGATCCCCGCCAGGAGGCTCTGGCCCGGCGGCTGCCACTGTCGGATCAGGGGAATGAGCACGACGAGCCCCCAGATTCCGTAGACTACCGATGGGATCCCGGCCAGGAGCTCCACCAGCCTGCGAAAGGCCACCCCGAGCCCCCTCGGCGCGTAGAAGTGGCAGAACAGCGCAGATCCGATCCCCAGGGGGGTGGCAAGGAGCACAGCGCCTGATGTGACTGCAAGCGTGCCGGCCGCCATCGGAGCGAAGTTGAAGCTCCCCGCTTCCACTCCCCCCGACGGGTGCCACGAGGTATCGCTGAAGAATCGGCCGAGTCCAACCTCCCGCAGTGCCGGGACCGACTCGACGGCCAGAAAGGCCCCAATGAGTAAGATGATGCAACCTGCGACCATCGCGAGGCCCCGGAGCGTCCACAGGAGCAGGTGTTCACTCCACTGGCGGGACAAAATACTGGGCCTCCACCAGGTCGTGGACTTCGGCGGAGGCTGCGTAGGCAAGGAACGCCTCCACCAGCAGGTTCGAATCGGCACGGCTCACGAGGTTGAGCGGACGGGTCAAGGGATATGTCCCGTCCCGTAGCGCCTCGAGAGTGGGATCCACTCCATCCACCGGCAGCAGTCGGATCGCCGTTCCCCGGGACGACTCGAACGAAGCCGTGCCGATCGAGACGTAGGCGACGGCGTCGGGGCTTGTCGCCACAGTCCGGATCCCCTGCTGGTTGTCGCCGATGATGACCGAGGGGCGAACTTCTTCACCACGGAGCTCGAAGTGGCTCAAGAAGAGCTCCAGAGTGGCCCGCCCATCCGCCTTGTTCACGACCGTGATTTCTCTGTCGCCCCCTCCAACTTCGCTCCATCGGCGGGTCTCTCCCGTGAATATGCCCACGATTTCTTCGTGAGTCAGCGCGGGCACGGGATTCTTGCTGTGGACAATGAACGCGATGCCGTCCACCGCAATGGCATGGTTCAACAGATCGGCCTCCTCCGGCCGAAGAACGCGGGACACCATCCCGATCTCCGCGATTTCCCGGCGAACGTCGGCAATCCCACGGGAGGTGCCTCCGGTCTGCACGTCGATCCGGACCGCCGGGTATTCCTCCTCGAACCGCCGTGCGATCTCGCCCACGAGAGGGGCCACGGTACTCGAACCCGTGATCGCGATCCGACCTTGGAGCCGGCCGTCCTCGATGGGTGCCCCTCCCCTGGCCGAGTCGCACCCCCCCGAGGCCCCGAAAAGGACCAGAGTCAGAAGTCCCCCCAAGGTGGTCCGTCGCGACGACGTCACGACTCCCTTGACTCCCCCGGGCCTTCCCGGCGCTCGGAAAAGGTCAGCCGGCAGCATCCCAGGTCCAGGCACCCTACCCTCCCAGCAGGCCGAATGGCCGGTGACAGCCGGTAAAGCACGTGCCTCCCGTCTCGACGACCGTCGACGAGCTTCGCGTTCCGCAGAACTCTCAGATGGTGCGAAAGGAGGCTCTGCTTCACCTCGAGCCCCTCGTTGAGCTCGCCCACGTGCTTCGGAGCTTCGAGGAGACTGAGGACGACCTGGAGGCGGGTCGGCTCTGCAAGGATACGGAGAGCTTCGGCGCACTTTTCCTCGGCGATTTCCAGGGGCGTGACCCCCTTTCTCATGTGCATCGTCCCTTCCTCACGTGAATGGCTTTTCATATGAATCCACATCGGAATGACCCGGTTCCCGAAGTGCTGCAGCCGAGTCCCACGGACCCGCCGGGGAGGGTGGACCTCACTCCCCGCGTCCGTTCCCTTCAGGGTGCTCGATCGAGGGCTGTCCAGTACCGTCCCGGAAGCCATGCGTCCGACTGGAAGGAGCAGATGAAAGAGACCGGTGTGAAGACTGAGGAGAAGAAGCAGCACTTCGACGACATCTACGTGGCCGAAACCCCCGTTCCGTTCAAGGAACGCATCCTCGATGCGCTGGAATACGTCTCCGACGAATTCAATCGGCGGGCCTTCGACCGGCTGGTCCTGCCGTGGGCCGAGCGGCGTGCGACCGCGGCCGGTCCGCTCCGCTTCGTAGACCTCGCCGCCTGCTTCGGGAACACGACGATGGCCACCCTCTACGGGATGAGCTACGAGGCGATCCGCGAGAACTGGCGAGACGAGACGGCCTGCGAAACGATCGACGGAGCGCGCCGCCTGCCAGCCCGCACGACGGGGATCGACATCTCGCCCAGCGCGATGGCCTACGGGGAGCGGGTAGGGCTTTTCGATGACACGATCGTCACCGACCTGAACGCCCCGCTCCCGGAGAAGGACCGGGCCGTGCGCCGGGCCCTGAAGGAAGCGGACATTGTCATCTCCACCGCGGCGCTGGTCTACCTCGAGCCAAAGACGGTCGAATGGGTGGTCGATGCGTTCGCCCGGGGCGAAGGGGAGGGTCGCCTCCTGGTGAACTTTCTGAATCCGTTCGCCCTGGAGAAGGCCGACGCTACGAAGCGGGCCCTCCTCGAGCAGCTCGACTTCGTCGGGAGCGAGTCGACCCGCCATCGGCGCCTCTCTCCCCTGGAGCAGGAGAACTATCCGGGGGAGGAGTGGTCCCTGCTGGAGATCTGGGTGCTGAGGCGGCGAGGCTGAGGGGCTGCGTGTCCTCGACTGTGAGGCGCATCCAGCCCTTCAGGCGCCCTACGTATACCGGGATCTTGGACGCATGCCTGAGATTCCCGGTTCCTCGGGATCGTGGTTCGCATGTTCTACAGTGAGCATGGGCGGCCACACTTTCACGCCGTCTACGGGGAACATAGGATCTCCGTGGACGTACGATCCCGAACGGTTCACGGCAAGTTCCCGCCGCGGGCTTTCAACCATGTCCTGGAATGGGTGGAACTCCACGACGACGACCTTCTCCGGAATTGGTGGCTGGCACAGACGGGCGAGCCACTCCGCCCGCTTCCTCCTCTGGAGTAGGGCGGTGGAATACGATGTCCTTGAAGCGCGGTATCGCGGCGGTCATGTCGTGTGGCTGCGATTCCGCGATGGCACCGCGGGCGAAATCGACCTGGGCCCTGTCCTCCAAGGTCCGATGCTCGAGCCACTTCGCGACCCGGAATACTTTCAGGGGTTTACGGTTGACCCGGAGTTTCGCACCCTGGTGTGGCCGAACAGAGCCGATATCGCACCGGACTACCTACACGTAAACGTACGGGTGACGACCGGATAGCTCCGGCGCCTCTCCCTCCTGAAGGAGGAGAACCAGCCGGGGGGAGAATTGGTCGCGGGCTTGCGATCCCTCGGGCCAGATCTCTACCATGAGCCTCCTCGCGAATACACAAACTCCGTGAGGAGCACCGCATCGTGTCCAGCTCTCCGAAACGGATTGCCGTGATCGGCGCCGGCGTGGCCGGTCTCGTGAGCGCCAAGGTTCTCAAGGAAGACGGCTTCGACGTCACCGTCTTCGAGAAGGAGTCGACGATCGGTGGCGTGTGGGCCGAGTCCCGGGCCTACCCCGGGCTCCGCACGAACAATCCCCGCGAAACGTACGCCTTCTCCGACTTCGACTATCCGCCCACCACCGATGCGTTCCCGACGGCGCAGCAGGTGCGGGGGTATCTGAAAGCGTACGCGGACCGGTTCGGGCTCGCGCGCCGGATCCACCTGAACACCGAAGTCCTCTCGGTTGCCCGCGCGGATCCGGATCCTGGCGGCGGGCATCCGGAATTCCGGGTGACGGTCCAGCCGGCCAGCGGGGACAGCACCCCCCGAACGCATGGCCCCAGGACGGAGGACGTGGACTTCGTTGTACTTTGCAACGGCGTCTTTTCCGTGCCGCATGTGCCGGAGGTCGAGGGCCTGGAGCGCTTCGAGGGGCAGGTGCTGCACTCGAGCCAGTTCACCGACCCGGAGACCGTCCGGGAAAAACGGGTCGTCGTGGTCGGGGCGGGCAAGTCGGCGCTCGACTGCGCGTCGGGTGCTGCGGAGGAGGCCGCCGCGGTCACGGTAGCCCTCCGCCGGCCCCACTGGATGCTGCCGAGATACTTCGGCTCCACACGCGTGGACAAGGTCCTCTTCAACCGTTTCTCGCTGCAGGTCTTCCCCCCCTACCACACCGCCAAGCGGGCAGAGCGGGCCTTTCGGCGCGTGGCGGCGCCCCTCTTCTGGGTGTGGCGACAGGCTGTGAGCCTGGTTGCCCGGCGCGTGGGAAAGGTGCCCGCCGAGATGGTACCCGACATGCCCGTGACCGCCGGGATCGAGAACAACGGCATCGGCACGGAGTTTTACGAAGTTCTACGAAGCGGGCAGGCGCGCATCCGTCGAGCGGGCGTCGCCTCCATTGCGGGCCCGGACCGAATCCGACTGGACTCGGGCGAAGAGCTCGGAGCCGATGTCGTCGTCTTCGGCACCGGTTGGCGGCAGGACATCTCATTCCTAGAGTCCGACCTCCATCGGGAGGTTTGGCGCGACGGTTGGCTTCACCTGTACAGGCACATTCTGCCCCCGCGCGAGCCGAGGATGGGGTTCGTCGGATACGCATCCTCGGGCAATGCCCCGCTCACGTCGGAGATCTCCGCCCACTGGCTTTCGCAGTGGTTCAGGGGCGAACTCAACCTCCCGGATCCCTCCAACATGGCTCGAGAAATCGCCCGCGTCCGCCGCTGGACGCGAAAGGTCTTCCCACGTCGGTGCGAGGGGTACTTCATCGGGGCATACGTGAGCTCGTACGTCGATGAGTTGATGCGCGACATGGGGCTCAAGACCCGCCGCACCGACGGCTTCTTCTCCGAGTACTTGGGCCCCCTCTGGGGAAAGCGGTACCGGGGGGTAGCGGAAGAGCGGAGACGGCTTCGGTCCGGCAGGGGGTGACCCTGTCCGACCCACTCCTCCCATCCGGACTGAGGGCCCGCTCGAGACGAGGCAACCACGGCGTCGGGCGGCCCCTGCCGCCCCAGCCCGAAGGGCGAAGGGGCGGGGACACCGCTGACGCAGTTGCCTCTATGCGACCCTCACTCCCCCAACTTTTCCTCGATCCGTGCCAGCCGCTTCTCCATCTCGAGGAGCTTGTGCAGGATCAAGATGTGCGTATGGCGCGCATCGATCCCCACAGGGCTGTCCTCGCTCTCGATCTCCTTCAGAATCCGACTGTATTCTTCCTGGGGCACCTTCATGAGCTGGGCCTCGTTGGAGGGGAAGAGTTCGGCGATCGCCGGCCTGGGTGAAGGCCTTCAGGCCTTTCTATGGGAGGACAACCGGGTCCTCGCGGAGGTCGGCGCGAACGACTGAGCCGAGCGCCGTCAGTTCATCCGAGGATCGAAGGGCACCCGGGCCAGCGCCGCGTACTCCGGCCCTTTGCGCCGGAGGACCTTCGCCCGGAGAAGCTCGGGAGCGTCCGTGAAGACATCCTCCTTCCGGGCGTCATCGAGGATCCAGGCGTCGGTCTCGAGTTCGGCCTCGAGCTGCCCGGCGCCCCACCCCGCGTGACCCGCGAAGACCCGCGCCCGCAGGACCTCGGGACGCAGGGCTGCCGGGACCTCGCCCGTCAGGAAACCCACGGATTCGAGCACCTGCACGTCCAGGAGCTCCGTGCGGGCGGTTTCGACCAGTAGGACCGCCTCATCCGGCCGGACCGGGCCGCCCTCGAAGAGCGGCGCGTCCGTGTCCACCAGGCTCGCCAGTGGGGGGACGGCCTCCGCTACCGTGGTGCTCAGCGCCCGGTTCAGGATCACGCCCACGGCGCCCCGCGCGTCGTGCTCGCCCACGAGCACCACCGTGTGGCGGAAGCTCGCGTCATACAGTCCGCCGCCGGAGACCAGCAGACGACCCTTCAGGCTCTCCACGATTGTTGCCTCCTCTTGGGGGCTCTGGGTGCGCTCCAGTTTCTCGTACCGCACGGACTTTCTAGTAAAGTTGGAGATGCCCACCAGTTCCTTGGGCCGTCCCGTCGAGCCACGGGAATGCTACTCGACGGAGGCGATCTACCGGTCCTGTCCGGGCGCCCCGCCGCCCCCTTAGGTTTCAGTTGCGGTCCTTGCCTGCTCCCGCCCGAGACGGAGGAACTCCATGGCCCGATCCCACGCCACCGGCGGGACCCCGAACGAATCCCATGTGCCCGAGCCCGATCACGCCGAGCGGATTCGTACTCTACTCGTCCGGACCGGGGAAGGCTCGTTGGGAACCCGATCCACCCGGCGCCCGGGCGAGCCATTCGTCTCCCTCACCCCATTCGCCCAGGACGCCGACGGCGGCATCCTCCTCCTCATCAGCGACCTGGCCGTCCACACCCGAAACCTGGACACCGACCCCCGAGCCTCCCTCCTGGTGCAGGAGCCGGACCGGGGTGAGCGGGATCCCCTCGGGCTCCCCCGAGTGACCCTCATGGGATCGGTCGCGGTGGTCCAGGAGGCCCGGACGAAGGAGGCTCGGGAGCTTTACCTGGACCGGCATCCCAACGCCCGCTACTGGGTGGACTTCACCGACTTCACGTTCCGGCGGTTGGAGGTGGAGGAAGCTTACTTTGTGGGAGGCTTCGGGGTGATGGGATGGGTCGAGGCGGCGGACTACCTAAGCGCCCAACCCGACCCTCTGGTCGACGCGGCGGACGGGATCATCCGCCACGTGAACGCAGACCACGCGGATGCCCTGCTCCTCCTGGCCCGACGCGCCGGAATCGAGGCGCCCCGGGAAGCCCTCATGACTGGGGTGGACCGGCTCGGGTTTCACCTTCGGATCCGGACCCAGGACCGGGTCCAGGGCCTCCGCCTCGGCTTTCCCAATGAAGCCCCGACGCCGGACCGGGTGCGTGAGGCCATGGTCGCCATGGTGCGCCGAGCCCGGGTAGCGGAGGGGGAGGAAGGGTGAGTCTGGCGGGACCGGACGTGGCCGCGGGGAGCCCCGAAGCGTCCATCCCCGACGGGTCTCAGATCTCCTGGGTCATCTCTACGAAGCGGCCGTAGGGAATGGCCACCCAGCTTTCGGCCTGCAAGGCCCCGTACTGGAGGCTGATCATCGAAACCTTGGCCGCTTCCTCCTCGTCGGGAGCCTCGTAGACGTCCAGGAAGTCGTAGGGCCCGAGAAGGGCGTAGTGGGAAACGAACTTCACGTTCGGGCACTTCTCCTTCACGCGTTCGAGCCACTCCCGCCCCCGCTCGGCTCGCTCCTTCATCTTGCGAGTCTGCTCCGGAGAAAGCTTCGTCATCAGGACATACGTCGGCATGGGTTCCTCCAGCTCGAAGGTTCTCTGGCTCCGGAAGCCGCGGCCCCGAGAGTCCCCGTTGAGATCGAATCGGTCGTGCTCGGGATCTCGATTCATAACTATCCCGCGGGAGCCGGTGGCGCCACTCTCCCGGGGACGGTGCAGGTAGTCTCATCCTCTACTGGTCGCGTGGATCGGTTGAGATCTCCCGGCCCGTCGTCCCCTCCCGCCCCCCTACCTCCCGATCGATCGTGCCCAGCCATTCCACCAGAACCTCCACGCATTCGCTAACCTTCTCCGCGTGCACTCGCTCCCTCCGGTCCAGCGGGGAGTGCAGTCCCTCGAGCCCGTGGGTCCGATCCAGCGTGCTCAGGACTGCAGCAGGGATTCCCGCCCGGAGAAAAGGGAGGGCGTCGCTGTTGATCGTCGGAAGGTGGTAGGGAGGCACTCCGGTGACGCTCCGGACGCTGGCCTCCAGGGACTCGGTGAGCCCCGGATCCAGGGGACGGCGTGTAAGGGCGGTGCCATCCGCCTCCCAGATCCCGTACCCCCCGTCCTGCCCCACCGCCTCCAGATTCACCATGGCCCGGGGCAAAGCATCCGCTCGCCGTCCCCGTAGAAAGCTCCGGGCTCCCTGCATCTGGACCTCTTCTCCGGTGAAGAGGCATCCGGTCACTGAGATGTTCCGGAAGGTAAGCTCTCCGTGGGCCAGTCGCCGACAGAGCTCCATCACAACGACCACCCCGGCCCCGTTGTCCACGGCCCCCTGACTGCTCGGCGTGCGCCACCGTCCCAGGAGCAGGTTCGCCCCGAGAGCGGCCGCGAACATCGCAACCGGAAACGCGGCAACCCATGAGATGAGGAGCGGGAGGATCGCCCAGCCAGCGCCGTTGACCTGGAGCGTCGACGCGGTCATCGAGGCCAGCCCAGCGAGGAGAGCCAGACCCATGGCCACCCGAGCGCGAGTCGGATCGAGGAGCCAGCGACGGCCAAGGTGGTCCAGGAGCTCCGTCTTGGAGTCGTAGTGAGCGGACACCACGATCTCCTCTCGGGGCTCAGTCGCCCGAAGCTCGCAGATCAGGTTCTCGGCCGGCACCCTGATCCACCCGGTGACCATCGGGAGGAGCAGCCCCGATTCGAGCACGGGAACCAGGACCACCAGGAGGGCGACGGCCAGCGCCACCCCGCCACCGGGGCCGACCACCGCCGCGAGGAGCCCCACGCCCGAAAGGATCAGCCAGAGGCCCAGCAGCTCGTTGAAGTACGCCGCGCTCCGGACCGGCTCCGCCCGACAGGGCACGCCCGACAGCGCGAGGTGCGCTCGGAGGGCTCGCGCAGTCCTTCGCAGGGCCCGACTTCCGTTCGGCCGGGGCACCGAGACGAGGTCCAGGAGCCTCTCGAGGTCAGGATGGGGCTGGGGCGAGGTCACCGTGAAGGAGGTGATGGGAAAGGCGCCGGGCCAGCGCAATGATCGTGAGGACCGTCGGTGCGTCGAGCGCCTCGGGGAAGACGCTCGCGTCGCATACGTAGAGACGCGGGATGGCGCTTGCGAGATCCGGTGTGAGCATTTCCCCGATTCGAACCGTCGCGCTGGGATGGGTGCCCCGCAGGGGTGTCACCACGAGCGAGCCCGGATCGCAGCCCGCCCGCTCGAGAATCCTGCGGGCGGCCTCTATCCCCCGATCAAGCCGGAGCCGGTCCTCCTCGGTCATCGGCTTGTCGATGGATCCGTCGTCCCGGATTCCCCCGGAGACCTCGTCCTTGATCTTCACCATGACGCCCAGTGTGCGGCCCCAGCGCGACCAGGTGAGCGCCTCCCGGAGGCCCTTCACGGCCATGATCGCCGGGTAGAGGAGCCAAGGATCAATCAGGGTGCTAAGCATGTAGCCCTGCTCCTCGTCCGTCCACCCCCACGTCATCGGAGGTTCCCGCCCGATCCCCCTCTCGCGCGTGGCTCCATAGACCATCAAGGTGGCGTCCATTGCCAGCCCCTCTCCCGCCCCGGACATTCCCGAGGCCCGGAGGATCTCCGCGGTGCCGAGCCCCCCTGCGGAGAGGATGGTCACCGCTCCCCGAAACTCCTCGAGCCGCCCGCCCCGCTTTGCGCGGACCCCGATCGCTCTCCCGTCCTCCAGCTGCACGACCTCGACGCGTGTCCCGGTGCGCACTGCGCAACCGAGCTCCTTCGCCTCGTCCAGGTACTCTCCCGCGTTCCATTTGGCCCCGCACCGACAACCCAACATGCAATGGGCCCCGCAGCGAAGCTCTCCGTCCGAGGTTCGTGAGGGATCCATGAACTTGGGCTGCGCCTTCCACTCCATTCCCAGGTCGCAAGCGGCCTCGGCGAGGCGGGTCGATGCAGCGCCCCGGAGCTCGGGGGGCAATAAACGGATCCCCAGCTCCCGAATGGTCTGATTCACCCAGGGTTCCAGGTCGATTCCGTACCGATCGCGGAACCAGGACGGAGGCCCAGCCGCTGAACCGCAGTACATGCCCGTGGCGCCCCCCACCATCTGAGGGCGGATGACCTGCATCCCATCGCGCGTGAACAGGAACCCTCCGCGTGCGGTATAGCGGAGCGCGCCGGGATACGTGCCGTACAGCCGCCCTTCCCTCCGGTCCTCGCCCCGCTCCAGGACCAGCACCCGCCTCCCCGCCCGGCTGAGCTCGCGGGCGACCGTGGAGCCTCCTGGGCCAGACCCCACGATCACGGCGTCGAACGTCGCGCTCATGCTTTCATCTCCAGGTGTCGGCGAAGGGCCGTGGGCAAGCCGTCCCTCCAGCGAGGATCCGGCAAGGGCGTAGGGTGTGAGTTGTACGTGTTCCAGAAGAGAAGTGGGCCTTCCATGCGTCCCTCGCGGGCCGCGTCCAGCATGGCCGCCATCGCCTTGCCCGTATAGGTCCGGTCCATGGGAATCCCCTCCACATCACGCACCAAGCGAACGGTCCGATCCGCTGCTTCAGTCGGATGGCCGTACCCCCTGCCCAAGTATCCCTCGCGAACGATCAACCGGTCCGGGGACGGCTCCCCGTCCGGGAAGGAGGGATCCGCCCGCCGGAGAAGGGCAGCTGTGCGTCGAGCCAGGCCTCCCACCCGCTCCTGGTCCAGCCGAAGATGGTCGCTCACGAGAACACCGACCACCGGGACGTCCCAACCCAGAATCTGCATCCCCGCCGCGAGCCCTGCGTGGGTGCCCCCCGATCCCAGCGCGGTGAAGATGGCCGCCGGTCTGGGCACTTCACCATCCGCCACCTGCTCGGCCAACTCCAGGGCGGCGTTCACGATCCCCACCGTTCCGAGAGGCACCGAGCCTCCAGGGAGAATCAGTCCGGGGCGTCGAAGAGGCCAACCCCAGCTCTCCCGACCCAGAATCGCGGCGATCCGGACCGGGACCTGCTTCGGGGATCGAGCGAAATGGAGTGTCGCTCCCTCATCCGCCATGCGGGCCAGGGTGGCCTCCACCTCAGGCGTAAGGGGTTGATCCACCAGACAGGCGTGCACCTGTAGCCCGGCCTGCCGCCCGTAGATCGTGGTTGCCAGGCAGTGGTTCGAGCCGAGCCCACCCACCGTGACCACGACCCGGCGTTCCTTCGCCAACAGCTCCCCCAGAAGGAACTCAAGCTTCCGCGGCTTGTTTCCGCCGTAGTCGGTACCGAGCAGGTCGTCCCTCTTGATCCACAGGGGAAGCTTCGAGCCCGCCTCCCGCTCCAGCCGTTCGAGCCGCCCGACCGGGCTGGGCTCCCGGAGGATGGAGAATCGAGGAAGCGCCTCCCGGAGGATCGGATAGCGATCCAGGATGACGGGCCGCCCCGGATGCATTCAGCTCAGCAGGCTCACCGGGCCGCGTCGCACGCTCGCCATACAGGAGCCCTCCTCTCAGGACGGGGGCAAGGAGAACGCGATGATCGCGTTTCCTCCGCGGGGATCGAGTACTCCGTGACCACCGCACGCGATCGCGACGTACTGCACGCCATCGATCTGGTAGGTGATGGGCGCCGCGTTACAACCGGCACCGGTCCGAAACGACCACTTCAGCTCTCCGGTGTCCGCGTCATAGGCATCGAACCAACCTGAAGTCCGACCGGCGAAGACGAGCCCGCCCGCCGTTGCCAGGGCGCCTCCGGCGAGTGGCCGATCCGTGCGCTGACTCCAGACCACCTCTCCCGTCCGCGGGTCGACGGCGGCGACGTTGCCGAAGGCCTCATGCGGATCCCGACCCTCATCGCGCGGCTCGAAGTAGCCGGGAACGGACTGGTTGGTGGAAAAGAAGAGGCCCGCCCGTGCGCTGTAGGCACCCGGAGACCAGACCGTGCCGGCCATTCCCCCCGGGATGAGGTTCGGACCCGAGCCATCCCCAACGGACTCGCCGACCGGAATGTAGTTGTCCGACATCAGGAGGAGCGTGCCGTCCCGTCGATCCCAGACGTAGAGATTTCCCACTCCGGAGAAGCGGCCGAGCGCGGGAATCTCCTCCTCTTCGCCTTCCAGCTCGAACAGGATCGGAGGCGTGGGCCCGGAGGCTCCCCAGATGTCTCGCGGGAGAATCTGGTAGCACCACTCCTGCTCACCGGTCTCGATGCTGAGCGCGCAGACGGAGTTCGTCCACCGCATGTCCCCGGGATACGGCTCGTGAGGAGGGGGAAAGGCAGTGGGATCAGGTCCGCCGGTCGCAACGTAGACGAGTCCGAGCTCCGGGTCGAACGTCGGCGTCATCGTGGCGTTTCCCCCGGCCGAGCGCCAACTGTCGGCGAACCGCGCGGAATCGGCTCGCTCCTGCGCGATGTCCCGCCCCAACTCGAAATCCTCCCGCCCCGGCAGCGTCTCCTGCCAATCGCCCCACCACCCGCCCTCCTCGGGTGTGGGAATCGAGCGCCACGTCCACTCGTGTTCTCCGGTCTCCACGTCGAAGGCCTGCACCGCTCCCCGTTCCACCCAGGAGAGCCCCACGACGATGCGTCCCCGGGCGACGAGCGGAGCCTGCGTGATCCGGGGCGAGAGCGTCTCGACCTCGAATCGTTGCTCACCGGTCTCGCGGTCGAGCGCGAGCAGGGTGCCGTTCAGAGTGCCCAGAAACACATGGTCTCCGTAGGCGGCCACACCCCGGTTCGGGCCGAAGTCCGGAGGAAGATGAAGATCCCCGATCGCCTCCTGGCCCGGAACCTCCCGGGCCCTGAGCTCAACACGCCAAACGACCTCTCCGGTCGCGGAATCCAGTCGAAGCACCTCCTGCCGTCCCTCTTCGGCCGGCGTGGTGACGTACATCTCCCGGCCGAGGACGAGAGGGGTGTTCGCGAAGGTTCCCATCACCCCCGTCTGGTAGATCCAGGCGGGGCGGAGGCGGTCTACGTTGCCTTCGTGAATCTCGGTCAATGGGGAATAGCGGGTCTGCGCCCAGTCCCCACCGTAGATCGGCCAGAGGGAGGGGTCGCCCCGATGTCCCTCGAAGAGCATGTCGTCGGTGATCGGTCCGACGGTTGGCGTCGCACCGACGGTCAGCGGTGCATCCCGTCCTGAGATGTCTTCCCCGACCCCACAACCGACGATCGTCAGCCCAAGGATGACGAGGGTCCAGACCGGAGCGAGACCGGGGGGGGGACGACGGTGGGCCCGGGGGGCGCTCACCATCCCGCCGCAGAAGAGAATCCGAGGTAGAAGGTGCGACCCGGAGCAGGTTCGTAATAGCGGGACGCGATGGCGTTCAACATGACCGAAGCATTGTACCGTTCGTCGAGGGCATTCTGCACTCCGAAGAACGGTCGCAGCGTCGTGCCGCCCAAGGCGACCTCCATCCCGAAGCGCAGGTCGACGATCATGTGCGACCAGTTCGAGGCCGTGTTCGCGTCGTTGGCCGGATACGCGTCGAACCACCGGACGTCTGCGGACGAGGACAGTCCGAAGGAAGCCGTGTGGGTCGCGCCGAGGAAGATCTGGTGGGGCGGCGCTCCGGGCTCCTTGTTCCCCGAGTAGTCCACCCCGTCTTGCTCGAAGTGCTCGAAGACGAAGTCCTGGTACGTGTAGGCCGCACGTGCCTCGAGTCCGGAGAACGGCGCCCAGTCTAGCGCCACTTCCAGCCCGTCTCGCGAGATCCTTCCGGCGTTGCGAAAGAAGGCCTGCTCGTCCTCACCCTCGTACCGGAGGAGCCCGTTCCGCACCGTAGAGAGGTAACCGGCAACCTCGAAGGAGAGACGACGCTCGGGGAGGATTCCGCGCATTCCCAGCTCGAAGCTCCGGAGCTCTTCCGCCTCCAGATCGTCGTGGAAGCCCCGTCCTCCGTCCGGCCGATTTGATAGCTCCACCGTGGTCGGGGTCTGGTACGCCGAAGCGATGTTGGCGAAGAGGCCGATTCCGGGCGTCGGCGTATAGGTCAGCCCGACCGTCGGCCCCCAGGCAGAGAGCCGCCGATCACCCGACTGGTCCACGTCGGCGGGGAATCGGTCGTTCGCCTCGAAGGCATAGTGGTCATACCGGAGGCCGCTCGTGACCGACCACTCCGGGTGAGGTCGGAACGTCGCCTGAACGAAGGGGCCGAGCGAGAGCACTTCCTCGAGCTGATCGATCTGAAGGTCGCCCGCCTCCGCGTGTCCGTCACCTCCCTCCTGGACCCCGAGGTTCGCGAACTCGCGTCTGTCGTCACGCTGATAGGAGACGTCGAAGCCCGTGATCCACTCAACCGGCCAGCTCCCGAGCTCCGCCTCGCCCCCGTACTCCGACCGCACGCCGGCCGCCCTCCGATTCAGGTCGATGATCCGAAACGGGATCGGATTCCAATTCTCCCGCCAAAGGGCCCACCCCAGCACCTGCACTCGGTCTCCTCTCTCCAGAATGTGCTCGAGCCCGATCCCGCCCTGCCCCTGCTGGAGCGACTTACCCCAGCGCTGATCGAACGCGAGCTGCCGGACGCTCGTCGGATCGCCGAGAGCGTCATCCAGGGTCAGGCTGCTCGGGTTCTCGGCAAAGGGCATGTCGTAGAGGTTGAAGATCGCCCGGAGGGCGGTCCGATCCGTGAGCGTGACACGCGTGACCAGGTTGGCCCGGCGGATCTCCGCGCTTCCGTACCCACGAAAACCCTCCGTCTCCATGCGATTGACGTTCACGACGTATCCGACACCCCCACCCGTCCCCTCCATCCTCACCTGCTGCCGATTGTAGCCGTGCGATCCGATCTGGATCTCCGGTTGGAGAAGGAGCGCTTGGTCGGGAGGGAACCGGGTCTCCACATTCACCACGCCACCGGCGGAGTTGCCGTAGAGGACCGAACTCGGACCGCGGATCACCTCGACGCGTCCGGCGGAGCCGAGATCCAGGTTGTTCGGAACCGTCGTGCCATCCGCGGTGGTCAGCGGAATGCCGTCCTGAAGGAGTTGGAGCCCCCGCGTGCCGATCCTGGCTTGCGGTGCCCGGATGCTCAGGCGAATGCCCTCTCCCAGGGTGTAGTTGTGGCGCTCGGTGGCGAAGACGCCCGGGACTCGCCGCAGCGTTTCGTCGATGGTCACCCTGCGCTGCGCGAGCTCGATCTCACGCTCACCCACCACGCTGACCGACTGGGGAGTTCGCATCAGGTCCTGACGGGCGCGAGTCACCTCGACCACGACCCCCTCCAACTCAATCGGCTCGACGATCGTGTCTGCCGGCGCTGCCTCCCCGCCAGCTTGAGCAAGAACGGGAACAGCTCCACCGGGAGCAAGCAGGGACAGGAGGAGCAGGATCGGAAGGGTGACTTTCATCGTCGCGGAGTCGGCTGGGTGAACGTATTGCCGGTCTGAAGGCCGTCACTCCAAGCTTTGCGCACAGTCCGTTGCGCTCAGCCTGGTGTTGCGGTAGGAATTGCGTGCTCTCGATAGTAACGTCGATCGCCGCCGCACAAAATGCCGGACCCGGGAACTCTTTCGGGTGCTCACGCATCGTTCTCGCTACAGGGCGGTGCCACCGCGGGCGCCCTGTCCCGACAATGATGAGGGGACCAAAGCTGGTGATGGTAGAATCGGAGATGGATCGCAGCGCCGAATGGTTTCAGGAGGAGGTGATGGAGCTGCTTCCCGACCTCCTGGGCGCCGCCCGGTCCATGGGCACCACAGGGGCTGACTCGGAGGACGCAGTCGCCGAAGCGGTGGCCCTGGCCTGGGAGCGGTTGGACGACTTGAGGGAGAAGGTCCGGTTTCGGGGCTGGATCTTCCGGATTCTGCGGAACTGTTGCCTGGGTCGGATCCGGAAAGCTCGAAGTCGCCCCGAAACTGTGTCCCTCGACAAGGAAGGGAACGAAGGCTCGTTCTCCCTCTTCGAGCGGCTTCACCAACCCTTTCTCCTCTGGTGGAGCAATCCGGAGATGACGTTCCTGGACGCCCTGCTGGAAGACGACATTCGGCAGGCGCTCGAGTCCCTTCCCGAGGAGTACAGGACCGTCGTTCTCCTGGCCGATGTCCACGAGTTCAGATACGCGGAGATCGCCGAGGCGCTGGACATACCGATCGGGACAGTGCGCTCGCGGTTGGCCCGGGGACGGTCCCGGATGCAGGAGGCCCTTTGGCGGCACGCGGTGGACCGGGGACTCCGGAAGCCCCGTTCCACAAGCGGAAACAATCCAACATGACCAGGAATCGGCGGGGACGAGAGCAAATCGACTGCGAAGAGGCCGTCCGCCGCTTGGCGGAGTACCTGGACCGGGAGCTATCCCAGGCGAGCCGGGCCGAGATGGAAGTCCACCTGCAGCGGTGCCGTGATTGCTTTTCCCGCGCTGAGTTCGAGCGGCGCCTCAAGGCACGGATACGGGAGAATTTGCACACGGACCAGGTCCCTCAGGCCTTCCACGAGCGGATGAAGACTTTGGTGGAAGGTCTGGGAGAGTAGGCTCTGGGAAAGTAAGGATTGCCAAGCGCCGAATCTTCATTCGATCCATGACCGGCGGACGTGCCTCGCATGACCGGCGGACGTGCCTCTCCCCCGATCGGCCCCACAATTTCTGGCGTGCCCCCCTTCTGTCGCCTGCAGATCCCTCGCACTACTTTGCTTCGCGCGGGCTCAGGGCCCGTTGGATTTTTTGCGCTTTCGTTCTTGAGGAACACCGGGCTCCTTCGCCCCTGATCTCGCGATACCGGAGACTCCCATGGCCACCTCCGACCTGGATTTCGAAGCGCTGCAAAGCCGAGGCTTCCTGGTTCTGCCGAACCTGGTTCCCCAAGCCCACCTGGATCGCTTCGAGCACGAGATCGCCGTGTTGTCGGAAGGGGAATGCCGGCGGCTGGGGACCTCTCCGGCTGGAGATGTAGAGCCCTTCATCCACCTGCACCGCCAGGGAGGAGAGGACTGGTCACTTCTCTACGGGCTCCTCGAGCGGATGTTCGTCCTCAATCAGATCGCGACGGACATCGGACGTTTCCTGGAGGAGACCGAGTTCCTGCGGCGGGAGGGGATCGAGGTTCCCCTGGTGTGGCCCGACATTCGCGCCGACCCGCCCCACGACTCCAGCCGCCTGCTGCGAATCCATCAGGACTTCGCTTCCACCCGATGCCACCGCGCCTGGCGTCTGTGGGTGCCTCTACGTCCGGCCGACGAGCACTACGGCACTATGCGCGTTTTTGCCGGGACCCACCGACTGGGCCTCCTTCCGCACCGGGTCGACGACCCCCGTTATCCCACGGTGGATGCGGAGCACTGGCAAGACGCCCCACAGGAGACGATGGTCCTTCCCGCAGGCCACGGGGTCCTCTTCCACCCGCTCCTGCTCCACGAATCCGTGCCCAATCGCTCGAATCGGATGAAGTTCACGCTCCTGGTCCAGGTCCAGGACCTGGCATCTGTCTGCCACCCCCACGATCCGGATGATCCCCTGAGCGAGTTCGTGAGTCTTACCGCCGTGCGCAGGGACGCTCGGGCCAGGGAGTCTCGTCCTTCGATCGAGGCAGCTGGGGGACCGTCTCCTCCGGCGGCACCGCGATGACACTCCGGAGCCGAATCTTTCGCTCCCCCCGACAAACTATCGCGGTGCATCGTCCTACCGGTCGAAGGGACCCGGTTTCCCTGCATCTGCTCGGCCCCGAGGACCTGGATCCGATCTGCGACCTGCACCGATTCATCCATTCCACTCTGGAGCACCCCGAAACGCTCTATCCACGCCAGCGGAACTACTTCCATCGAATCCTCAACGGCGAAGGTCGACTCTTCGTTGCGGTCTGTCAGGATCGGATGATCGCCTACGTCACCCTCCGGTTCCCGGGTCACTCTTCCGAAAACTACGGGTGGGATCTCGGCCTTCCCGCGGACGAGCTCTCAACCATGGCCCAACTCGACGGCGCCGCCGTCCACCCGGACTACAGAGGGAGCCGGCTCCACAACTTCATGTCGATCCGGCGGATTCGACTCGGCCGCCTCCTCGGCTACCGACATTTCTCCGCACTCGCGTCCCCGATGAGCCCATACAGCCTGCATTCCCATCTGGTATCCGGCCTCCGGGTGAAGGGCATCAAGGTCGACGAGGACGGTCCCAACTTCCTGCTTCATATGGACAGCCGCGCCCGCGTAGAGAATCCCGGCGCCCCGGAGGTCCAGGTGGCGATCGATGACTTCGATGGCCACCGTAAGGCCCTCGACCAAGCCCTTGAGGGCTACCACCTGGACAGGGGAAACGCCCCCCCCCGTCTGGCCTACGCGTGCACGCCTACCCCCACGCCCTGAGGCCGCGGGGATTCCCGCATGATGCCGCCTCTCTCCCCCCACTGGACTCTCAATTCTCCTCGGTATCCCGGTGCACGAGGACGTGCACCTCCGATCCCCGGATCACCTTGTCCGCCACGCTCCCCAGGAGGAGTCGAGTGCCGGGATCGCGCCCGCGAGTGGAAAGGGCCACGACGTCGGCTCCGATCCTCTCCTGCTCCGACATGATCCCGTCATGAGCACTGGGTGCGGAGACCACGCCGTGGCTGACCTCCATACCCCGTCGGCCGATGCCTTCGGCGGCTCGCGCAAGGTGAGCCTCGAGCTCGTCCCGCTGGGAGTCCCGTTTCGCTTCCTCTTCAGCCGCGTGAGGGATGTAGGGCGAGTCGAATCCCACCTCCTGAGGAATGACTCCCACCAGAAAGAGTTGGGCCTCGAACAGCCGGGCCAGCTCCTCCGCCCAGGGCAAAATGGCTCGAGCCATCTCGGATCCGTCGAGGGGCACGAGAATGCGCCGGTGGGATGGCCGGGCCGTCAGGTCCACCCCACCCTCCTCATCGCCACGCCAGAGGAAGACCGGTGCCGGAACGGAGCGCACCACTCCGTCCGCGACGCTCCCCAGCCACATGCGTTGAAGCCGGCCCCTTCCGTGAGTGGTCATCACCACCTGGTCGATCGACTTCTCGAGGATGTGGCGATGGATTGCCCGAACCGGGCGCCCGGAGAGGACATGGGCCTGACTTGCGATGTCACTCCCGGCTTGCCGGATGCGTTCGCGGATCTCTTGGAGATACTTCGAGCTCGCCGTGCGGAAATCCTCCAGCCACCGATCGTTGCCCACTCCACTGTCCTCAAATGGGGCATAGGGAGGGACCATCGTGACCACTCGGATCAGGTGAAGCTCACCACCACTGCGCTCCGCCAGGGAAAGGGCAAAGGGGAGCGCGGACTCCGCGAGCTTCGATCCATCCAGCGGGACCAGGATCTTCCGGTACATGACCACCTTCCGGGTAGAGAATTACGACCAAGATGGGGAACCTTAACGCTCGAAGCAGCCGTCGTGCCAGCGTCGCCCGGAGAGCATCCCGTCCCCGCTCCCTCCGGGCCCCACTGCCAGGTTCGCGCATGCGGGGACCATCCGCCCCGACTCGGGACCTTTCGTCCGGCCGCGAGCCCTCAACTCGCCGGTTCCACGAAGGCATGCAAGCGATATGCCCTGGAGCCGATCGCCCAGATCGCACATGGCATGTTCCCTGCCAGCCTCCACCAAGAGCGGGGCACCTCGCCTATCGGTGCCCGCCACGCGGAATCCGAAGGGGAGCAAGCACTCAATGAACGGAAAGCGCTTGGACGCAAAGGTAGCCCTCATCACGGGAGCGGCATCGGGAATCGGGCGCTCGACTGCGCTGGCCTTCGCGCGCGAAGGTGCTCGCGTGGTCGTCTCCGACGTGGATGAGGACGGGGGAGAGGGCACGGTTCGATTGATCGAGGGCGAAGGAGGAGAGGCGAGGTTCATAGCTGCAGACGTTTCCGACGGGGAACAGGTCGCCGCCCTGGTCCGCGCGACCGTGGACACGTATGGACGGCTTGACGCCGCCTTCAACAACGCGGGGACCGAGGGAGTGATGACCGAGCTCGCGGACTGCCCGGAAGAGGCGTGGGACCGGGTCATGGCGATCAACCTGAAGGGCGTCTGGCAGTGCATGCGCTACCAGATCCCGGAGATGTTGAAGATCGGCGGTGGTTCGATCGTCAACTGCGCGTCGATCGCCGGGGTGGTGGGCTTCGCGACGGCATCGGTATACTCCGCTTCCAAGCACGGGCTTCTGGGGCTCACCAGAGCCGCCGCCCTAGAGTATTCGTCTCGCGGTATCCGGGTCAATGCGGTCTGTCCTGGAGTCATCGAGACGCCAATGGTGATGCAGCGCGGACTGAAGGCGGAGGAGGACCGGAAGGTGTACGACGACCTCGTCGGCCTTCACCCGATCGGGCGCCTCGGCCGGCCCGAGGAGGTCGCCGACGCCGTTGTGTGGCTCTCCAGCGACGAGGCGTCCTTCGTGACCGGACACCCACTCCTGGTCGACGGGGGGTACGTGGCGCGCTGAGGGCGCACCTCGCTTTGGAACCCGTCCCATGCGAGTGGGGGTCGACGACGCATCACATCGTCCGGTGACCCTCCGGGTGGGCGGGGGAAACTGCACGCTTCTGGACAACGTGTCCGTTCGATCACGTTGATCGCGCGCCCGCACGCTGCGATCAATACATCTCGGGAGACGGAAGGCGCTCGGACGCGGGCTCACGCACCTCGGTCATCGTCGCCTGGACCAAGAGGAGCGTACCAGCCACCGATACGGCGTTCTCGAGCGCGACCCGTACGACCTTGGTGGGATCGATGATGCCGGCCTCGAGGAGGTCCACGTACTCTCGCCGGGCTGCATCGAAGCCGAAGCCTTCTGTACCCGCTCGCATCCGATCAACCACCACACCCCCGTCGACTCCGGAGTTCTCCGCGATTCGACGGGCCGGTCCCTCCAGGGCGCGTCGAAGGATGAGGATTCCCGTCCGCTCATCCCCTTCGGCCCGCTCGCTCTCGTCCTCGACGGCCGGAATGGCTCGAAGGAGGGCCAGGCCTCCCCCCGGCACGATCCCCTCCTCTACAGCCGCCTTCGTGGCACTGATCGCATCCTCGAAAGCCTCGGTCCTCGCCTTCATCTCTGCCTCCGAGGGAGCCCCGACCCGAATCACCGCCACACCACCCACCAGCTTCGCGAGCCGCTCTTCGAGCTTCTCCCTGTCGTAGTCGGAGGTCGCAGCCACGATCTGGGTCCGAAGCTCCCTCACCCGCGCCTCGATCGCATCGGGCGCACCCCCCCCGCCAATCACCGTGGTGTCGTCGCGGTTCGCCACGACGCGGGATGCGGAGCCGAGATCGCTCACGGTCAGACTGTCGAGCCGGAGTCCGATGTCCTCGCTCACCACCCGCGCTCCAGTGAGGGTACCGAGGTCCTGCAAGATTGCCTTTCGGCGATCCCCGAATCCCGGAGCCTTCACGGCCAGTGAGGAGAGAACCCCCCGCAGCTTGTTGACGACGAGGGTTGCAAGAGCCTCCCCTTCCACGTCCTCAGCGACGACCAGGAGGGGACGATCCTGCCGGGCCAACTGTTCCAGGAGGGGAACGAGGTCGTTCATGGCGGCGATCTTCTTCTCGCAGAGGAGGACCAGCGGGTCCTCGAGGACGGCCTCCGCTTTCTCCGGGTCGGTCACGAAGTACGGAGAGAGATAGCCGCGGTCGAACCGCATCCCCTCCACGACGTCGAGCACGGTCTCGGTGCCCTTCGCCTCCTCCACCGCGATCACCCCCTCCGTCCCGACCCGCTCCAGGGCATCGGCCACCATCTCGCCGATCGACGAGTCGTTGTGGGCGGAGATCGTGGCCACCTGGCGCTTCTCGATCCTCCCCGACACCGGCCGCGAAATCGCGGCGAGGGCCGCCACGACGCACCGGAGCCCCCGCTCCATCCCGCGCTTGAGCTCGACCGCGGCGGCGCCGGCCGCAACGTTCCGGAGGCCTTCGGCGAACATCATATACGCGAGGATGGTGGCGGTGGTCGTGCCGTCGCCGACCGTCTCTCCCGTCCGTTCCGCCGCTTCCTTCAGGACCTGAGCACCCAGGTTTTCAGCGGGATCCTCGAGAGCCACCTCCTTTGCGATCGTCACACCGTCGTCGCACACAAGCGGTTTGCCCCACTTCCGCTCGATCAGGACGGCGTGCACACGGGGACCCAGCGTACCCTCGACCGCTTCCGCGAGGGCACGAGCCCCGCGGAGGATCTTCTCTCGCGCTTCCGCGCGAAACAGCATTTGCTTGTGGGGCATGGTCGGATCCTGTGCATGGGATGATCGGCAAGATGGACGATAAGGATGGTTGCAACCCATGTGCCACACGAATGAAGCCGACCGACTCCCTCCCCGACCGCTCCCCCGTTCGCCATGACCTGCGAATGGCATGACCCATGCATGACCTACCGTCCGCCCTACGGGACCCACTCTTGTGCATCGCAGGCAAGGAATTCGAGAGGAGTCAAAGGTGTCGAAAGAGAACGTATCTCCATTCATCCGCACCTTCCGGGAAGTGGGCATGGCCGACGTAGGGGAAGTCGGCGGGAAGAACGCCTCCCTTGGGGAGATGGTTCAGGTGCTCGACGCTCGAGGCGTCCGGGTCCCGGACGGATTCGCCACCACGGCGGAGGCGTATCGGACGTTCATCCGCGAGAACGGGCTCGATGAGCCGATCCGGGACCTCATTCGCGAGATGCGAGACGGCGAGGTGACGCTCACCCATGCGGGGCGGACCATCCGGGAACTCATCACTGGAGGACGCATGCCTGAAAGTGTCGCTGAGGCAATCGCTCAGGCCTACCGAGACCTCTCGGCAAGCTACTCACGGGAGAATCTGGACGTTGCCGTGCGGAGCAGCGCGACCGCGGAGGACCTTCCCGAAGCGAGCTTCGCCGGCCAACAGGAGAGCTTCCTCAACGTGGTGGGAGAAGAAGAGCTCCTGGAAACGTGCCGGCGATGCTTCGCCTCGCTCTTCACCGATCGGGCCATCTCGTACCGGGAAGACCGGGAGTTCGAGCACATGGAGGTTGCGCTCTCCGTAGGAGTGCAGAAGATGGTGCGATCCGACCAGGCGGCCGCCGGCGTGCTCTTCACGCTCGACCCGGATTCCGGGTTTCCGGACGTTGCGGTCATCTCGTCATCGTGGGGCCTGGGGGAAGCCGTCGTGAAAGGAACGGTAAGCCCCGACCAGTTCGTCGTGTTCAAGCCCCTCCTCGATCGCGCGGGAGCGGTCCCGATCATCGAGCGAACTCGTGGCACCAAGGAGGAGAAGGTCGTCTACGATATGGACCGTGCTACGGGGACGGTGACCTGCCCGACCACGGCCACCGAGCGGGACACCTTTTCTCTGACCGATGGGGACATTATGACCCTCGCCGGCTGGGGATCGATCATCGAGGCCCATTACGGTCAGCCGATGGATATCGAGTGGGCGAAAGATGGACCGGACGGCCCGGTGTACATTGTGCAGGCGCGCCCGGAGACCGTGCACCATCGGGCCGGGGCTCCCTCGCTGCGCTCCTACACGCTTTCCGAGCGAGGGGAGGTCCTCGTCACGGGAACGGCGGTCGGGGAGGCAATTGCGCAGGGGAAGGTGTTCTGCATCCAGAGCCCTGCCGAAATCGATCGGTTTGAGTCCGGAGGTGTCCTGGTCACGCAGCGGACCGATCCGGACTGGGGGCCGATCCTGAATCGGGCTGCGGGCGTAGTGACCGAGCAGGGCAGTCGAACGAGCCACGCGGCCATCGTGAGCCGCGAGTTGGGGATTCCCGCGGTGGTCGGAACCGGCAATGCGATGGAGGTGCTGGAAGACGGCGACGAGGTCACGATCTCCTGCGCGGAGGGGGATCAGGGATTCGTCTACCGGGGACTGCTCTCCTTCGAGACCGAGGAGCAGGACCTGGAGAACTTCCCGGAGACTCGCACCCAGATCATGATGAACCTGGGCAATCCCGCCGCTGCCCTCCGGTGGTGGCCACTTCCGGCCCGGGGAATTGGCCTCGCGCGCATCGAATTCATCATCGGGGAGATCATCAAGATCCATCCGATGGCCCTACTCCAGGCCGAGCGCGTCCCTCACGAGGAGAGGGAGAGAATTGCGGAGCTCACCAAGGGATACGAGCGGCCCTCCGACTATTTCGTGGACCTGCTTGCCCTGGGCATCGCGAAGTTGGCGGCCGTCGGGCACCCTCATCCGGTCATCGTCCGCCTGAGCGATTTCAAGACGAACGAGTACGCCGGACTGCTGGGAGGAGCGGCCTTCGAGCCGGCGGAGGAAAACCCGATGCTAGGCTTCCGTGGCGCCTGCCGCTATTACAGCGAGCGCTACCGGGACGCATTCGCTCTCGAGTGCCGGGCCATCCGACGTGTCCGGGAAGAGATGGGATTCGAGAATGTGATCGTGATGGTCCCCTTCTGCCGGACTCTGAAGGAGGCGGATCTTGTGCTGGCCGTGATGGCGGAGAACGGTCTGGTGCGCGGAGAGCGAGGGCTGGAGCTCTTCGTGATGTGCGAGGTGCCCTCGAACGTCGTCCTGACCGAGGAGTTCGCCGAGCGTTTCGACGGATTCTCGATCGGATCGAACGACCTGACGCAGCTCACCCTGGGTGTCGATCGCGACTCCGGTGCCAAGGAACTGACCGCCATCTTCGACGAACGCGACCCCGCGGTCGTATCCATGATCAGGGATGTCATCAGGAGGGCGCACGCGGTGGGCGCGAAGGTGGGCATCTGCGGACAGGCGCCTAGCGACCATGCGGACTTCGCCGAGATGCTCGTGGAAGCGGGCATCGACTCGATGTCCCTCAATCCGGACACGATCCCCTCCGTCGTTCGTCGGGTCGCGGCAGTCGAGGCCGGCGCTTCCGTGAAGCATTGAGGCAACTACGTCCGTCGGAGCTTCCGGACGAACTTTCTGACACCCCCACCCGGAGGAACCACGTGAACACACACAGGACATCGATGCTTTCGGCAGGACTCATGGTGGTCCTCGCTCTCATGGCTTCCGGGTGCGCGCCAGAGGAGCCGGCTCCCGAGCAAGAGGCCGAGGCCGTGTCGTCTGAAGCTCAGGCCGAGCCCACCCAGATACCGCCGGCGCAGCTCGACCGCGCCCGTGAAGCGGCCACGGCGCTGGGAAGCGAACTCCAGGCCGCGCTCCTCTCTGCCCTGGAGCGGGACGGTCCGCTCGGTGCGGTCGAAGTATGCGCGCTGGAGGCGCAAGAGATCTCGAGACGTCACTCCAACGAGGAGGTCGTCGCCCGCCGAACCAGCCTCCTCACCCGAAATCCGATCAACAACCCGGATTCGTTTGAATCGGAGAGGCTCCAAGCGCTCGAGGATGCTCACGCGCGGGGCGACCTCCCTTCCGAAGACGTCGAGCTCCGTACCGAGAACGGGGAGAGAGTCCTCCGCTACCTCCGTCCCATCGTTATGGCGGAGCCCTGCCTCGCCTGCCACGGTGACCCCGGACAGATCGACTCGTCCGTGCTCGAGCTCATCCAGACCGAATACCCGGAAGATCGTGCCGTCGGTTACAACGCCGGGGACTTCCGGGGCGCCGTGTCCGTGCGCATCCGCCTCGGCGAGGCGGTCGAGCGCTGACCGGGACCAAAGGGAGCAAGCCGCCGGTGCGGTGGACACGGCACGGCGGCTGCAAGTCCCACACATATCGTCGAGGCGGGAATTGCTGCACGGGCCGAATCCGACCATCCACCCAACGAGAAGAGCGGGGCACGGCATGAAGACCGGAGAAGACTTCAGTTGGAGTGACGCCCGCGGGGAGCTGGACGGCCTGCCCCGGGACCGGGGCCTGAACATCGCCTATGAGGCGGTGGATCGGCACGCCAGGGGCTCGGCCGGTGACCGCGTGGCCTTCCGCTTTCTCTCGAAGGGTGGTGAAATCCGGGAGATGACGTACCGGGAGCTCTCTGAAGAGACGAACCGGTTCGCCAATGCCCTTCGTACTCTCGACGTTGCGCCCGGTGAGACGATCTTCCTCCTGGCGGGACGGATTCCGGAGCTCTACGTGGCCGCTCTCGGAGCGTTGAAGGCGCGGGCGGTGGTGTGCCCTCTCTTCTCCGCCTTCGGTCCCGAGCCGATTCGCTCCCGCATGGAGATCGGCGACGCGCGGGTTCTCGTCACGACCACCGCGCTTTTCCGGCGAAAGGTGGCCTCGTGGCGAGATGAGCTGCCCGAACTTTCCCACGTGCTCCTCGCCGACGCGACCACGGAGCAGGCGTCCGGCACACGAGGCGGAACAAGCCTTCGTGCCCTCCTCGACACGGCCGATCCCGAGTACACGATCGAGCCCACCGACCCGGAGGATCCCGCCCTCCTCCACTTCACCAGCGGCACGACCGGCACGCCCAAGGGCGCGCTCCACGTCCATGAGGCGGTCGTGGGCCACCACGTCACCGGACGGAGCGCCCTCTCTCTTCGAGAAGGAGACGTCTTCTGGTGCACCGCGGATCCCGGGTGGGTCACCGGCACCTCGTACGGCCTGGTGTCGCCGCTCACGAACGGAGTGACCAGCGTGGTAGACGAGCAGGAATTCGACTCCGAGCGATGGTATCGAATTCTGGAGGAACAGGGTGTCAACGTGTGGTACACGGCCCCAACGGCCGTACGCATGCTGATGAAATCAGGCGACGAGCTTCCTCGCCGCTTCGACCTTTCCCGGCTTCGCTTCATCGCGAGCGTGGGCGAGCCCCTCAACCCGGAGGCGGTCGAATGGAGTCAGCGCGTGCTCGACCGCCCCATTCACGACAACTGGTGGCAAACGGAAACCGGGGGGATCATGATCGCGAATGTCGAAGGCATGGAGATCCGCCCCGGCTCGATGGGACGGCCGCTTCCCGGCATCGAAGCCGCGATCGGCCGGCGCACCGATGGAGGCGCCGATCTGATCGAGGATCCGGACGTGGAAGGTGAGCTCATCCTCCGCAAGGGGTGGCCGTCGATGTTCCGGACCTACCTGCACGAAGAAGGGCGCTACCGCTCCTGTTTCTCGGGCGAGTGGTACTTCACCGGCGATCTCGCCCGTAGGGATCCGGACGGCTACTACTGGTTCGTCGGCCGGGCCGACGACGTGATCAAGTCCGCCGGGCACCTGATCGGACCATTCGAAGTCGAGAGCGCCCTAATCGAGCACCCGGCCGTGGCCGAGGCCGCTGTGATCGGAAAGCCCGACCCGGTCGTGGGCGAGACCGTGAAAGCGTTCGTGGCACTTCACCCGGGACAAGAAGAGAGCGAGGACCTCCTCCTCGAGATTCTCGGCCACGCTCGCTCCCGCCTCGGCTCGGTCGCAGCCCCGAAGGAGATCACCTTTCTCGACGATCTTCCCAAGACGAGAAGCGGAAAGACGCTTCGCCGCCTTCTCAAGGCGCGTGAGCTGGGCACCCCTGAAGGGGACACGTCAACCCTCGAGGAGCCGTCATGACCCATCCCTACCCACCCTCTCCACCCCTGCCCGACGAGGAACACGCGAGGACGCTCCTGCGCCACATGCTCCTCATTCGCAGATTCGAGGAGAAGTGCGCCGAGCTCTACACCCAGGAGAAGATCCGGGGCTTCCTGCACCTGTACATCGGCGAGGAAGCGGTGGCCGCGGGGTCGATCCCATTGCTGGGCCCCGACGATTCCGTCGTCGCGACCTATCGCGAACACGGACAGGCGCTGGTGCGCGGCGTTCCGGCCACGAACGTCATGGCGGAGATGTACGGCAAGATCGAGGGTTGCGCCCGGGGACGGGGCGGATCGATGCACATCTTCGATGCCGAGACCCGTTTCTTCGGCGGCAATGCGATCGTGGGAGGCGGCATTCCGATCGCGGTGGGCCTCGCCCTGGCGGCTCGCCGGGAGCGCTCATTGGGCGACAGCCCCGATGAGCTCCGCGTGACCGCATGCTTCTTCGGGGACGGCGCGATGGCCGAAGGTGAATTCCACGAGTCGATGAATCTCGCGGCGCTCTGGCACCTTCCCGTACTCTTCTGCTGCGAGAACAACCTCTACGCGATGGGCACGCCGCTCGACGTTGCCCATTCCGAGACCGAGTTGGCGCTTCGAGCCGCAAGCTATGGCATGCCCTCCTGGACTGTCGACGGAATGGACGTCCTCGCGGTGGAAGACGCGACCCGACGCGCGATTGAGGCGATTCGAGGAGGAGGAGGGCCTCACTTCCTCGAGTTCCGCACGTACCGCTTCCGAGCCCACTCCATGTTCGACCCGGAGCTGTACCGAGCCAAGGAGGAGGTGGAGAAGTGGAAGGAGCGAGACCCCATATCCCTATTGGCAAGCCGCATGCGTGAAGCCGACATGCTCGACGATGCTGGAATGGAGGAGCTCGAGGCGGAGGTGGAGGCGGAAGTCGAAGAAGCCGTCCGTTTCTCGGAGGAGGGCTCGTGGGAGCCCGTGGAGGAGCTCACCCGGTTTGTGTACAGCGAGAGCGATGTGGATGGAGGGCAGAGCCCATGACTGCCACGTACCGTGCGGCGGTCCGCGAGGCGATCCGGGAAGCGATCATCCGGGATGAACGGGTCTTCCTGATGGGCGAGGACGTGGGCCGCTACGGCGGCTGCTACGCCGTCAGCAAGGGCCTCCTCGAGGAGTTCGGAGAGGATCGGATTCGCGACACTCCGCTGTCGGAATCAGGGTTCGTGGGAGCCGGTATCGGGGCGGCTCTAGGTGGCATGCGACCCATCGTCGAGGTGATGACCGTGAACTTCAGTCTCCTGGCCCTCGACCAGATCGTCAATAACGCGGCCACTCTCCTCCACATGTCCGGCGGTGCGTTCAACGTCCCGATTGTGATCCGCATGGCGACGGGAGGCGGCCGCCAGGTCGCGGCTCAGCACTCGCGCAGCCTCGAGGGATGGTACGCGCACATTCCGGGGCTCAAGATCCTGACCCCCGCCACTCTCGAGGACGCCCGGGGAATGCTCTGGACCGCCCTGCAGGACCCCGACCCCGTGCTGATCTTCGAGCACGTGCTCCTCTACAACATGGAGGGTGACCTGGCCGAAGATGCGGGGGCTGTGCAGATCGACCGAGCGGCGATCCGGAGGGAAGGACGCGACGTGAGCGTCATCACCTATGGAGGGAGCCTGCATAAAGCGTTGGAGGCGGCGGATCGCCTCGCCGAAGATGGCGTGTCGGCGGAGGTCCTCGACCTCCGTACCCTGCGACCGCTCGACACCGAGGCCATCCTCCAGACTGTGGCCCGCACCAATCGCGCCGTGATCGTCGACGAGGCGTGGCGAAGCGGAAGCATCTCAGCCGAGATCAGCGCCCGGATCACCGAGGGCGCCTTCTATCACCTGGACGCACCTGTCGCCCGTGTCTGCGGTGAGGAGGTGCCCACTCCGTACCCCAAGCATCTCGAGGACGCCGCGCTCCCCCAGGTGGACGACATCGTCCAGGCCGTGCGGTCCATCCTCCCGGGAACGGAAGGAGGAGGTTCGTGAGCGACCACTACCTGATGCCCTCCCTGGGGGCCGGCATGACCGATGGGACGGTGATCGAGTGGTACGTCGAGCCAGGCCAGTCCGTCCGCAAAGGGGACGTGGTCGGCCTCGTCGACACGGACAAAGGGGCCATCGAGATGGAGATCTGGGAGGACGCGGAGATCGCTGAGATTCTGGCCGATCCGGGCACGAAAGTGCCGGTGGGTGAGCCGCTGCTGGCCCTGGGGGCCGGGGAGGCCGAGGTCCGGGAACCCGAAGGCGGAGCCGAAGTCGCGGAGCCCGAGGCCGAGCCTGAGCCTGAGCCAGCGCTCGACCCCGAGGCCCCGGGGTCCGAACCGCCGGCCCGTGTACCCTCCACTCCCGCGGCCCGAGCACGCGCCGCGGAGATGGGCCTCTCCCTCGGGGACATCCAAGGCACCGGCCCGGAGGGCGCAGTCACCCTGCCGGACGTGGAACGGGCGGCCGAGTCGAAGCCCGCAACTCCTCCTCGGGAGTCTACGGCGCCAAAGGCCACGCCGGTCGCGCGCAGAGCCGCCGACGCTCTCGGAGTGGATCTCGCGGGGATCAAAGGCACCGGACCCAGAGGCGCGATCACCCGCGAAGACGTGGAACGGGTCAGCGGTGCGAAGACCCCGGAGCCCACCCGCGACGGCGAAGACGAAGCCGAAGAGCCAGACCGCCACGCCGCGATGCGGCGGGCAATCGCGGCTGCCATGGCCCAGTCGAAGCGAGAGATCCCACACTACTACCTGGCGCATACGCTCTCGCTCGAGAGGGCGCTCCGCTGGCTCGAGCGAACGAATCGAGACCGGGCGCCCACCGAGCGGATTCTGCAAGCCGCCATCTACCTGAAGTCCGTCTCGGTCGCATTGAGCGATTTTCCCGAGCTGAACGGCTTCTGGGAGGACGACGCCTTCCGTCCCGCAGAAGCGGTCCACCCCGGCCTCGCCATCTCCCTGCGCGGGGGCGGACTCGTGGCGCCGGCCATTCACGACGTGACTGAAGAGTCACTGGACCGGATCACCACCGCGGTGAGGGACGTCGTGCAGCGAGCCCGTGCCGGCCGTCTCAGGGCCTCGGAGGTCACCGACGCCACCATCACCGTAACGAGTCTGGGAGATCGCGGGGTCGAGACCGTCTTCGGGGTGATCTACCCGCCTCAGGTGGCGATCGTCGGGATGGGGGCACCCATGGAGCGGCCCTGGGCGGAAGGCGGAATGGTCGGCGCGCACCGAACCCTGCGCCTCACCCTCTCTGCAGACCATCGTGCCAGCGACGGCCACCGTGGAAGCCTCTTTCTCGAGCGGGTGGCCGAGCTCCTTCAGACGCCGGAGGACCTATGACGGATTCGAAAGATACACGCGCACTTTCCGGCCTCCGGAAGGTGTTTCACCGAATCGCCCCCGAGATCGACCTGGATGCCATCGATCATCACGCCGACCTGAGGGAGGAGGCGGACCTGGATTCGGTGGACGCAATCAAC
>SLCK01000056.1 GCA_007125845.1 Gemmatimonadota bacterium
ACCGGCTTGCATCCGGCGCTCGGCCTCCTCGACCACCCCCGCCAGCGTCCGCCCCGCGATGTGGGAGACGAAGACCGGCCCGATCACCACGTTCGCCGCGATTCCCCGGATGAGGGGCCAGCGCGGGCCTTCCCACTCATGAATGATCCGCAGGAGGCTCCCTCCCCCCGGTTCATCCATGACCTCCCAGAGCACATTCATGCCGCGCGTGATGCCGTCGACGTGCCGGTACCGCACCTGTCTGGCTTCCCGGTCGTGCTCCATCTCCGAGACCCACCAGGTGGGCCAACGATAGAGCGGAAAGGATCTCCAGGCCGACATCTCGACCACCCCATTGGCAAACCCCCTCTTCTCGTGGAAGCGCACCCACCGGTAGTGGGGCAGGATGGAGGGCCAGCCCTCGACATTCGCGGCCACCTGGAATGCAAGGTCCGCGGGTGCCCGGGTCCGATGCTCATCGACGGTCCGCATGCTCACTCGCCTCCACGCAATTCAAGGTTTCCGGTCAGTCCGATCAGGGTGGACGCCGCGCGAGGGCTCCAAGACATCGCCCCCAGCGCGAGCTCTCGCAACCTCGGCCGCGACACCACGCCCTCGATGACACGTTGGAGCGCCCGCCCGGGCCCGAATGCCCTCCGGATCCGGCTCTCATACCCTGCGAGCGAACCTGCCCGCAGGGGGAGCGCTCCCCCTCCTTCGCCGTCGTGCCCAGCGTCCCCGATTCCAGGAGGCAGCGCACCTCGCACGGCGCGTTCTGCCAACTCCGCACTCCGGAGCGCACGGTAGATGCCCTGTCCGGTGAGGGGATCATAGTAGCCGGCCGCATCCCCCACGAGGAGGGTCCGTCCCATTGTCGCGTTCCGGCAGGGCCAGTCGAACGGGCCGCTGGCCCAGGGTCCCCCCACCGCTTTGGGACCGCTTTCCCATTCGGCCCCCATCAATGCCAGACCCCTCCGGAAGAGAGACCAGGCATCGTTCGAGATCTGGTCCCCGTAGCGGGCCGGGTCGACCACGAGCGTTCCATTCCAGAGATCCTTGCGTCCCGCCTCCGAAGCCACCGGAGCCAGCCCGACCGTGAGATCGCCGCCGAGGAGCAGGCGACCTCGATCACGGGGCGCGGCGGCTCCCTGAACCCTCCACGAGAGCGATGCCTTCCGGAGAAGCCCCGGACTTCCCACAGCGCGCGTCCTCCGGGCCACCACGGACCTAAGCCCGTCCGCACCGATGAGGAGATCGGCCTCGAATGCCCGGCGCTCCCCGCCCCGGACCCGGCCCCACGCCACCGCCGGCCGATCCGGGCCGCCTACGTCCACCTCCTCGATGCGCACCCCTTCCAGCACCTTCGCTCCCTTCGCGATCGCGGCTTCGAGCAGAACGCGATCGAACGACGTGCGGTCCACTCCGAGGCCGAAGCGGCCCGGCGGGAAGCTCCCGCAAGCGCGCCGCCCCTCCGGCGTGTGAAGCGTCCAACCTCGCAGGGGAACGGGCCGGGTCCCGAGCACGGACGAGAGGAGCCCCAGCCGGTGGAGGGCTCGGACCCCACCGGGGTTCACGCACTCGCCGCATGCCTTCGCGCGTGGGAAGCCCGCACGATCGACAATGAGCACCTGGAGCCCCGCAGCGGCGAGGAGCCCCGCCAGAACGCTTCCGGCCGGGCCGCCCCCCACGACGAGCACACGTACCCGGATCCGGCTGCGGCTCAGAGCGGCGTCCCTCCTCTCCGCTACTCCCGCCGGCTCAAGCCGGTCCAATGGCGCCCCCCCGGCCTCGGGCTTCCAGGAGGAGCCGAAAGGGAAAGAAGCGACGAACTCGCACCCCGTCGAGACCCGCCCGGTGGGCCAGCGCGGCCAGCTCCCGCCGCGTGAATCCGCGCAGCACGGAAAGCGGGCCGTCATGACGCGTCAGGGGGTCTGACCGCCACAGGGTGGCCGCGAGAAAGCGCGCTCCGAGGTAGTGCAGAGGATGGCGCTCGAGATCGCTGACCAGAACCCCGTGCCGGGACACGCGCCCCATCTCGCGAAGCGCCTCCACGCAAGTATCCCCCCCGAGGTGGTGAAGCGTGAGCGTCGCCGCGGCGACGTCGAAGCTCCGGTCCGCGAAGGGAAGCCGCAGCGCATCCGCGCGCACGAGGGCGCCGTCCGCACCCTCCTCGCCGTCGCCGCCCCTCCGCGCCAGTCCCAGCGCCACGGGATGCACATCCACTCCGGTCCAGCGGAGGATTAGGCCGTCGCCGGCGAGCTCTCGGGCGAGCTTCCGCGGAAGATCGCCATTGCCCACCCCGACGTCGAGGAGGCTCACCACCTTCACCTCCTTCGCGGCGCTCCGCAGGCCCGAAAGCACCGAGCGAACGCCCCCCAGTCGTTCGTTCACCCTCGTCACCGCCGCCATCGAACGCTCCAGCGCCTGGATATCCACATCAGGCCGATCGATCAGCTCCTCACCTCGCGCCCTCCTGGGAAGGCGCAGGGGCAGCCGGGGAAGGTCGGTCGGTGGCCCGGTGGCAGCGCCGTCGATCCGATCGATTTCGGGTTGCGGCAAGAATGGGCTCCGGCAAGGCGTGGCGTGGGCATGCATCGTGGGGGCAACCGTGCGCTGGCACAGTATGGTCCCGACGCCTTCTCCGGGATCCCCTCGCGGTCCGCGACGTTGCAATATACCCTCCACCCGGATATCCGTTGGTTCGCCACCCGGACTTCCGTTCAATCGCACTCGCCGGGAAGGACGAGGATACCATGGTCGCAGAAGTGACGCCGGGAACGCGGCTCCGGATGGCGGTCGAGGAGGAGCGACCGCTCCAGGTCGTCGGGGCGATCAACGCCTACTGCGCCCTCCTGGCTGAGCGGGCTGGATTTCGCGCCCTCTACCTGTCGGGCGCCGGGGTGGCGAACGCCTCGTTCGGGCTTCCCGACCTCGGGATGACCACGCTCACCGAGGTGTGCGAAGACGTGCGCCGGGTGTCGGCTCGCTCCACCCTTCCCCTCCTCGTCGACGCCGATACGGGCTGGGGGCACGCGCTTTCGATTCGACGCTCGGTGAGGGAGCTCATTCGCGCGGGTGCTGCGGGCTGCCACCTGGAGGATCAGGTGAACGCGAAGCGCTGCGGGCACCGCCCCGGAAAGGAGCTCGTCCCCGTGGAGGAGATGGTCGACCGTTTGCGGGCGGCCACGGACGGTCGCGACGACCCGTCCTTCGTGCTCATGGCCCGCACCGACGCCTACGCCGAGGAGGGGGGGCGCGGCCTGGTCGAGCGAGCTCAGGCGTACGTGGAGGCCGGTGCGGACATGATCTTCGCCGAGGCGCTGGAGACCCTGTCCGACTACCGGGAGCTCACGCACGCCGTATCGGTTCCGGTGCTGGCGAACATCACCGAGTTCGGTCGGACCCCGATCTTCTCGGTGGAGGAGCTGGGCGATGTCGGAGTGCGGCTCGTGCTCTATCCCCTCTCCGCCTTTCGGGCGATGAGCCGCGCCGCCGAGGCCGCCTACGAGGCGATTCGACGCGACGGTAGCCAGCAGGCCGTGATCGACGCCATGCAGACTCGCGACGAACTGTACGAGGTGCTGGGGTACGAGGCCCTAGAGCGGCGCATCGACACCCTCTTCGACGCGGACATCCACCGGGGGGAATCCTCATGAGCGAGCCCAGGATGCCCGGAGCCAAGAAGTCCATTGCCTTGTCGGGGGTCCCAGCCGGACACACCGGCCTCTGCACGGTCGGACACGAGGGAGACGAGCTGCGGTACCTCGGCTACGACGTGGTGGAGCTCGCGGAGGCGTGCGAATTCGAGGAGGTCGCCCACCTTCTCGTCCACGGCCACCTCCCGAACGCGGCGGAGTTGGCAGGATACAAGGCTCATCTGGCGGCGATGCGCGGACTCCCGGGCGCGGTCCGGGGGGCCCTCGAGCGCCTGCCTCCGGCGAGCCACCCGATGGATGTCCTCCGGACCGGCGTCTCCGTTCTGGGCTCCGCGCTCCCGGAGGGGGAGGATCACGCGCCCGCGGCGGCGGCGCGGCACATCGACCGTCTCCTCGCGAGCATGGGCTCGATGCTGAGCTATTGGTACCACTTCAGCCATGGAAGCCGGCGCATCGACGTGGAGACCGAGGACGACTCCCTGGGTGGACACTTTCTGCACCTCCTCCACCGGCGCCCCCCGAACGACTCCTGGGTGCGAGCCATGCACACCTCCCTCATCCTCTATGCGGAACACGAGTTCAACGCCTCCACCTTCACGGCTCGGGTCATTGCCGGGACCGGCTCGGACGTGCACTCCTGCATCTGCGGAGCCATCGGAGCCCTGCGCGGACCCAAGCACGGGGGAGCGAACGAGCGCGCCTTCGACATCCAACAGCGCTATCGTGACCCCGACGAAGCGGAGGCGGACATCCGACGCCGCCTCGACGCCCGGGAGGTCATCATGGGGTTCGGACATCCGGTCTACACGGTATCCGATCCCCGCAATCCGGTGATCAAGGAGCTCGCCCGGAAGCTTTCGGAGGAGGCGGGCGACCTGAGGATGTTCGCGGTTGCCGACCGGATCGAAGCCGTGATGCGGGAAGCGAAGGGTCTCTTCGCGAACCTGGACTGGTTCTCGGCGGTGGCCTATCACCGCATGGGCATTCCCAGAGCGATGTTCACCCCGATCTTCG